>DATFCX010000039.1:0-20252 GCA_035252585.1 Gaiellaceae bacterium
CGACGCGGCACATCACCGAGGCGGCGCCGCTCACTCGCGTCGTGATGCTGACGATCTCGGACGAGGACAGCGACGTGATGGACGCGATCCTCGCGGGCGCGTGCGGCTACCTGCTCAAGGACGCCTCGATCCAGGACCTCGTCACCGGCATCCGCTCGGCCGCCCGTGGCGAGTCCCTGATCTCGCCGCACATCGCGGCCAAGGTGCTCCAGCGCGTGCGCGCGACCAGCGCGCAGCCCGAGATCGCCGAGATCATCCACGCCGAGCTCTCCGACCGCGAGATCGAGGTCCTGAAGCTGATCGCGAACGGGAAGGACAACGCCCTGATCGCAGCCGAGCTGCACATCAGCCCGAAGACGGTCAAGAACCACATCTCGAACATCCTGATGAAGCTCCAGATCGACAACCGCATCCAGGCGGCCGTCTACGCCGTCCGCAGCGGAATCGTCTAGCGGCGCCCGCGGCGATGCGCGCGGGCGCGAAGCTGGAGCCCGCGCAAGAGCGAGCGGAGTCGCGTGAGCTCCTCGTCCGCAGTCTCGAGACGCTCGGAGAGCTCCGCGAGCTCACTCGCCACGCTGTGCGCAGAGACCTCGCCGGCGTCGCGCACGACCTCGCCGAGCCGTCGCTCGATCCGCAACCGCTCGGCCTCGAGCTCGAGCGCAGCCGCATAGCCGCTCGTCAGCGTCGACTCGATCGTGTCGAGGCTGGGCGCGCCGGCCCCGTTTTCGGGCGTTCTGAGCAGGTCCGCGATCTCGTCCCTCAGCGGCATCGGCCCACGATTATCGGGTCGTCGAGCGCATGCGGGAATGGGCCGCCCGGCCCATCTTCCGATGTCGACCGACCCATTGGCCTTGACGTTTGGCGTCTCGCTTGAAAAATGGAAAGACCGTGCCTCTCCGTCTTGCCGCAACGGCAGTGGCAATCGTCGCTTTCTTCCTCGTCCCCGCCGCCCAGGCGGGTTCACGCAGCACGTTCCAGCAGCTGCTGGCCCGGGCGCTGCACGCCAGGCACGTGAGCCCGGCACGGACGGGCGCGATCGTCCTCGACCCGGAGACCGGCGAGACGCTCTTCGCCCACAACTCGCTGCTCCCGCTCCGGCCCGCGTCGAACGAGAAGCTTGCGACGACGTTCGGGGCACTGACCGCGCTGGGCCCTTCCTTCCGCATCGAGACCGACGTGCTCGGCGAGGGGCAGCAGAGCGGCACTACCTGGCGCGGGAACCTCGTGCTCAAGGGCTACGGAGATCCGGCGCTGTCCGCCGCCCAGGTCAACTCGCTCGCCCGTCAGGTCCGCGCTGCCGGGATCAGGCGCGTGACCGGGCGGATCCTCGGCGACGAGAGCTGGTTCGATACGCGCCGCACCGGGCTCGGCTGGAAGGCGCAGTTCTACCTCCACGAGTCTCCTGCGCTCTCGGCGCTGATCGTCGACCGCGGGTGGAACGGTCGGTTCGAGACGCCGCGCCCGGCGCTGGCGGCGGCGCAGCTCTTCCGACGAGACCTGCGCCGCGCCGGGATCAGTGTCCACCGCGCCGCCGTCGTCGGGGTCGCCTCGGCCGACGCGGTGCCGCTGGCGGAGGTCCAGTCCGCTCGCATCGTGACGCTGCTGCGCCACATGGACGTCTTCAGCGACAACTTCTACGCCGAGATGCTGCTGAAGGAGGTCGGCGCGGTGCAGGGCAACGGCGGCTCGGCGGCGGCCGGGATCGCGGTCGAGCGGCGCCTCCTCAAGGCGGCGGGCGTGCCGCTCGGCGGCGTGCGGATCGTGGACGGCTCCGGGCTCTCGCTCCTCGATCGCTGGACGCCGTTCAGCCTGGCCACGCTGCTGCGGACGATGTGGCAGGACGCCGACCTCCGGCCGTACGTCATCCCCGCTTTGCCGATCGCCGGAGAGACCGGCACGCTCGAGAGCCGCATGCGCACCGGGCCCGCGCACGGCCTCGTGCGCGCGAAGACCGGGACGACCGCCAACGCCTCGTCGCTCTCGGGCTTCGTCGGCGACAGCTACGTCTTCTCGATCCTCGAGAACGGCAGCCCGGTTCGGACACCGAACGCCGAGCGGTCCCAGAACCGCTTCGCACAGGTCCTCGCCGCGGCCGTGCGATCCGGCGGCTCCTAGCTGTCGCCCAACAGCTGCAGCAACTCGGCTTCCGACAGGATCGGCACGTCGGCTTTCTGCGCCTTCGTGAGCTTCGACGCGCCCGGCTCCTCGCCGACGACGAGGCCGGTCGTCTTCGCGGAGACGGAGCCGGTCACCTTCGCCCCGAGCGCCTCGAGCCGGTCCTGCGCCTCGTCGCGGGAGAAGCGCTCGAGCGTGCCGGTGATCACGTACGTGCGGCCCGTGAGCGGCCCCGCGCGCGGCTTCTCGCTCTCGTCCAGCTCGAAGCGGAGGCCGAGGTCGCGAAGCTCCTGGACGAGCGTGCGGTTCTGCTCGTCGGCGAACCAGTCGACCACGTCCTCGGCGCGGTCGGAGCCGAAGCCCTCGACCTCGGCCACCTCCTCCGGGGTCGCTGCGATCAGCCGGTCGACGGTGCCGAAATGGCTCGCGAGATTACGCGCGAGCACCCAGCCGATGCCGGGGATGTTCAACCCGAGCAGGACGCGCGAGAACGCCACCTGCTTCGAGCGTCGAATCGACTCGATCGCAGCGCTCGCGGAGATCTCCGCGAACCCCTCCAGCTCCAGCAGCTGCTCCTTCGTCAGGCGGTAGAGACCGGGCAGTGAGCGCACGAGGCCCTTCTCCCACAGGATGCGGATCGTCTGCTCGCCGACGCCGTCGATGTCTGCGACGCCGGTCCAGTTGATCAGCGTCTCGAGGCCGCGCGACGGGCACGCCCGGTTCGGGCACCGGTGCATCGCCTCGCCCTCCGGCTTCACGATCTCCGTCCCGCAGAGCGGGCAGTGCGTCGGCATCCGGAACACCTTCGTGCCGCACCGGTGCGGCCCCGCCGGACCGACGATCTGCGGGATGACGTCGCCGGCGCGCTGGACGATGACGTCGTCGCCTTGCCGGATCTGCTTGCGGTTGATGTCTTCTTCGTTGTGCAGGGTCGCGCGGGTGACGGTGACGCCTCCGACCTGCACCGGCTCCATGATCGCCCAGGGATTGAGCGCGCCGGTGCGGCCCACACGGATGCGGATCTCGAGCAGCCGCGTGACCGCCGTCATGGGCGCCCACTTGTAGGCGCGCGCCCAGCGCGGACGGGAGTGCAGGGCGCCGAGGCGTCGCTGCTGGCCGAGGGAGTCGACCTTGATCACGACGCCGTCGATCTCGTAGTCGAGCTCCATCCGGCGGTTCTCCCACTCAACACAGGCGGCTGCGATCTCGTCGATCGACTCGAGCCGCTCGGCATACGGATTGGTGCGCAGGCCGTGCTCTCGGAGCCAGTCGAGCATTCCGAACTGGGTCTCGAACTCGACGCCCTCGCGATGCCCGGTTCCGTAGACCCAGATCGAGAGTGGACGGTCGGCGGTGATCGCGGAGTTCTTCTGGCGCAGGCTGCCCGCCGCGGCGTTACGCGGGTTCGGCGCGAGCTTCTGCTTCGTCCCCGCGAGCCGCTCGTTCAGCTCGCGAAAGCCGCTCAACGGCAGGTACACCTCGCCCCGGACCTCGATCACGTCCGGCGCGTCGCCGGTCAGGCGCAGCGGGATGGCCTTGATCGTGCGCAGGTTCGCCGAGACGTCCTCCCCCTGCACTCCGTCGCCGCGCGTCGTTCCGCGCACGAGCACGCCCTTCTCGTAGGTCAGGTTGACGGCGAGGCCGTCGATCTTCGGCTCGAGCACGTAGGCGACGGGCTCGTCGGTGCCGAGGCGCTTGCGGACGTCGTCGTCCCACTTGCGCAGGCCTTCTTCGGTCGTCACCTTCTCGAGCGAGCCCATCGGCTCGAGGTGCCTGACCTTCTCGAAGCGGTCCGACAGCCCGCCCACACGCCGCGTGGGCGAGTCCGGCTCGACGAGCTCGGGATGCTCCTCCTCGAGCGCGACGAGCTCGTCGTAGAGGGCGTCGTAGGCCCCGTCCTCCATGATCGGCTCGTCCTCGACGTGGTAGGCGATGAGCGCGCGGTTGAGGACGTCGCGCAGCTCGGCGGCGCGGGCGGAGGCGGATGCCGTCTTAGAGGACGCCAAGAAGCTCCTCGGCGCGGTCGACGATCGCGTCCGGCTCTTCGCTCTCGAGCCGCGCGCGCTCGTGGATGCGGCCCCACGTGACGGCGACGGCGAACATGCCGGCCGCCTTCGCCGCGCGAACGTCGAACGGCGAGTCGCCGACGTAGGCGGTCGCGGCGGGGTCGGCGCCGAGCCGCTCGGCGCCGAGGAGGAGCGGTTCCGGATCCGGCTTGTGCCGCTCGGTCTCGTCGCCGCCGACGATGGCCTCGAAGAGGTGCCCGAGCGGGACGCGCGCGAACGCAAGCTCGACGGTCGCGCGGCGCTTCGCCGTGACGACGCCGAGACGCCGGCCCTCGTCGCGAAGGCGCACGAGCACGTCCTCCATCCCCACGCAGGCCTCGAGGTCGTCGTGCAGCGGCTCGTTGTGGGCTCGGTAGACGTCGACGAGCCGTTCGACCTGGTCGGGAGCGAGCGCCGACATCTGCGCCTCGAGGCCTGGGCCGCCGACCGCCTGCAGCAGCTCCTCGTCGGAGTAGTCGCGCCCGAGCACCTCGCGAGTCGCGTGCCGCATGGAGGCGAGGATGATCGCGCCGGAGTCGACGACCGTGCCGTCGAGGTCGAAGAGAACGGTCTCGAAGCGCATCCGTTCGATCGTATCGGCGGCGTCAGTAGGCTCCGGCCGTTGGCCGGGGTGTCCGACTTTCGCTACCTCGTCGTCCCGCACACACACTGGGACCGCGAGTGGTACCTGCCCTTCGAGCAGTTCCGGCTCCGGCTCGGCATGGTCGTCGACGGCGTCCTCGAGACACTCGAGCGCGACCCGTCCTTCGCCTCGTTCACGCTCGACGGTCAGGCGATCGTGCTCGAGGACTACCTCGACGTGCGTCCGGAGAACGAGGGGCGGTTGCGCGAGCTGCTCGCCGCGGGACGACTCGAGGTCGGGCCCTCGTACGTCCTGCCCGACGAGATCCTCGTCGGCGGCGAGTCGCTCGTCCGCAACCTCCTGCTCGGCCGCCGCGTCTGCCGCCGTTTCGGGGTGGAGCCGAGCGGCGCCGGGTACCTCCCCGACAGCTTCGGCCATCCGGCGCAGCTGCCGCAGATCCTCGCAGGCTTCGGCATCCGCACGTTTCTCTTCTCGCGAGGCATGGGCGACGAGATCGACGAGGTCGGCGTCGTCTTCCGTTGGCGCGCCGGGCCGGCCGAGGTTGTGGCGTGCCAGATGCTCCCGCACTACGACAACTTCGCGCGGCTCACCTGGTACCACGACGCCGAGGAGCGCATCCCTGCGATCGTCGAGCGGTTCGGAGACGTCCTGCGGGGCGCGGGTCAGGATGAGATCGTGCTCGCGAACGGCTCCGACCACCTGCCCATCGAACCGGAGCTGCCGGAGATCCTCGGCGGACTAGAGAGGGCCTACGGCGCAGGGTTCCGGATCGGCCGCTACGACGACCACGCGCCGGCGCCGGACGGACTGCCGGTGCACGAGGGCGAGCTCGTCGGCAGCCGGCTCCAGAACGTCCTGCGCGGCGTCAACTCGGCGCGGGTCTATCTCAAGCAGGCGAACGAGCGTGCGGAGCGGCGCCTGCTCTCGATCGAGACCGCCGCCGCGCTGCGGGCCCTGCGCGAGGACGCGCCGTACCCGGCCGCCGACCTGCGGCTCGCCTGGCGCGACCTGCTCCGCAACCACCCGCACGACTCGATCTGCGGCTGCTCGTGCGACGAGGTGCACCGCGACATGCTCGTCCGCTACGAGCAGCTCGACCGGACGCTCGACTACGCCGAACGCGAGGCGCTCGGCGTGGGCGGCGCGTACGTCAACACGCTCCCGTACCGGCGTCGACGGGTCGTCGACGGGCAGCTCGTGGAGCTCGACGGCTTCTGCGGGCGGAGGCCGGAGCCGCTCGAGCGCGGAGCCGTCGCAGACCTCGACGCGATCGCGACGCTTCTCTCCTTCGAGGACGAGCCGGACATCGGCGATCTGTACACCTTCTGTCCCTCGGGAGAGGCGGCCTCGGCTCGGCTGGTCGCGTCCCGCCGGGAAGACGACGCGCTCGTGCTCGAGCACGAGCTCCCGGGGATCCGAATCGAGACGACGATCCGCGCCCCGCTCGGAGACGACCGCTACGAGCTCACGAGCGTCGTCGAGAACGACGTGGAGGATCACCGCCTTCGCGTTCTCGTACGGTCGGACAGCGGCGCAGACGAGGTGCGAGCGGAGAGCCAGTTCGCCCTCGTCCGGCGCCCCCTCGTGCCTGCGCCGCCGCGCGCGGACTGGGTCGAGCCGCCCGTGCCCACGGCACATACCCTCGGTGCCGTCGCGCTCGGCCCGCTCGTCCTCCTGACCAGGGGGCTGCCGGAGTACGAGGCGGCCGCAGACGGGCTGCGACTGACGCTCCTGCGCTGCGTCGGCACGATCTCGCGCCCGTCCGGCCTGCCGACACGCCCGCTCGCCGCCGGCCCGGACATCGCCACCCCCGACGCCCAGTGCCGCGGGCGACACGTCTTCGAGTACGCGCTCCGCTTCGACGGCGACCGGCTCTCGAACGCGGCCCTCGTGCGCGCGAGCCAGGACTACCGCACCGACTTCCTACGCGGCGACCCGTTCGAGCCGCCGCTGGAACTCGGCGGAGACGTCGCCTTCTCTTGCCTCAAGCAGGCGGAGGACGGGGCCGGTCTCGTCCTCCGCGCCTTCAACCCGAACCCGCAGGCGGAGACACTCACCCTGAGCGTCCCCGTACGGCGCATCCGCCTCGACGAGGAGGAGGAGGAGGACGCCGACGGCGGCCTCGAGCTCGAAGCCGGCGAAATCGCGACGTTCCGCATCGGCTTGTAACAGACTGTTACTTGCGATCGTGTGCGAGCGCCGCGAGGAACCGAGCCGCCTCCCCCGGCACTAGTAACAGTCTGTTACTTAGTAGGACACGGCCACGAGATACAGCCCCCACGGCGGCGCGGTCGCTCCCGCCTCGGAGCGGGCGCGGCCGTTCAGGAGCTCGGGAACCGCGCCGGGCGCCTCGACCATCGTGCCCACGAGGCTGCGCACCATATGACGGAGGTAGCTGCCGGCAGTGATCTCGAAGTCGAGGTGGTCGCCGCGCCGCACCCACTCCGCCCGTTCGACGACCCGGACGAACACGTCGTGCTGCGTCTGCGTCGGCGTGAACGCGCGGAAGTCGTGCTCGCCGGCAAGCGTCGCCGCCGCCACGGCGAGTGCCTCCTCGTCGAGCGGACGCGGCAGCCACCAGCTCCGGCGCTGCTCGAAGGGTGACGGCGTCGAGCGAGTGAAGAGCCGGTAGCGATAGCTGCGCGAGCGCGCCGAGTGGCGGGCGTGGAAGTCCTTCGGCGCCTCGGCGGCCAAGAGCACGGTGATCTCGTCCGGGAGGCGCGGATTGAGCGCTGCCGCGGTGCGCTCCGGCGGAGGCCCGCCCTCGACGTCGACCGAGACGACCTGCCCGAGCGCGTGGACGCCGGTGTCGGTGCGCCCGGCGACGGCGAGGCTCTCGACCGATTCGAAGGTCTCCGCGAGCGCGGCGCGGAGGGCGCCCTCCACCGTCGGCAGCCCGGGCTGGGCCGCCCAGCCCCGGAACGGCGTTCCGTCGTACTCGAGCGTCAGGATGAGGCGCACGTCAGGGAATCCTGACGCTATTTGTCAGGCGTGCCTTATGCTCTATTACTTGCACACCGATTGATATACTCTACCTCATGAGCGACGAGCACGCATTCCTTCTCCAGCGCGTCCAGCCCGCGATGGTCGGCCTGATCGACGGCTCGCTCTCGACGCTCGCGCCGATCTTCGCCGTCGTCCTCGCCTCCCATGACACGCGCTACGCCTTCATCGCGGGTCTCGCGACGTCGCTCGGCGCCGCGATCTCCATGGGCTTCTCCGAGGCTCTCTCGGACACGGGCGAGCTCACCGGCCGCGGCAGCCCCTGGGTGCGCGGGACGATCACCGGCGGCGGGACGTTCCTCGGCGGGATCTTCCACTCGCTGCCGTTCCTGATTCCGAACTACCACGTGGCCCTCTTCTTCGCGGTCGCGGTCGTGGCGTTCGAGCTGCTGATGCTCGCCTACTTCCGCTGGCGCTTCTTCCAGGACACGTTCGTGCGCGCGCTCGCCATCGTCACGTTCGCGGGAATCCTCATCGCCGCGGTGAGCGCAGGATTGGGCTCAATCCTGGGCACCCCCGTTGCGCACTAGCGTCTACGGCTCGAAGTCGACGAGCTCGAGATAGACCATCTCGGCTGCGTCGCCGGACCGGTGGCCGAGCTTCACGATCCGCGAGTAGCCGCCGGGCCGGTCCGCCATCCGCGGCCCGACGTCGGCGAAGAGCTTGTGCACGGCCTCCTGCGAGCGGAGAACGGACAGCGCCTGCCGGCGCGCATGGAGGTCGCCGCGCCGGCCCAGCGTGATCATCTGCTCGGCGAACGGCTTGACGGCCTTCGCCTTCGCCTCGGTCGTGCGGATCCGGCCGTGCTCGATGAGCGAGCACGTGAGGTTGGAGTACAGCGCCTTGCGGTGCGCCGCGTCGCGGCCGAGCTTCTTTCCCGTGCGAGCGTGGCGCATCGCAGCCGTCCCCTACTCGAAGCCGCCGGAGCCGTTCTCGCCGCGGAGATGAAGGCCGTGCTGCGCGAGCGTCTCGCGGACCTCCTCGATCGACTTCTTGCCGAAGTTCGGGATCGCGGCCAGCTCCTGCTCGGTCTTCATCACCAGATCGCCGATCGTCTCGATCCCGACCCGCTTGAGACAGTTGTACGAGCGGACGCCGAGCTCGAGCTCCTCGATCGGGAAGTTCTCCATCCCGTGCGCGAGCGCGGCCTCGGGCGTGACGCCGCCGTCGACGGGCGCGGCCTCGCCGAAGCCCTCGATCCGGTCGAGGTCGGTGAAGATCGCGAGCTGGCGGATGAGGATCTCCGCAGCCTCGCCGAGCGCGTCCTTCGGCTCGACCGAGCCGTCGGTCGTGATGTCGATCGTGAGCCGGTCGTAGTCCGTGCGCTGGCCGACGCGCGCAGCCTCGACCTGGTACGCGACGCGCCGCACCGGCGAGAAGATCGAGTCCATGGGGATGACGCCGATCGTGTGTTGCGCGCCCCGGTTGAGCTCCGCCGGCGAGTAGCCGCGGCCGCGGCCGATCGTCAGCGTGATCTCGAGCCTGCCCTTGTCGGACAGGTTCGCGATCTCGAGCTCCGGGTTCAGGATCTCGAGGTCGGCGGGCGCCTCGATGTCCGCGGCCGTGACCGAGCCCGGGCCTTTCTTCGCAATGTGCACCTCGATCTCGGGCGATTCGCCGTGCAGGCGGGCCACGAGGTTCTTGAGGTTGAGGATGATGTCGGTGACGTCCTCGCGGACGCCCGGCAGGGTCGTGAACTCGTGGGCCGTGCCCTCGACCTTGACGGACGTGACGGCGGCGCCCTCCAGGGAGGAGAGCAGCACGCGCCGCAGCGAGTTGCCGAACGTGTGACCGAAACCGCGATCGAGCGGCTCGATCGCAAAGACCCCGCGGTGGTCGTCCACGTCCTCGTGGACGATCTTCGGGATCTGGAAGTCCATTTCTCTAGTCGCCAAAGAAGTTCCCTCTTTCCGTTACTTCGAGTAGAGCTCGACGATCAGCTGTTCCTGTACCGGCGTGTCGATCTCGTCGCGCTCGGGCTGCTTCAGCACCTTGCCGGTCAGCCCGTCGTGGTCGGCCTGGAGCCAGGGAGCGACGGTCGAGACGAGATCGGTGGCGTCGCGGATCACCTGCTGCGCCGAGGAGCTCGACGCGACGGTGACGACGTCGTTCGGCCGCACCTGGTAGCTCGGGATGTTGACGCGCCGCCCGTTGACCTGGAAGTGGCCGTGGCGGACGAGTTGCCGCGCCTGCGCGCGCGAGACGGCGAAGCCGAGCCGGTAGACGACGTTGTCGAGCCGGGTCTCGAGCATCCGCAACAGCTCCTCGCCCGTCACGCCGGAGCGCTTGGACGCCTTGTCGTAGTAGTTGCGGAACTGCTTCTCGAGCAGGCCGTAGTAGCGGCGCGCCTTCTGCTTCTCGCGCAGCTGCAGGAGGTACTCGCTCTGCTTGATGCGCCCCCGGCCGTGCTCGCCCGGCGGATACGAGCGGCGCTCGATCGCGCACTTCTCCGTCAGGCAGCGCTCGCCCTTGAGGAAGAGCTTCATCCCCTCGCGGCGGCAGATACGGCACTTCGGACCGAGATCGCGAGCCATCAGACGCGCCTCCGCTTGCGCGGGCGGACGCCGTTGTGCGCCTGCGGCGTCACGTCCTTGACGGACAGGATCTCGAGCCCGGCAGCCTGGAGCGACCGGATCGCCGTATCGCGACCGGAGCCCGGGCCCTTGACGAAGACCTCGACCTTCTGCAGGCCGTGCTCCATCCCCTTGCGCGCCGCGGCGTCGGCAGTCACCTGCGCGGCGAACGGCGTCGACTTGCGGGAGCCCTTGAAGCCGGCGGAGCCGGCCGACTCCCAGGCGATCACGTTCCCCTCGCGGTCGGTGAGCGCGACGATCGTGTTGTTGAAGCTCGTCTTGATGTGCGCCTGGCCGATGGCGATGTTCTTCCGGACGCGGCGACGCGTGCGGCCGCGCGTGGCCGCCTGCCTTCTCGTTCCCGGCACGCTACTTGGCCTTCTTTCCGCGTCCGACGGTCTTCTTCGGGCCCTTGCGGCTGCGCGCGTTCGTCTTCGTCCGCTGCCCGTTCACCGGGAGCCCGCGCCGGTGGCGGATGCCCCGATACGCGCCGATCTCGGACAGGCGCTTGATCGCCTGCTGCCGGTCGCGGCGCAGGTCGCCCTCGACCTCGAGGTTCGAGTCGATGAAGTTGCGGAGCTTCGTGACCTCTTCGTCGGTGAGGTCCTTGACCTTCGTGTCGGGACTGAGGCCGAGCTCGGCAGCGATCTTGCGCGCGGTCGGCTGGCCGATGCCGTAGATGTATGTCAGCCCGATCTCGAGCCGCTTCTGGTTCGGAAGGTTGACTCCGGCGATTCGGGCGATGGCTCAGCCCTGCCTTTGCTTGTGCCGCGGGTTGGTGCAGATGACCATGGTCGTGCCGTGCCGCTTGATGACGCGGCACCGCTCGCACATGGGCTTGACGGACGGACGGACTTTCATCGGCTCAGCGGTGCCTGTAGGTGATCCGACCGCGATTCAGGTCGTACGGGCTGAGCTCGACCTTGACCTTGTCGCCCGGGAGGATCCGGATGTAGTGCTTCCGCATCTTCCCGGAGATGGTCGCGAGCACGGTGTGGCCACCCCCGTCGAGCAGCACCCGGAACATCGTGCTCGGGAGCGCTTCGACGACCTCGCCCTCAACCTCGATCTTCTCTTCCTTGGTAGGCAAATTCCCTTCAGTGAATAGGAGTCTCAGACGCGCACACGCGCACGGCAGAGCCGTGCGCGAAGGGGGTCATCGTAGCAAAGGGGCTCCGGCAGCCGTGAGCACGCGGGGGGCTTCGACCGTGACCGCGACGGTGTGCTCGAAGTGCGCGGCGAGGGACTCGTCGACGGAGGAGATCGACCACTCGTCGGCGTGGACATAGACGTCCGGCTCGCCGGCCGTGATCATCGGCTCGATCGCGAGCGTCATCCCTTCCTGCAGCAGCGGCCCACGGCCGGGCGGCCCGTAGTTCGGGATCTGCGGGTCCTCGTGGTAGGAGCGGCCGACTCCATGCCCGACGAGGCTGCGCACGACCGAGAAGCCCGCCCCTTCGACGACCGTCTGGACAGCGTGCGAGATGTCGGACAGATGGTTGCCCACGCGGGCCTGCTCGATCCCGGCCCCGAGCGCCTCGCGGCAGACGTCGAGCAGCCGCTGCGCCTCGGGCGAGATCTCGCCGACCGGGAGCGTCACGGCGCTGTCGGCCACGAGCCCGTCGAGCGTGACGCCGAGGTCGAGCGAGATCAGGTCGCCTTCGCGCGCGCGATAGCCGTCCGGGATACCGTGCACGACCATCGAGTTCGGCGAGATGCAGAGCGCGGCAGGAAAGCCCTTGTAGCCCTTCGAGGTCGGGTGGCCGCCCTTCGACTCGATGTGCTCGTCGGCGATGCGGTCGAGCTCGCGCATCTCGACGCCGGGCTCGAGGTGCTCCCCCACGAGCGCGAGCGTCTCGGCGAGGAGTGCGCCGGCGCGCGCCATCGCCTCGATCTCGGCCTCGGACTTGCGGACGATCAGCGGACCGGCGCCTTTCCGTGCCGGACGGCCTCGGCGAGCGCGTCCTCGATCTCGCGGAACACCTCGTCGACCGTGCGGTCGGCGTGCACGCCGACGACGTTGCCCCGGGTCGAGCGGTAGTACTCGACGAGCGGCGCGGTCTCGCGGTCGTAGAGCTCGAGCCGGCGCTGGATCGCCTCCGGCGTGTCGTCGGAACGACCCTCCTGCGCCGCCCGGGCGAGCAGCCTTCGCAGCACGACGTCGCGGTCGGGCACCTGGAAGTCGAAGACGACGTCGAGATCGCGGCCGAGCTCCCGGAGGAGATCGTCGAGCGCCTCGGCCTGCGGCATCGTGCGCGGGAAGCCGTCGAGGACGAAGCCGCCGACGGTGTCGCCACGCGAGAGGCGTTCGCGGATCAGGTCGATCATGAGCTGGTCGTTCACGAGATCGCCGCGGTCGAGCACCGCCCTGAGCTCGCGAGCCACGGGTGTGTCGAGCTCGCGCATCTCTCGGAGCATGTCCCCCGTCGCGACGTGCGGGATCCCGTACGTCGCCTTGATCCGCTCGGCCTGCGTGCCCTTGCCGGAGCCTTGCGGCCCCAGCACGACGATGTTCATCTAGCGGATGCCCGACCGAGGGAAGGACATCTAGCGCAGGAAGCCTTCGTAGTGGCGCATGACCATCTGCGACTCCATCTGGCGCATCGTCTGGAGGGCGACGCCGACGACGATCAGCACCGAGGTGCCCCCGAGGGCGCGGTAGGTCGCCTGCGAGAAGTGGAACTGCGCGATGAGAATCGACGGCGCCACCGCGACGGCGGCCAGGAACAGCGATCCCGGGAACGTGAGCCGGTTCAGCACGCGGTCGAAGTACGCCGCGGTCGGCGGCCCCGGGCGGATGCCGGGGATGTAGCCGTTGTACTTGCGCAGATTGTCGGCCTGCTCGACAGGGTTGAAGACGACCGACGTATAGAAGTAGGTCATCATCATGATCAGGATCGCCTCGGCGAGCAGGTACTTCCAGCCGGTGGGGCTGAAGTTGACCGTCAGCCAGTTGTTCCACTTCGTCTCGAAGCTGCCGATCGTCTGGGGGAGTGCGAGGATCGCGGCGGCGAAGATGATCGGGATGACGCCCGCCATGACGACGCTGAGCGGCATGTAGGTCGAGCCGCCGGTCGTCTGCCGGTTGCCGAGCTGGCGGCGTGCGTACTGGATCGGGATCCGCCGCTGTCCCTCCATCACGAACACCACCGCGACCACGATCGCGAGCGCGATGATCGGGAAGAACAGCCGCCCCGTCGTGCCGCCGTTGATCCAGCCGCTGATCCCGGACGGTGCATACGCGAGGATCGAGGCGAAGATCAGGAGCGAGATCCCGTTGCCGATGCCGCGCTTCGTGATCTGCTCGCCCATCCACATGAGCAGCGCGGTGCCGCCCGTGAGGGTGAGGATGATGATGAGCAACCGGCCGGAGTTCGCGTTCGGCAGCGCGCCCTGGGTCTTGAAGAGGAACGCGTAGCCGGTCGCCTGCGCGGCGGCGAGCGCGACCGTGAGGTACCGCGTGTACTGCGTGATCTTCGCGTACCCCGCTTCGCCCTCCTTCTGCAGGCGCTCGAGCGACGGGACGACTACGGCGAGTACCTGGAAGATGATCGAAGCCGTGACGTACGGCATGATCCCGAGCGCGAACAGGGAGAAGCGCGAGAGCGCCGAGCCGGAGAAGAGGTTCAGCAGGCCGAGCACGCCGCTTCCCCCACCACCGCCGAAGAACGACTGCAGCGCCTTCTCGTCGACTCCGGGCGCCGGCACCCACGAGCCGAACCGGTAGACGGCCAGCACTCCGGCCGTGAAGAGGACGCGCCGGCGCAGCTCGGGCACGCGCCAGGCGTTGGTGAGCCAGGTGAGCATCTAGTCCCCGGCTCCTTCCGACTCCTCTGTGCCTTCCGTCTCCTCGGCTGCGGGCTGCTCCTCGGCGGCGGACTCGGGCTGCTCGTCGGCCGCCGTCTCCGGCGCCTCGGTTGCCGCGGGCTTCCCCTTGTGACGGCGCTTCTTCGGCGCCTTCGGCTCGCGCAGGAGCTCGACGGTGCCGCCGGCCCCTTCGATCTTCTCCCGCGCGGACGCGGAAATCGCGTGGACGCGGACCGTGAGCTTCTTCGTCACGTCGCCGACCCCGAGCAGCTTGACGTCGGTGCGCGTGTTCTTGATCAGGCGCTTCTCGACGAGCGTCTCGGGCGTCACCTCGGCGCCGGCGTCGAACCGGTCGAGGTCGCGGACGTTGACCGGCTGCGTGTACGTGCGGAAGGGCCCGATCGGCATCGCGTCGGCCGACGTCGCGCCGCGCAGCTTGCCGATCCGCATGTAGATGTTCGTCTGGCCTCCCTCGAAGCCGGCCGGCATCTTGTGGGATCCCGAGCGCGACTTCTGGCCCTTGATGCCGCGGCCGGAGTACCGGCCCTTGCCCGAGCCGAGGCCGCGCCCGACGCGCTTGCGGTCTTCGCGCGGCTGCGCCGGCGAGAGATTGGAGAGATTCAGCTGCTTCTCGGGCATTCGGCTCAGGTGTTCTCGATCTTCACGAGGTGACGGACCTTGCGGAGCATGCCGGCGAGCGCCGGTGACTCCTCGTGCTCGGCGCTGCGACCGATGCGGCCGAGACCGAGCGCTCGCAGGGTACCCCGATGTCGCTCGGACTGCCCGATCTGGGACCGAACCTGGGTGATGCGAAGCCTGGCCACTAGGAGTCGTCCTTCTTCCTACGCAGCGTGCGCCGCTTCGGCTTGGTCTCGGCGGCGGGCTCCGCGGGCGTCTCGGGCTCGACCGGAGCCTCGGGCTCTGCTGCTGCAGGCTCGGCCTCGGCAGCCGGCTCCTCCGCCTGGGTCTTCTCGACGGCGGTCTCCTCGGCCGCCGGCGCCGCTTCGGCGGCCTCGGGCTCGGCTTCGACAGCCGCAGCCGCAGCCGCCTCCTCGACCTGGGTGGGCTTCTCCTCGGCGGGTGGCGTCGCCGGCAGCGGCAGCACCTCGTGGATGCGCTTGCCGCGGATCTTCGCCACGTCCTCGGGCCGGCGCAGATCCTGCAGCGCGGCGACCGTGGCCTTGGCCATGTTGATCGGATTCGTCGTGCCGAGGCTCTTCGCCAGCACGTTGCGGACGCCGCCGAGCTCGAGCACCGCGCGCACGCCGCCGCCGGCGATGACGCCGGTTCCTTCCGAGGCGGGGCGCAGCAACACCCTGGCCGCGTCGAACGTGCCGAGCACCTCGTGCGTGATCGTGGAGCCGTGCTTCGGGATGGTGAAGAGGTTCTTCTTCGCGTCCTCGACGGCCTTCGTGATCGCGAGCGGCACCTCCCGCGCCTTGCCGTAGCCGACGCCGACGCGGTCGACCTCGTCGCCGACCACGACGAGCGCCGTGAACGAGAAGCGCCGGCCGCCCTTGACGACCTTGGCGACGCGGTTGATCTCGACGACGCGCTCCTTGAGCTCGCGCGTCTCCGTGTATTCGATCGTGCTCAAAAGTCGAGTCCTCCCTCGCGGGCGCCCTCTGCGAGCGCCTTCACGCGTCCGTGGTAGAGGTAACCGCCGCGGTCGAAGACGCACGTGCCGACGCCGGCTCCCTTCGCAGCGGTGGCGAGCGCCTTGCCGACGGCCTCGGCCTGCGCCGTCTTGTCGCCCTTGAACGACTTCGCGAGCGCGAGATGAGACGCGGACGCGAGCGTCCGGCCGTTCTCGTCGTCGACGAGCTGCGCCTCGATGCCGCGATTGGAGCGGAAGACGACGAGGCGCGGCCGCTCGGCGGTGCCGCGCACCTTCGCGCGCACCCGGCGGTGGCGCCGGAGGCGGGCGTCTCTGACCGTGAGGCTAGGCACGTTTGCCGACCTTCCTGCGGACGTACTCGCCCTCGTAGCGGATGCCCTTACCCTTGTACGGCTCGGGCGGGCGCACCTTGCGGATCTCGGCGGCCGTCTGCCCGACCATCTGCTTGTCGGTTCCCTTGACGAAGATCTCCGTCGGCGTCGGCACCTCGAACGTGATGCCGGTGCGCGGCTTGATCGTGACGGGGTGGGAGTAGCCGACGTTCAGCTCGAGGTCGGTGCCCCTGAGGGAAGCGCGGTAGCCGACGCCCTGGATCTCGAGCTTCTTCTCGAAGCCCTGCGTGACGCCCTGGACCATGTTCGCCACGAGCGAACGCGTGAGGCCGTGGAGCGCGCGATCCTCGCCGCGCTCGGTCGGCCGCGAGACGACGACCTCGCCGTCCCGTTGCTCGATCTTCATCCGCGTCGGCACCTGCTGCTGCAGCGTGCCGAGCGGCCCGGCGACGGCGACGCGCGCAGGCTCGATCGTGACGGTGACGCCGTCGGGGACCGGGATGGGTGCGTTGCCGATTCTGCTCATTCGCTTACCAGATGAAGGCCACGACCTCGCCGCCGATGCCGCGCTCCTGCGCGGTGCGGCTCGTGACGAGACCGGACGAGGTCGAGAGGATCGCGACGCCCATCCCGCCGAGCACGCGCGGAAGGCGGTCCTTCCGGGCGTAGACCCTGCGGCCCGGCTTCGACACGCGCTTCAGGCCGGAGATGACCCGCTCGCGGTTGCGGCCGAACTTGAGGTCGATGACCAGGGTATCGAAGGAATCTCCCTTCTCCACGTGGTAGTCGCGGATGTAGCCCTCCTCCTTGAGGAGCTTGGCGATGTCCACCTTCATCCTCGAGCTCGGCATCGCCGCGTGCTCGTGCAGCGCCTTGTTGGCGTTGCGGATGCGGGTGAGCATGTCTGCGATCGGATCGGTCAGCACCGTTTCTCTCCTACCAGCTCGACTTCGTCATGCCGGGAATCGCGCCCTGGTGCGCGAGCTCGCGGAGGCAGATCCGGCAGAGGCCGAACTTGCGGAAGACCGCGCGCGGGCGGCCGCACCGGTTGCAGCGCGTGTAGTTGCGCACCTTGAACTTCTGGGGTCGCCGCTGTTTGACGACGAGCGACGTCTTGGCCATTACTCGTTCCTCCTGTCGCCGTCCGCGAAGGGCAGGCCGAGTGCCTGCAGCAGCGCGAGGGCGTGCTCGTCGGTCTCGGCGCTCGTCGTGATCGTCACGTCGAGTCCGCGAACCTGCTGGATGTCGTCGTAGTTGATCTCCGGGAAGATGAGCTGCTCGCGGATGCCGAGCGAGAAGTTGCCCCGGCCGTCGAAGGAGCGCGGGCTCAGGCCGCGGAAGTCCCGGATCCGCGGCAGCGCGATCGCGACGAGCCGGTCGAGGAACTCGTACATGCGCGCACCGCGCAGCGTCACGCGGGCGCCGACCGGCATCCCCTCACGCACCTTGAACTGCGCGATCGACTTGCGGGCGCGTCGGATCTGGGCACGCTGGCCGGCGATCGTGGTCAGCTCCTCGATCGCGGAGTCGAGCAGCTTCGACTCGGTCTTCGCCTCGCCGACGCCCATGTTGAGCGTGATCTTCTCGATACGCGGAGCCTGCATGATCGAGTCGAGCCCGAGCTCCTCCTTGAGCCGAGGCCGGATCTCGTTCTCGTACCGCTCCTTCAGGCGCGGCGTGTAGGTGTCGGCGACGGCGGTCATGTCCGATCGATCTCCTCGCCGCAGCCGGGTCGCTTGCAGACCCGCACGCGGACCGTCTTGTCCTTGATCGTCTTCTCCACCGTCCCCACGCGGGTCGGCTTGCCGCACACCGGGCAGACGACCATCACGTTCGAGACGGGTAGCGGCGCCGGGAGGTCGATGATGCCGCCGGGCACCATCGCCGCCCCGCCGAGGCCCGTCGTGTTCTGGATCGGGCGCGGGCGCCGATGGCGCTTGACGATGTTGACGTTCTCGACGACGACGCGGCCCTGCTTGGGCAGCGCTTCGACCACGCGTCCCTCCTTGCCGGCATCCTTGCCGCGGAGGACGTGCACGACGTCGCCTTTCCGTACCTTCATGGTCTGAGCCACGTCACAACACCTCCGGAGCGAGCGAAACGATCTTCATGAAGTTCTTCTCCCGCAACTCGCGCGCGACGGGGCCGAAGATGCGCGTGCCGCGCGGGTTGCGCTGCTGATCGATGATGACGGCGGCGTTCTCGTCGAAGGCGATCGTCGTGCCGTCGTCACGGCCGAACGGCTTCTTCGTGCGCACGACCACCGCCCGCACGACCTCTCCCTTCTTGACGGCGCCCTGCGGAGTCGCGGTCTTGACCGTGCCGACGATGATGTCGCCGACCCGCGCGTAGCGGCGGTGATGACCGCCGACGACGCGGATGCAGAGGATCTCGCGGGCGCCGGTGTTGTCGGCCACCCTGAGGCGCGATTCCTGCTGGATCACTTGGCAGCCTCCACGACCTCGGCAAGGCGCCAGCGCTTCGTCGCGGAGAGCGGTCGCGTCTCGACGATGCGGACGACGTCGCCGACCTTGGCCGTGTTCTGCTCGTCGTGCGCGTGAAACTTGACGCTGCGCCGGATCACCTTCTTGTAGCGCTGATGCGAGCTGATCAGCTCGACCTTGACGACGATCGTCTTGTCCATCGCGCTCGAGACGACGACGCCGCGGCGCTCCTGACGCCGGCCGCGCTCGTGTTCGGGCTTCGGCTCGCGCACGATCGGCCTGCGTTCGGCGCTCGGAGCCGGACGCCGCCGCGTCTTCTGCGGGCGCAGACGGCGCGGCAGTCGCTTCCGCTTCTTCTTCGGCTCGGACTGGGGCGCGGCGGCCTCTGCCTCTTCGGGAGCAGCTTCCTCGGCGGCGGGTTCGGCAGCGGGTTCTTCGGCAGCGGGTTCCTCGGGTGCAGACTCTTCGGCAGCAGGCTCCTCGGCAGCAGGCTGTTCGGCAACCGGCTCCGCCTCGGCAGCAGGCTCTTCGGCAGCAGGCTCCTCGGCAGCGGCCTCTTCGGCAGCAGGCTCCTCAGCCACGGGCTCCTCGGCCGGCGCCTCGGGCTCGTCGGAGGTCGGCTCGTCGACCGGCGCCTCAGTCTCTACCGGGGTTTCCTCACTCGACTCCGGCGCAGCCGGAGTCTCCTCGATCTGCTCTTCGTTCTTCTCAGCCATTGACTGCCTTTGCCTTCTCTGCCTCGCGTTCGTTCACAACGGTCAGGATGCGCGCGATCTCGCGCTTGGCGAGCTTCAGGCGCGCGTGGTTCTCGAGTGCGCCGGTCACCGACTGGAAGCGGAGGTTGAACAGCTCCTGCCGCCGCTCCGCAAGCCGGTGCTCCAGCTCGTCGTCGCTCAGGTCCCGCAGCTCGGATGCCCTGATCAAAAGAGCTCTTCCTCTCTCTTCACGACCTTCGTCTTCACGGCGAGCTTCTGGCCGGCGAGGCGGAGCGCCTCCTTGGCGAGCGGCTCCGGGACGCCGGCGAGCTCGAACATCACACGGCCCGGCTTGATGACGCAGACCCAGCCCTCGGGCGACCCCTTGCCGGATCCCATGCGCGTCTCGGCCGGCTTCTTCGTGAAGCTCTTGTCGGGAAAGACGTTGATCCAGACCTTGCCGCCGCGCTTGATCTTGCGCGTCATCGCGATCCGGGCCGCCTCGATCTGGCGGTTCGTGATCCAGCCGGCGTCGAGGGCCTTGAGCCCGTAGTCGCCGAACTGGACGGCCGTCTGCCCGCTCGCGTAGCCGGCTCGGCGGCCACGATGCACCTTGCGGAACTTGGTCTTCTTCGGCATGAGCATCAGCTCTCACCGTCCTTCCCCGACGCCGAAGGCGACTCGCCCTTGCTGGGCGACGGCGGCTTTGCCGCCGACGCTTCCGGCTTCGTCTTGCGCGGGCTGCGCTTCGGCTTCTCCTGCGAGGGGTCGCCGGACTGCTCGAGCTTCGTCGGATCCTCGACCTGCTGCTTCGGCGTCGTCGTGTCCGGCGCCTCGGCGACCTCCTGCGGAGTGACCTCGACCTGCGGCTCGATCACCGGCTGCTCGCGCCCCTCGGCGGACGTTGCCTGCTCGTCGGTGCGCGGCTGCTCCACGTTGTCCTGCCCGCGTGCGCGATCGCGCGCGCCGGGACGGGCGGAGGCGGGACGCGCTCCCTGGCCGGGGCCGCGGCCCCT
>DATFCX010000040.1:0-34688 GCA_035252585.1 Gaiellaceae bacterium
TCCCCTCGAGCGCGGGCCGGAGCCGCTGCACGAGCCGGCGCTCGGTCAGCGTGTCGACGGCGGACAGCGGGTCGTCGAGCACGGCGACTCGCGCGCCGGTGACGAGCGCGCGCGCGAGCGCGACCCGCTGGCGCTGGCCGCCCGACAGGTTGACGCCGCGCTCGCCGATCAGGGTGTCGTAGCCGTCCGGCAGGTTCGGCCCGAAGGCGTCGACGCCGGCGGCCTCGCAGGCCGCGAGCACCGCGTCCCAGTCGGCGTCCTCGCGTCCGGCCGTCAGGTTCTCGCGCAGCGGCACCGAGAAGAGCACCGGCCGCTGTGTGACGAGAGCGACGTCGGCGCGGAGCTGGGCGATCGGGAGGTCGCGCGTGTCGACTCCGCCCACGAGGACGCGTCCGCCGGTCGGGTCGTAGAAGCGCGGGAGCAGATTGAGGAGCGACGTCTTGCCGGCGCCGGTCGGCCCGCAGACGGCGACGATCTCGCCGGGCTCGACGACGAGATCGAGTGCGTGCAGCACGTCGACCTCACCGCCGTACGCGAAGCTCACGCGCTCGAAACGGACGTCGAGCGGGCCGGGCGGGAGCTGCCGCGGGGTCGCCGGCTCGGGCAGCGGCTCGATCCCCTCGAGCCAGCCGAAGCTGCGGCCGGCCGACGCGAGCGCGCGTTGCGCGAGGTCGAGGATCCAGCCGATGGCCTCGAGCGGCCAGACGAGCTGCAGCAGGAGCGTCTCGAAGAGCACGAACTGACCGAACGAGAGGTCGCCCTGGATGACGGCGCGACCGCCGAAGAAGACGACGGCGGCGACCGACAGCGCGGGCAGGTAGTAGAGGCCGGGCACGTGCTGCGACTCGACGCCGGCCTGGCGGAGCGCCGCCGAGCGGACACCTTCGGCCCGATCGCCGAAGCGCTCGCGCACGTCGTCCTCGCGGCCGAACGCCTGCACCATCTCGATCCCGACCACGGCCTCGTCCGCAGCCTCGGTGACGTCGCCCTTCCGCGCCTGCACCTGGCGCGAGATCGGCGAGACGCGACGTCCGAAGCGGTTGGCGACGAACCCGATCGGCGGCAGCGCGACGGCCGCGTAGAGCGTCAGGCGGGGATCGACGAAGGTGAGGACGATCCCGGCCGCGATGATCATCATCACGCTCTGCATCCCCTGCACGAGACCCCAGCCGATGAAGTAGCGGATCGGGTACAGGTCGTTCGTCGCGCGGGAGAGCACCTGGCCGGTGGCGTGCCGGTCGTAGAAGGCGCGCGGGTAGCGGAGGTACGCCTGGTAGAGGAGCTCGCGCATGCGCGCCTCGATCCGGATGCCGATCCGAGAGGTCGCATAGCGTCGATTGACGTTGATCACCCACCGCGCGGCGGCGAGACCGGCGACCGCAAGAAGATAGGGCCAGAGCGCCTGGCGGTGATGGTGGTGGGTCGGGTTGATCGAGTTGTCGATCGCCTGCTGGATCAGGAACGGGATCGCGATCGAGATCAGCGTGTAGAAGAGCGAGCACGAAAGCCCGAACACGCCGAGCTTCCACTGCTCTCCCCAGAGCCGGAGCAGGCGCCGGAAGGTCGGCAGCATGCCGAGGTCGGGTGGGTCGACGGGGTTCACGTACGTGGACATGTCGAGGCGGCCGCGGTAGCGGGCCCCTCGCCCGCCCCCCCGAGCCAACCGCCGACGATACCAGCGCGACTGGTGGCTCTAGCGGTGCTTCCTGAGCTGCGGGTCGGCCAGCATGCTGTTTCGCTGAGGCTTCGAGCCGGCGGCCGGCTCGAGGTCCGGTCCGGCCGGCGGTTTCGGCAGCGGCGTGGGAGGCGGCGGCTCGCTCTCGGGGTCGGCCTCCCGCCCCGGCTCCGGCTCGGCCGCGGCGTCGCCGCCGAGTCGCGCCCGCTCGTCCAGGAGCTGCATGCGCAGCCCCGCGAGCTCCCGCTCGACCTTCCGGATCGCCTGCTCGCGCTCGTCGAGACGCTCGCGCTCGGCCTTGGCGAGAGCGAGCTCCTGTACCGCCTCACGCTCGCGCTTCTCCGCCTTCGCAATGGCACGGGCGAGCTCGTCGGAGCGGTCCGGACCGGCGGTTTCGGGAGCGCGCCGGCGGCCTTGCCGGCCGGCCACGTCGAGGCGCATCTCCTCGAGCTGCTTCTCGCGGGCGGCCACGTGCTGCGCATGCTCGCGCAGCGACCGCTTCATCTCCTCGACCTCCGCGAGCGCGTGCTCGTAGCGGTTCCGCAGGTCAGGTCCGTCACTCACAGGGGGAAGTGTGGCTTCGAAACCGGCTGGTGGCAACCGGGTACGAGTCGTAACCGCGTTGATTTTGCTCGCGTGCGCGCGATTTGTGGGTGAGGATGACGGCAATGGTCGATGCTGGGGTGTGGCGGGGAAGCGAACGGGCGCGGCTCGTGCGGCTGTGCGCGGCGATCTCGGGCGACAGCGAGGTCGCCGAGGATCTCGCCCAGGAGACGCTGCTCGAGGCGTGGCGGCACAGGCACAAGCTCACCGACGCGCGGGGCGGCGACCGCTGGCTCGCGGCGATCGCGCGCAACGTCTGTCTCCGCTGGAGCCGCACCCGGAACCGCCTGCCCGTTCCCGTCGCCGAGCTTCCCGAGCCGGCGGCGCCTGCCGAGGACGACATCGCCGAGCTGCTCGAGCTCCTCCCGCCCGACAGCCGTGACCCGATGGTGCAGCGGTACGTCCACGACCGAACGCATCAGGAGATCGCGCGCTCGCTCGGCATCAGCTCTGCCGCCGTCTCGATGCGTCTGACGCGCGGCAAGCAGTCGCTGCGGCGGGCCCTCTCCGAGGCCGAGTGGCGTCCCTCGGGAAGCATGTGCCCGCAGTGCGGCACCCGGAAGCTGCTCATGCGCCGGACGCCGAAGGAGATCGAATTCACGTGCGTCTCCTGCGCTCGCAGCGGGATGCTCGTCCGGTATCCGCTCGAGAACCCGCAGTTCGCACGGCTCGTCAGCGGCCTCCAGCGGCCGACCGCGATGTTCCGCAGGGTCGGAGAGTGGGCGGTCCAGTACTTCTCCGGTGGAGCGAGCGCGGCGGTGCCGTGTACCCGCTGCGGCCGGCCCGTGGTCGTGCGAGCGCACGTGCGGGAGGGAGGGAACCGCGGGCTGTACGTGCGGTGTGGCGGTTGCGGCGAGGAGGTCTGGTCGTCGCTCGTCGGCATCGCAAACGGCCTTCCCTCCGTGCGTGAGCTGCGTCCGCGGCGGCTCGTCCAGGTGCGCGAGGAACGCGGCCTGATCGCGGTCGTGCACGGGTCCCTCGGCGGCGGCCGCACAGTCGAGGTCGCCTTCGATCGCGCGACCTACGCCCTGCTCGGCGTCGCATAGGCAGCGCCGTGATCCGTCTTCTGCGGCAACGCAACTTCGCGCTGCTCTGGTTCGGCGGGCTCGTCTCCGTCGCCGGCGACTGGGTCCTGTACGCCGCCCTGCCCTTCTTCGTCTTCGAGCGTACGCACTCGACGATCGCGACGGCCGGGATGATCGCGGCGGAGCTCGGCCCGAGCATCCTCATCGGCTCGTTCGCCGGCGTCTACGTCGACCGGCTCGACCGGAGGCGCCTCCTCGTGGTCACCAACGCGCTCCAGGCGCTGGCGGTGACCGCTCTGCTCGTCGTCGCCCACGGGGGGCCGTTGTGGGTCGTGTACGCGGTCGCCGCAGGGCAGTCGGTTCTCGCCTCGTTCTCGCAGCCGGCCGAGAGCGCTCTGCTCCCGTCTCTCGTGGCCCCGGAGGTCCTGCTCGCCGCCAATTCGCTCACCGCGCTGAACAGCCGTCTGGCCCGGCTCGTAGGCGTTCCGCTCGGCGGCTTGCTGCTGGGGCTCTTCGGGCTCACGCCGGTCGTGCTCGCCGACGGTGCGTCGTTCCTCGCGGCGGGGCTCATGATCGCTGGGGTGACCGTGGCGCCGCGGGTTCGCACGGCGGAGCCCGCCTCCTTCTCCGGGGAGTGGCGCGAGGGGTTGCGGGTCATACGCCGCGAGCGCGCGATCGCCGTCCTCTTCGGCGTGCTCGGGCTGATGACGTTCGGAGGCACGATGCTCGATCCGCTCTACGTCGCCTGGGTGCGCGACGCGCTGCACCGAGGGCCGCAGATCTACGCGCTCCTGCTGACGGCGCATTCCGTGGCCGGCATCTTCGGCTCGCTCGCGGCCGGCGTCTGGGGCGCCCGCTTCACGCCGCGGGTGCTGGTCGGGTGGACGTCGCTGATCGCCGGGGCCGCGTTGATCGTCAAGTTCGACGTGCCGAGGCTGGAGCTGGCCCTCGCCCTCTCGCTGCTCGGCGGCGCGACGTCGGTCGTCTCCTCGGTCGCGATCGAAACGCTGGTCCAGACGACGGTGCGCGAGGACTTCCGCGGACGTGTCTTCGCCGCGCTCGGAGCGAGCGGCGCGCTCTTCAGCCTCGCCGGCGCCCTCGTCGGCGGAGTCGCGGCGCAGAGCCTAGGCGTGACGCCGATGCTGAACGTCGCGGCCGGTCTCGTGATCGTCGCCGGCGTCGTGGTTCTGCGGGCCCTGCGCGACTAACCTCGGCTCCCGTGGGTGATGAGCCGGAGGTCGAGGTCGTGACGGACGGCGTGGTGACGCTCAGGCCGCCGCGTCCCGGTGACGCGGAGTTGCTGATCGAGGGGAGGGACGAGGAGTTCTTCCGCTGGCTCGGCCCCGGCTCGGAGAGCCCGCGCCCCATCGCCTGCGTCTGGGTCGCCGGCGAGCTGGTCGGCTGGG
Source organism: Gaiellaceae bacterium (assembly GCA_035252585.1). Lineage (GTDB taxonomy): Bacteria > Actinomycetota > Thermoleophilia > Gaiellales > Gaiellaceae > Palsa-739. The sequence goes on from DATFCX010000040.1 coordinate 4,710, forward strand.
TCGACTACGACCTGGAGCACGCCTGGCTCCGGCCCGGCGAGGTCAATCTCGGCTACTACCTCTTTCCGGCCGCGCGCGGCAACGGCTACGCGTCGCGAGCCGTCGAGCTGCTCCTCCGGCACCTGAGCCAGGCCACACCGCACACCGTCGCGACCCTCGCGATCGAGCCCGAGAACGTGCGATCGCTCCGGCTCGCCCGCCGGCTCGGCTTCGTCGAGAAAGGCGAGTTCGAGAAGGGCCTCTTCTTCGTCCGCGAGCTGTGACCGGTGCTATGAAGGAGGACATGCCCGCGTACGACGAGGTCGCCGACGCCTACAGCCGCGCGCGCGATCCCGACGGGACGGGTCTCGTCGATCCGATCCTCTCCGAGCTGATCGGCGAGGTCGCCGGGCAGGAGGTCCTCTCGCTGGCGTGCGGCCAGGGTCAGGACGCGCGGCTGCTCGCGAGCCTCGGCGCGGCGGTCACCGCGATCGACATCTCCGAGGAGATGCTGCGCCACGCACTCCGGCACGAGGCCGCCGAGCCGCGCGGCATCGCCTATCTCCGGGGCGACGTGCAGGATCTGGCCCCGCTCCGAGCTGCGAGCTTCGACGGTGTCGTCTGCCACATGGCGCTGATGGACGTTCCGGATCTGGCCGCGACGATCCGGTCGGTCGCCCGCGTGCTGAGGGAGGACGGCTGGTTCGTGTTCTCGATCGTGCACCCCTGCTACGGCTCGCACGTCGAGATCGTCGACGACTATCTCCTCGACCACCGCTACTTCAAGGTCGTTCCCGTCGACTGGCTCCCCGCGTACGCCTATCACCGGCCGCTCGGCGACTACCTCAACGGGCTGGCGCGAGCGGGCTTCCGGGTCGAGCACGTCGTGGAGGAGCACACGGCCGGCCGGCCGCAGGACCTCGGCGGGGTGCCGGGCCTGCTCTACGCCCGCGCAGAGCGCTGCGAAGGTCGAGCGCCCAAACGCTAGGCATAGGGGCGGACCACGATGTAGATATGGAGTTGCGGCGCGGGTTGCGTCATCGACGGCAAGACCCTCTTGAGCGGCCCCCATCGTCGGAGCGTCTCGTCCGACATCGGGCGCAACCCGCCCCCCTCTCACCGGGCTGTTCTCGGGCGCTGCGAAGCCCGAGCGCCCAACTCGCGAGGCGAGGCTAGGCAGATCGGGGACGCTCCTCTACATAGGGAGGGGGCGGGTTGCGCCAGGGACCGTAGATCTCGAACACCTGTGCTTCCGTCAGACGTCACGCTCGGCCAGTAAGGCCGCAACCCGCCCCGCCACTGCGACGAATCGCCTCGACTGCGTTATGGACCTCCGGTGGCCCGGAGCTATCCGAACGGGTATGTGTGATCCCGACGCGCCGACCTACGTATCGAACGCGATGGCACGCACGTGCACAGCGAGCGAGGTTGCGACGTGGTGACGACTGCGGCGAGGCCGCACGTCTTCTGGGTGGTGGGGGAGGATCCCGCGACCCAGGAGCGCGTGCGGGGCTGGCCCGTCGGCTCGGCGCTGCTGGAGATGCTGGGCGACCTCAACCCCGACGTGCGCGAGGCGCTCGACGACGAGCGCGCCTTGCTCACCCACTACGGCTATCCGGACGATCTCCCGCAGCCCGGCCTGTGGTGGGCGCCCGCCGCGTAGCGGCGGGTCCCTCAGGTGGAGCGTACCGGGATCGAACCGGTGACCTCCGGCTTGCAAAGCCGGCGCTCTCCCAGCTGAGCTAACGCCCCGAGAGAGCTTCAGTGTAGAGCGCGGTTCGGCTCAGGCTGCGCGCTCGAGCCGTTCCTCGACCCGTGCGCGGGCGACGATCTTCTCGCGGTCGCCGAAGCGCAGGCGGGCACGGACGGCTCGATGCTCGTCCCAGAGGCGGTCGAGTTGCGCGTCGATCTCGTGGATCTCGGCGCGTACGTCCGGATCGTGCCGGTCGGAGAGCCGGTGCCAGAGAGCGGTGCGCTCCTCGCTCAGGGCCTCGATCTCCGCGTGGATCTCTTCTTGGGTACGCATGACCGATTCAACGCCTGGCATGCCCGGTGCATTCCGGGCGAATCCTCAGCGTTAGCTCAGGAAATCGTCACCACGCCGGGTGGCGCGGCGGCGGTACCCGGGGGCGTCGGTTCGCGGCGAGCAGGACGAGACCCGTCGCGAGCCCGAACGCGAAGCCGCCGATGTGGGCGAAGAACGCGACGCCGCCACCCGACTGTGGATGCAGCAGCGAGAGCCCGCCGGTCCACGCCTGCAGCGCGATCCAGATACCCAGGAACCAGAAGGCCGGGATCTCGCGGATGAGGATGATCCCGAAGAAGATCAGCGTCAGCACGCGCGCGCGGGGGAGGAGCACGAAATATGCGCCGAGCACGCCGGCGATCGCGCCGCTCGCCCCGATGTTCGGGATGCTCGCGGCGGCCGGTCCGGCGAACGCCAGCGTGATCGCGGTCTGAACCGCCATCGCCGCGACGCCGGCGGCGAGGTACCAGACGAGGAAGCGGACGTGGCCGAGCGCGTCCTCGACGTTGTTGCCGAAGATCCAGAGGAACAGCATGTTGCCGAGGATGTGCTCCCAGCTCGCGTGCATGAACATCCCCGTGAACACGCCTTCCCACCAGGGCAGCGCGTGGAATCCGGGCGGGAGATGGCACGGCCCGTCCACGGCGCAGGGGTAGAAGCCGTCCCGGAACACGTGCACATCGACGCCGGGGCTCCGCAGCTCCCAGAACCAGACGAGGAAGTTCACGACGATCAGCCCGACCGTGACGAACGGCGTCGTGCGTCCCGGGACGTTGTCGCGGAGCGGGAGCATCGGCTGAGTTTAAGGTGCGTGAGGACTTGACAAGCTAAGACTGAGGTTTTATCCTGGCCTACGTAACAGGTATTCCATCGCAAGGAGGAGCCACATGGCCACGCTTGTTCGCTGGGAACCATTCCGTGAGCTCGCGGCCGTGCAGAACGAGATGAGCCGCTTCATGAACGGCCTTCTCGAGGGCAACGGCCAGGCCACGCAGAGCTGGATCCCGACCGCGGACGTCTGGGAGACCGACGACGAGGTCGTGTACGCCTTCGATCTTCCCGGCATTCCCGAGGACGCCATCTCCGTCGAGCTCGAGGACGGCGCGCTGACGATCAGCGCCGAGCGCACGCGCGAGCACGAGGTCGAGGACGGGAAGTACTTCCGGTTCGAGCGACGCTTCGGCTCGTTCTCGCGCACGATCGGCCTGCCGCGGGGAGTGCACGAGGACGCGGTCTCGGCGAAGTACGACCACGGCGTACTCGAGGTACACGTTCGCAAGCCGGAGCAGCCCAAGCCGCGCAAGATCGAGATCGGCGTCGGCGGCGGCCTGAAGACGATCGAGGGGAAGGCCGAGAAGAAGTAGGGCCTCCTCTTCGGAAGCGGGCGACGGGCGGCCTCGGCCGCCCGTCGCCGTTCAGACCGCGGCGAGCGCCTCGCGGATCCGGTCGCCGACGGCGGCCAGCTCGAGCGTCTCGCCCGTTACCTCGTGCAGCAGCTCGTCGGCGGTCGGCTTCTGGCCCTCCGTCCAGAGCTCGCGCAGGAGTGACCCCGCCTCGCGGCGGGAGAACCACGCGTTCCCGAAGCGCTCGCGAAGATAGGCGCGCAGCTGCGCCTCGAGCGCCCACGCGCGGAGGTACTCCGAGGCGTAGAAACCGTCGTCGATGTCGTTGAGGTAGTCCGCGGCAGCCGGCTCGACCTTGGTCGCGTCGGTGAGCAGCTCGACGTAACGCGGCCGCAGCGCCGCCAGGTCCTCCGCCGCGTGGAACTCGAGCTCGTAGAGGAGCTTGGCGCAGTAGCGCCGGACGACCCAGAGGAGCTGCGCCGCGCCCTCGGCCGCGTACTCGTACGGGCGCGGGAAATCGAGCCTTCGCTCGAGCCAGGCCGGATCGGTGGTGAGGTGCTCGATCAGCATCGCCCAGCCCTCGGTGACGGCGTTGTCGCCGAGCCGCCGCTCCTCCGGGGAGAGGGACGCGTCGGTGTGGGCGAAGTGCTCGGTGTGGCCGGCCTCGTGGAAGAGCGCGCGCCAGTCGTCGGGGCCGCCCTGCGGCTTCATTACGAGGACCACGCGGCCGGGCACCTCGATCGGCGAGCAGAAGGCCCGCGGATCCTTGTTGGGCCGCTCTTCGAGGTCGAGCTCGACGTTCTCCTGGCCGTGCAGGTCGATGCCGAGGTCGGCGAGGGAACCCTCGAGGGCGGGAAGCATCCGGTCGGGCGGGAACGCGGGGTCCCACTCGTCACCGCGCCAGGCGCGGCCCACGTCCCAGCGCTTCACCTCGCCGAGCCCGAGTCCGATGCGCGAGCGGAAGAACCGGTCGCCCGCCTCCTCCCAGAGAGCCTCCGTGTCGGCGAGCAGGCGGCGGCACTGCTCCGCGAGGTCGTCGAGCGGGAAGCCGAAGCTCCGGTACAGCTCGGCGTAGTTCTCGGCGCCGAGCCTCTTCGTCTCGCGCTGGCCGACCTGCGCGGCCTGCAGCTCGAGAGGGTTCAGATGCTCCTCGATCAGCTCGTTCCGCGCCCCTTCGATCCGTGCGCGGGCGTCGCGGTCGTCCTCGGTCATCAGCCGCGGCTTGAGCATCCGGTACGGGATCTCCTCGCCGTCGACCCCCGCGGTCAGCGTCGCCTCGAGCTCCGCCACGCGCTCCGCCTCCTCGCTCACGAAGTTGCCGAGGTAGCCCGCGCAGGCGAACTTCCACAACTCGCGCCGGCGGCGGTCGCCGTCGACCGAGACGCCCAGCGCGAGCGCCGTGTCGAGCTCGGTCAGGCGCTCGTGCCGCTCGTAGATCGGCGCGATCTCGTACGAATCCTTGAGGCCTGCGAAGTGCAGGTAGGTCTCCTCGTCGAGCTCCGCGAGAAAGCGGTCGGCCTCCGCGCTGAGCGCGTCGATCTCCCCTTGCTGAAGCGGCTCGGCCATGCGGGTTCGTAGGATAGACCCGTGCGGGAGATCTCCATCAGGACCGAACGCAAGACGCAGCTGATCGAGATCACCGACCGGGTGCGGGAGGCGCTCGCCGAGACGAACGGCGCCTCGGCGGCCCTGGTGTACGTCCCGCACACGACCGCGGGCGTCGCGATCAACGAGCGCATCGATCCCGAGCTCGTGACCGACCTCGAGAACGCCTTCCAGCGGGTCGTCGGCGACGATTGGGAATGGCGTCACGACGACGAGGACGGGCCGAACGCACCGTCCCACGCCCGGGCCTCGCTCGCCTCGAGCCCGCAGGTGCTCATCCCGCTGCGGGACGGAGGGCTCGCGCTCGGCACCTACCAGGGCGTGTTCTTCTGCGAGTTCGACGGCCCGCGCGAGCGCAAGATCTACGTCACGACGCTCGCGTAGCGCCGTTACGGTGAGCGCGTGGCCGCGCCGGTGACCAAGGGGGAGGAGCTCGAGCTCGACGTCGACTCGCTCGCGTACGGCGGCAACGGCGTCGCGCGGCTCGACGGCTTCGTCGTCTTCGTGCGGCGCGGGCTCCCCGGAGACCGCGTGCGCGCGCGGGTCACGAAGGTCAAGCGCAGCCACGCCGAGGCGCTCGCGACGGAGGTCCTACGGCCCGGACCCGAGCGGGTCGACGCGCCGTGCGCGCACTTCCCCGCCTGCGGCGGCTGCCGCTTCCAGGATCTCGCCTACGACGCGCAGCTCCTGCAGAAGGAGATGCAGGTGCGCGACGCGCTGCAGCGGCTCGCGGGCATCGCCGAACCGCCGCTCGAGGCGATCGTCCCGTGCGAGCCGGAGATCTTCCACTACCGCAATAAGCTCGAGTACTCGTTCACCTCCAGGCCCGAAGGCCCGGCGCTCGGCTTCCACCGGGCCGGCCGCTGGGACGAGGTACTCGAGATCGAGCGCTGCTGGCTCACCGACGAGCTCGGCAACGGGATCCGGGACGCCGTTCGCGGCTGGGCGCGCGAGGAGGGCCTGGAGGCGTACTCGCAGGCGGACGGAAGCGGCTATCTCCGCCATCTTGTCGTCCGCCAGGGCCGCAACACGGGCCAGGCGCTCGTCCAGCTCGTGACCGCGCCGGGCGAGCGGTTCGAGACCGGCTACCTCGTCGACGTCCTCCGCCGCTTCCCGGAGGTGCGCTCGATCCACTGGTCGGTCAACGACACGCCCGCCGAGGTGACGAATCTGCCCACGCGGCTGCTCTGGGGAGAGGAGTGGATCGAGGAGGAGCTCTGCGGTCTGCGCTTCCGTGTCCGCCCGAACGCGTTTCTCCAGACGAACACGGCCATGGCCGAGCGGCTCTACGCGCTCGCACGCGAGGCGGCGGGCCTCACCGGCGGCGAGACCGTCTGGGATCTCTACTGCGGCATCGGCACGATCGGCCTCTCGCTCGCGCGCGACGCGCTGACCGTGTGGGGGATCGAGGTCTCGGAGGAGTCGGTCGCCTGCGCGCTCGAGAACGCCGAGCTCAACGGGGTCACGAACTCGGCCTTCTTCGCCGGCAACGTCGGCGAGGTCGTCGAGGAGCTGCTCGAGCGTTCCGGGCCTCCGGACGTCGTCGTCGTCGATCCGCCCCGGGCGGGACTCGCGGGAAAGGCGCTGCGCCGGCTCGGTCGCATCGGCGCGCACCGGCTGGTCTACGTCTCCTGCAATCCGACGACGCTCGCAGGCGACGTCAAGGCTTTACGCGAGGAGCACGGCTACGAGCTGCAGCAGGTGACGCCGGTGGACATGTTCCCGCACACACCGCACGTCGAGTGCGTCGCGCTGCTCGAGCACGCGCCGACCTAGGCGCTGGGACGGCGGCGTAGCCGCCGCCAGAGGAGGCCTGCGTTCGCGAGCAGGAAGCCGGCGGAGAGGAACGGCAGCGCCGGCAGGCCGCTCGCGTCGGTGGCGTTCGCGAGTATGAGGGTCAGCGAGTACATCCCGGTCATGGCGAGCCACGTCCAGCCGGGCCGCAGGTGCCAGCGCACCGTCGCAGCGAGGAAGAGCGCGAAGAAGAGGATGTCGGGCGGGCCGAGGCCCGCTGCGTTCCCGCCGGGCGCGACGAAGGCGACGGCGACCGCCGAGTAGACCGCGAAATGGTGGTGGACGATGTGGTTCGTCGGCCCTACGGCAACCGAGATCGCGTCGACGAAGGGGATGATCAGCGCGATGATGAAGACCCAGCCGAGCTCCTCGAAGAACCAGAGAAACAGCCAGCCTCCGCACGCGTAGGCGGCGAGCTTCATGAAGTTCGAGGCGAGGTGGGCGTCGGCCCGCCAGGTCACGACGGCTGCGATCGCGAACACTACGAGCGCGACTGCGACGACCCGGCGGCTCGACCAGAGCGGCAGCGCGAGGAAGATCAGCAGGAGCGTCGCCGGCAGCACGCCCGCCGCGATGACGGCTACCTCCGGCCAGAGCCCGACGCTGTCCAGGCTCGGTGCGACGGCGTCCCAGGTCACGACGCCGGCGGCGACAAGGACGAACGCGGCCGCGCGGAGGCGCGCCCCCGCGTCCAGGGTCAGTACGGAGGTGTCTGGCTCCACCACTCGCCGAGCACCTTGAAGGCGTTCCAGAACGCCGTCTTCGCCGGCTGCTCGTCGAGCGACTCGTCGATGTCGGGCGTGACGAGACCCTGGATCGTCGGCGTGAACTCCTGGAGCTCGCCGTCGACGAGCCCGATCTCGCGCGCGAGCGGGAACTGCGCCGCGTTGAGGAAGGCGACCGCGGGCTCTCCCATCGCGACGACGAGCTTCGGCTGGACGATGTGCAGCTCGCGGAGGAGGAACGGGCGCGACTCCTCGTCGTCGCCGCCGGCGAACTTGAGGCAGTTCGTCCCGTAGATCGCCATCGGGTCGACGTGCAGCCGCTGCAGCGACTTGAGGAGCGCGTTGCCGGCACGGCCGTAGAACGCGACCCCCTCCTGCAGCTCCGAAGCCTTCGGCGAGTACTTGAGCAGGAAGACGTCCGCGAGGGGATGGCCGGAGCCGAGCACGGGCACGCGGGCTCCTCCCGCCGTCTGCGCGAGCTCGTCACCGAGCGCGTTGCTCTCGGTGATCGCCTTTTGCAGGTATTTCTCGTAGATCTCGTCGTTCGCCACGGTCACAGGATGCCCCGCAAGCAAGTTCGGGATCAGCGCACCCGTTCCTTGGCCTGGGCCACCCACTTCAGCCCCTGCAGGTAGACGAGGGACTTCGGCCGGCGCAGCACCTCGGCGTCGTGGAGCGAGACGAGGAACTCCTCCGGCCCGCTGAAGCGGCGCAGCCGGACGGCGCCCGTGCCGACGCCGGCGAGGACGTGCGCGTCGGAGCCGGCCCCTGCCGTGAGGTTGTACTTGCGGGCGAAGCGGAGCGCCTCCTCGTTGTACGCCTCGAAGAGGAGGCGTGCGTTGTAGACCTCGAACACGTCGATCTCGGCGAGGTGGCGGTGCAGCGTCGCGGGGCTCGGGATCGCGTGCAGGCGGTCGAACGGATGCGGCAGGTAGACGAGCCCGCCCTGCGCCCGGATGGCGTCGATCGTCTCGCCGAAGGACATGCCAGCGGGGATCTCCTCGCGCAGGAAGAGGCCGATGACCTCGCCGTCCTCCGCCGTCTTGACCTCCTCTCCGGGGATCACGACGAGACGCCGCCCGCGCGCGCGCTCGACCGCCTCCAGGGCGCCGCCGAGGACGTTGTGGTCGGTGACCGCGATCGCGCCGAGCCCCTGAGCCTCCGCGTGGTCGAGCAGCTCGTCGACGTCGATCGAGCAGTCGTGCGACCAGCTCGTGTGGAGGTGGAGGTCGGCGGCGATCCAGTCGCCCTCCTCGTTTGGCTCGGTCGAGGCGTGGCTGCGCCGACGGGAGGCGAGCCGGTCGTAGACCTCCTCGACGCGGTCGGCGAGGGCCTCGGCCGTCTGCGACGTCGCGGTCGCGAGGCTCTCGGCGGCGCGGCGTGCGCGGAACGCTTCGTCCTCGAGCATGCGCGCGGTCTCGGCTGCGGCGAGCTCGGGCTGCTCCGCGCGGCCCGGTGGAGCCGCGATCGCAACTCCTGCGGTCTGAGCCTCTGCGACGAGCCGAGGTAGGCCCTCGGCGGCAGGAACGAAGATCGCCGCGGCGCGGAACAGCTCCGCGCGCGCCGCGCCGGTTCGGGCCGTGCGGACCCGCATCCTCCCGCGCAGCCGGGACGGCACCGTGGGCCGGGACGCCGGAATTCGCGTGCGGAGGAGCACGAGCTCCCAGCCCGGCTGTTGCACGAGTTCGCGCACGAGCGCGCGCAGCAGCGGCCGCTCCGTCTGCCGCCACTCCATCACGACGAGCCGCTTCTTCTCGACGGGCGCGAACAGCTCGGGATCGATCCCGTGCGGCACCAGCTCGTAGCGGCCCGGGAAGCGGACGGTCGCGGCCTCCGCAACCTCTTCGCTCGTCGCGAGGAGCGCGTCGAGGCGTCCCAGCAGTCGCTCGCGCTGCGCGCGGCCCGGCGGATAGCCGAGCCGCTCCGGCGAGAAGAAGGTCGCCGCCGTGAGCGCCGCCGAGTCGCGGAGCGCGAGGTACGAGAGGCTCGGCAGCCCAGGCTCGAAGCCGTGCACGACGTCGAACCTGCCGCGCGCCAGCGCGAGCGAGAGGCTCGCCCGGACGCCGACCGGCACCCCCATTCGGCTGCGCCGGGAGATCGGGACCGCCGGGCCGATGGCGATCAGCTCCTCCTCGTCGAACGCGCCCAGCAGCGCGCGCCGTCCGGCCGCGAGATCGCGCGCACGGTTCGAGGGCGCCAGGATCGTGACCGCGTGGCCGCGGCGGCGCAGCTCGCGTGCGAGCACGGCCACGTGCTCGTTCACGTCGTGCGGCTGCGACCAGGCGAACGGCGTGACGAGCGCGATCCGCACTCGATCGAGTCTAGTGCCGGAGGTCGAGCAGCATCTCGTGCTGCCGGACGACGACCGAGCCGCCGTGCTCGCGCAGCACGTGCGCGGCGGCGTCGTTCTCCGGCAGGTTGAGGACGCTGACCTGGCCGAGCCCACGGAGCGAGCGCAGCAGCGGCCCGGGCTCGCCCGCGTACTGCACGAGCTGGACGTGCTCCCCCGGTTGCCGGTACACGGCTGCCCCCGTGCCGGTGACGATCCCGCGCGCGTCGGCGTAGTGGGCGAGCGTCCCGTCGGCGCGCTGCCAGGGTTCTCGCCCGGGCCCGAGCTCGCGGATGCGGGCATGCGCGTCGTCCGCGGGCACCTCGCGCGCAGCCGTGTCGCCTGCTTCAGCCGCGGCCAGCGACCAGACCTCGACGTCGCGGACCGTGCGGTAGCCGAGCTTCTCGTAGAGGGAGAACGCGCCGGTGTTCTCGACGATCACCTCGAGCCACACACGGTGCACGCCGCGCTCCCGCGCCTGCTGGTGCAGCGCGCGCATCAGCGCTTGACCGACGCCCGAGCGGCGCGCGCCCGCCACGACGCCGACGCCGCCGATCCAGGCGTCCTCGCCGCGCAGCCCGAGATTCCCGAGACCGACGGGCTCGCCGTCACGGTAGGCGACCCGGGACGCGTCCAGGTCGAGGTCGAACGCGTCGTCCATGAATGCGAGCGTCGTCTCGTCCACGCGGAACGGGACGAGGTAGCCCTCGTACGCGGCGTTGAAGAGCGCCACGCGCTCCCGCGGCGAGACCGAGCGTGCCGAACGGATGTCGAGGCCGTTCGTCACGCTAGGTCTCGCAGACTTCGTGAGTGCCGGGGACGGCTGCGAGGAGCAGGAACAACACGATGACGCCTCCGAGGAACGCCAGCGGCACGACGGAGCTCGCGCGACCCGTGCGGAAGCCGAAGCTGCCGACGGCCAGGAACACCACGGCTCCGCCGGTGAACGGAAGCCACGCCCAGGCGTGGTCCATGGTCTTGCCGCAGATCGACGTGTTGATGCTGACAGCGACCCACAGGACGAGGGAAACGACCGCCGCGACCCACGTCAGCACCGCCGCGACGAGCGAGGCGGCCACGCCGCAGGTGCGGCGGCCGGCGATCATCGTCGCAGCGAGTCCGCCCGCCACGGCGACTATGGCCAGCGGCGGCCACGTGGCCATCGCCGCCACGACGCCGACGGGCGTCAGCCCGATCGGGATCAGGACCGCGAGCGGTGTCAGCCAATCCCGTGCCGACACCGCCCTCGCGAACATGGATCGCTAGACCTCCGTCGCCGCCTCGTGCGTCGTCGCGACGCGCGCGTTCTCGCGGATGAACTGCTCGGTCAGCTCGTACGCCTCGTCGTCGACGATCTGCTTCGGCGGCGACTTCATGAGGTACGAGCTCGGCCCGACGAGCGCGCCGGCGACGCCGTTGTTGAGCGCGAGCTTCGACAGCCGGACGGCGTCGATCACGATGCCCGCCGAGTTGGGCGAGTCCCAGACCTCGAGCTTGAGCTCGACGTTGAGCGGGACGTCGCCGAACGACGAGCCCTCCATCCGGATGTAGGCCCACTTGCGGTCGGTCAGCCAGGGCACGTAGTCGGACGGGCCGACGTGGACGTTCCCGGCGCCGAGGTCGTAGTCGAGCATCGACGTGACCGCGTTCGTCTTCGAGATCTTCTTCGACTCGAGGCGCTCCCGCTCGAGCATGTTCAGGAAGTCGGAGTTGCCGCCGACGTTGAGCTGCATCGTCTTGTCGAGATGCACGCCGCGCTCGCGGAAGAGCGAGGTGAGGACGCGGTGGGTGATCGTCGCGCCGACCTGCGACTTGATGTCGTCGCCGATGATCGGCAGGCCCTTCTCCTCGAACCGCTTGCCCCAGTAGTCCTCGCGCGCGATGAAGACCGGCATGCAGTTCACCATCGCGCAGCCGGCCTCGAGCACCTGTTCGGCGTACCACTTCGTCGCCGCCTCGGAGCCGACCGGGAGATAGTTGACGACGACGTCGGTCTTGGTCTCCTTGAGGATCCCGACCACGTCGTCCGTCTTGCCGGGCGACTTCTCGACGACCTGCGAGAGGTACTTGCCGAGCCCGTCGTGCGTCATCCCGCGCGAGACCTTGACGCCGGTCTGCGGGACGTCGGCGAACTTGATCGTGTCGTTCGGGTGCGCCCAGATCGCGTCCGCGAGATCCTCGCCGACCTTGCCCTTGACGACGTCGAAGGCGGCGGTGAACTCGACGTCGCGGACGTGATAGCCGCCGAGGTTGACGTGCATGAGGCCGGGGACGAACTGGTCGTCCGGCGCGTCCTTGTAGTACTCGACGCCCTGAAGCAGCGAGTTCGCGCAGTTTCCGACGCCGACGATCGCGACGCGGACCTTGCCGTCGTCGAGCCGGGCGCGGCCGTTCGTCGAGTTACCGTTGGTCGACATTCGTGCCTCCGTGAAGAAGTTGCTTGCGGACGTGCAGGATGCGCTGGACGACCGTGAGCCAGGCCGTCGCGGCGAGAAAGACGATCGCCCAGGGCAGGCCGCCCCAGGGCGCGAAGACGAGCCCCGCCGTGATCACGACGACACGCTCGGCGCGCGAGCCGAGGCCGACGGTCCCGCTGAGCCCGAGCGCCTCGGCGCGGGCGCGTGTGTACGAGACGAGGAAGGAGCCGATCACCGCCGCGACCGCGACGACGACGGCCCAGTCCTCGCCGTGCCGCGAGAAGACGAGCGCGATCGCGGCGAGCATCGCACCCTCGCCGACCCGGTCGGTCGTGGAGTCGATGAACGCGCCGAACGGCGTCGACTTGCCGCCGACGCGTGCGAGCGCGCCGTCGAGGATGTCGAGGACCGAACCGACGACGAAGACGCCGGCGGCGAGCCAGAAGAAGAGAAGCTTCCCGTGGCTCTCGAAGGGGACGAGGACGGCCGCCGCGAGGCAGAGCGAGACGCCGGTCGTCGTGAGGACGTTCGGCGTGACGCGGGTACGCGCCAGGCTCGTGACCGAGCGGCCGGCCAGTGAACGGGCTCCACTCGTGTAGCCATGCTGGACACGGCGGAACTTTGGAGTCTGATTCATCTCCAACATCGCAATCCTGCTATGACCGACTATAGCAGGTTTGCGATGACCGGACCGACCGCCCGCAAGCGTTCGAAGAGCCGTGGCAGCCACGCGGTCGCCAGCAGCGCGAAGACGGCCACGCCGATCCCGGCGAGCACGTCGAGGAGATAGTGATTCGCGGTCGCGACGACGCAGAACCAGACCCACACCGGCCAGAGTGCCCAGAGCGCCTTGGCCCAGAACGTGCGGGAGTTGACGACGAGGAACCAGCCGACGATCAGTGCGTCGGCGGCGTGGAGGCTCGGCATCGCCGCGTACGAGTTCCCGAAGGACTGCAGCAGCGCGCTCGAGTGGTTCACGCCCGCGACGAATCCCTTGTCGGGGAACATCCACGGCGGCGCCGTCGGCATCAACCAGAAGCCGACGAGGCCGACGATGTTGGCCAGCAGGATCGTGTTGCGGAAACGCCTGAAGCCGTCGTGCCTGCGGAGGTAGACCCAGAGCAGCGCGAGGCCGATCACCGTGAACTCCGAGTTCCAGTACGTCCAGGCCGTCGCGGTCAGGAGCCACGAGGAGGAGTCGGCGACCCTTTCCACGGTCAGCTCGAACAAATGGTGGGTCAGGTGCCGCTCGAACGAGATCACGCGCAGGCCGTTGACGACCGCCTTGGTCGGATCCCGGTCGGTCAGGTGGCGGACGGCGAGGTACGTGAAGTAGAACCCCAGCCAGATGACGAGCTGGAAGCCGAAGTCCCGCCAGCCGCGCGGAAGCACCCTCCGTCCCAGAGCGACGACCCGCTCCATGCTCCAACTCTAAACAGTGGGGTTACAGGAGGGCCAGCCGTGCGTGGCTAGCCGCCGATGTAGGACATCTCGACCTTCGGCAACGAAGCCGTTTCCGCCGTACGGAGCTCGGAATAGCGGTCGGTCCGGCGGGTCCAGACGGCACTGAGCTGCTCTCTGAGCTCGTCGTCGGAGGCGCCGAGGCGCAGCGGGGCGCGGAGGTCGTGTCCGCGCGCGGCGAAGAGGCACGTGTAGAGCCTTCCCTCCGCGGAGATGCGTGCCCGCGAGCAGCCGCCGCAGAACGGCTGCGTGACGGACGCGACGACTCCGATCTCGCCGGCGCCGTCGAGGTAGCGCCAGCGCCGCGCGGTCGCGTCGGGCCGGTCGGCGGACACCGGCTCGAGCGGCCAGCGCTCCGAGATGCGGCGCACGATCTCCTCCGCGCTGACGACGTCCTCCAGCCGCCAGCCGTTCGTCGACCCGACGTCCATGTACTCGATGAAGCGGAGGACGTGACCGCTGCCGCGGAAGTGCTCCGCGAGCCCGAGTACGTCCGCGTCGTTCGCACCGCGCTTGACGACCGCGTTGACCTTCACCGGCAGCCCGGCGGCCGTCGCGGCGTCGATGCCGTCCAGAACCCGCTGCACCGGGAAGTCGACGTCGTTCAGGGCGCGGAACGCCTCGTCGTCGAGGGAGTCGAGGCTGACCGTGACGCGGCTCAGACCCGCCGCTGCGAGAGCCTCCGCCTTCTGCGGGAGCAGGGAGCCGTTCGTCGTCAGCGCCAGCTCGAGCCGGCCGCCGTCGGGTGTCTCGATCGCCGAGAGCAGCTGCACGAGGTGCTCGACGTTGCGGCGGACGAGCGGCTCGCCGCCGGTGAGACGCACGGTGCGGACGCCGAGCCCGGCGAAGACGGCGACGATTCGCGCGATCTCCTCGAACGTCAGCAGCTCGCGCCGCTCGAGAAACGCGTAGTCCCGCCCGAAGACTTCCTTCGGCATGCAGTAGACGCAGCGGAAGTTGCAGCGGTCGGTGATCGAGACGCGCAGCGTCTCGAGCGGGCGGCCGAGGCGGTCGAGGAGCGGTTCCACCCGGTCAGGGTACCGGGCGGTTTGGGACCTGAGACCTCCGGCAACCCGCAAACGGAAGCGACGAAAGGGGTCCGAGATGACCACCATCGAGCTCTGGACGTTCCACGATCCTGCCTTCGCCGACCGGGACGTCGTCGGCTACTCCGTCGAGGCGGCCGACGGGTCGTTCGGGAAGATCGACGAGGCGAGCTACGAGGCCGGTGCCGGCTATCTCGTCGTCGACACCTCGTCTCTGGCGAACCTCGGCTTCGGGAAGCACGCGCTGATCCCGGCCGCCGCGATCGAGCGCGCCGACCACGACGACAAGACGGTGTACCTCAGCCTGACGAAGGGCCTGATCAAGGAGGCACCCGAGTACCAGGGATTCGACGATGCGTACCGCGAGCGGATCGCCGGGTACTACGGGCCGTTCTTGATGGCACCGGGGATGGTCGCTCCGAGCATGGCGCCTGGCCAACGGCGCTGACGGCAGAGGGGAGCGGCGCGCGCCGCTCCCCTCACTCCGCCCAGACCTTCGCCAGCTCGACGAGCGTCGCGGCGGCGAGCCCCATGTCCTCGACGCAGATCCACTCGCGCTCGCTGTGCGCGTCGTGCCCGCCCGTGAAGATGTTCGCGGTCGGGAGGCCCATCTCGGTAAGCGCGGACCCGTCGGTGCCGCCGCGGATCGCGGTCTGCTTCGGCTCGAGGCCGACGCGGCGGATCGCCTTCTCGAGGTTCGCGACGATCTCGGGATGCGCCTCGAGCCCGTCGCGCGTGTTCAGGTACTGGATGCGGTCCTCCACCTCGATCGAGCACCGGGGCTCTGCAGCCGCGACCTCCTCGGCGAGCCCGCGCAGGAAGGCGACGTGCTCGGCGAGCCGGTCGTTCTCGAAGTCGCGCGCGATGAAGCGCAGCTCGACCTCCGACGAGTCGCCCTCGACGAAGACGGGGTGGACGTATCCCTCGCGTCCCTCGGTCGTCTCGGGCGATCGGGCGTCGTTTGGGAGCCGGGCGAGGATCTCGCCCGCGAGCTTGATCGCGTTCACGAGCTCCCCCTTCGCCCAGCCGGGATGGATCGAACGGCCGTGGATGCGCATGCGCACCTGTGCGCCGGAGAACGTCTCCGCCTGCATCTCGCCGGCCGTCGAGCCGTCGACGGTGTAGGCCAGCGCGGCGCCGAAGCCGTCGACCGGGAAATGGACGACTCCGCGGCCGATCTCCTCGTCCGGGTTGAACGCGACCTTGACCGGGCCGTGCGGGATCTCCGGCTGCGAGGCGAGGTACGCGACCGCGGCCATGATCTCCGCGACGCCGGCCTTGTCGTCGGCGCCGAGAAGCGTCGTCCCGTCGGTCGTGATCAGGTCATGGCCGACGTGGTTCGCGAGCTCCGGCGACTGCTCGGGCCGGATCGCCTGGCCCGACTCGCCGAGCCGGATCTCGCCGCCGTCGTACCGGAGCCGCCGCGGGGAGACGTTCGCACCGCTCACCTCGCGCGCAGTGTCGACGTGCGCGAACAGCGCGATCGTGGGCACCTCGCCCTCCACGGTCGCGGGGAGCGTCGCCGTCACGTACCCGTGCTCGTCGATCGCCGCGTCGGCCAGCCCGGCCTGCTGGAGCTCGTCCCGGAGATGGCGCAGCAGCACGAGCTGTCCGTCCGTGCTCGGGTACGTGTCCGATTCCTCGTCGGACTGCGTGTCGAAGCGGACGTAGCGGAGGAAGCGCTCGGCCGCGTCCTCGGCGAGCTGGGCGGCGAGCGTCGTCTCCGCGGACATCGCGCGAGTGTACGTTCGAGGCGTGCGCCTGCGTCTCGCTCAACTCTACGGCGGTCTCGTGCTGTACGGGATCAGCTCCTCGCTGCTCGTGCTGGCCGGTCTGGGGCTCGACCCCTGGGACGTCTTCCACCAGGGACTCGCGCGGCACACGCCGTTCGCGATCGGGACCTGGGCGATCCTGGTCGGCGTCGCCGTGCTCCTGCTCTGGATCCCGCTGCGGCAGCGGCCGGGCATCGGGACGCTGAGCAACGTCGTGCTGGTCGGCGCGACGATGGACGTCGTGCTCGGCCACGTGCACGCGCCGCACGGGATCGCGGCGCGCGTGGCCTGTCTCGTCGTCGGCGTCTTCCTGAACGGCGTCGCGACCGGCGCCTACATCGGCGCGGGGCTCAGGCCCGGGCCGCGCGACGGCCTGATGACGGGCCTCGCCGCGCGAGGGCACTCGATCCGCGTCGTCCGCACCGCGCTCGAGGTGACGGTGCTCGTGACCGGCTGGCTGCTCGGAGGGACCGTCGGAGTCGGCACGGTGCTCTACGCGCTTTCGATCGGCCCGCTCGCGCACGTGTTCATCCCGCTCTTCGCTCGGGGCAGGCCGACGCCCGAGCACGCGCTGGAGGCCGTATAGCCGCCGTCGGGCTCGCGCTCGCGTCGGCGCTCCTCTTCGGCGCGATGAGCGTCGCGTTGCGGATCGCGCTCGACCGCGATCCCGACGTCGCGCTCGGGACGATCGCCACCGCCGGCACCGCGCTCGTCGTCGCCCTTGTCGCCGCCGCCGCCGAGTCGCCCGCGCGCGGCGTCCATCTCGCGTCTGCCTGGCCGTTCCTCCTGGCGGGGCTCTTGTCGCCCGGCGCGGCGCAGATCCTCGTCACGGTCGCGATCCGCGAGTCGGGCTCCTCGCGCGTGTCGATGGTCTTCGGCACGGCGCCTCTCGTCTCGGTGACGATCGCGCTCGCCGTCCTCGGCGAGCCTGCGAGCGCACCGCTCCTCGCCGGCGCGGTGCTCGTCGTCGCCGGCGGAGTGGAGCTCGCCCGCGAGCGCGAGCGTCCCGCCCACCTCAACCGCCTCGGTCTCGTCTACGCGTTCGCCGGCGCGACGCTCTTCGCGATCCGCGACAACCTCGTCCGGCACCTCGCCGTCGGCAGGACTGCCGTGCCGCCAGCCGCAGCCGCCGCGGCAGCGCTGCTCGGCGGCACCGTGTTGATTGCGTTCTGGGCTCGGGAGGGAATCGGCCGCCGCTGGCTCCGCTTCGTGCCCGCCGGCCTGCTCTTCGGCGCCTCCTACGTCTCGCTCTTCGAGGCGTACTACCGCGGCCGCGTCACGATCGTGGCGCCCCTCGTGGCGATCGAGTCGCTCGCCGGCGTCGCGCTCTCGGCGCTGCTCCTCCGCGAGTCCGAGCTCGTGGGGAGGAGGCTCTTGTTCGGTGCCGCGCTCATCGTCGCCGGCGGTGCGCTCATCGGCGCCTTCCGGTAGCTAGCGCCGGCGCGTGTAGGCGACGTTGATCAGCGCGATCGCGATCCAGGCGATGATCGAGATGATCACGCCTCCCACTCCGTGGGCGTCCGAGTTTGCGACGGCCGTGACGGCGATGCCGAGGGCCATCGAACCGAGCGCGAGCCGGAGGTCGAGTGCGGGCTGCCGGGGCGTCGGCGTGGAAGCGGCCCGTCCACGATCCTCGAGCTTGTGCTCGATCCGCTGCAGGAAGCCGGCGATCAGCTCGTCGTCGTGCTCGGGGCCGAGCTCCCGCCTCGCCGCGACGGTCGCCTCGAGCTCCTTGGCCACCTCCGCGTCCACGGCTCGATTATCGCGCACATGTGGCCCTGATATCTGCTATAACTCGGCTTAGATTTTCTCACCATAGGAGGTATAGCACAACATGGCGAAGACCATCGGCATCGACCTGGGCACGACGAACTCGTGCATGGCCGTGCTCGAGGGCGGCGAGCCGACCGTGATCCCGAACGCCGAGGGCGGACGCACGACGCCGTCCGTCGTCGCGTTCACGAAGGACGGCCAGCGGCTCGTCGGCGCCCCCGCGCGGCGGCAGCAGGTCACGAACCCGCAGAACACGATCTTCTCGATCAAGCGCTTCATGGGACGCAAGTTCGACGAGGTCTCGGAGGAGATGACCATCGTCCCCTACGAGGTCGTCAAGGGCCAGAACGGCGACGTGCGCGTCACGGCGGAGGGCAAGGAGTATGCCCCGCCGGAGATCAGCGCGATGATCCTCCAGAAGCTCAAGCAGGACGCGGAGGCGTATCTCGGCGAGACCGTCACGGACGCCGTGATCACCGTGCCCGCCTACTTCAACAACGCCCAGCGCGAGGCCACGAAGGACGCCGGCAAGATCGCCGGTCTCAACGTGCTGCGCATCATCAACGAGCCGACCGCGGCTTCGCTCGCGTACGGGCTCGACAAGGAGTCCGACCAGACGATCCTCGTCTTCGACCTCGGCGGCGGCACGTTCGACGTGTCGGTGCTCGAGCTCGGGGACGGCGTGTTCGAGGTCAAGTCGACCGCGGGCGACAACCACCTCGGCGGCGACAACTTCGACAAGGCGGTCGTCGACTGGATGGTCGCCGAGTTCAAGAAGGACCAGGGCATCGACCTCGCGGCCGATCGCATGGCGCTCCAGCGTCTCTACGAGGCGGCCGAGAAGGCGAAGATCGAGCTGTCGTCCACGATGACGACGCAGATCAACCTCCCCTTCATCACGGCGACGCCCGAAGGCCCGAAGCACCTCGACCTGCAGCTCACGCGGGCGAAGCTCGAGGAGATCACGGCCGATCTGCTCGAGCGGACGGTCGGGCCGACGAAGCAGGCGCTCACGGATGCCGGCCTCGACTCCTCGAAGATCGACCACGTCGTCCTCGTCGGCGGCATGACCCGCATGCCGGCCGTGCAGGAGAAGGTCAAGGAGATCGTCGGCAAGGAGCCGCACAAGGGCGTCAACCCCGACGAGGTCGTCGCGGTCGGTGCCGCGCTCCAGGCCGGCGTGCTGAAGGGCGAGGTCAAGGACATCCTCCTGCTCGACGTCACTCCGCTCTCGCTCGGCATCGAGACGAGGGGCGGCGTGATGACGAAGCTGATCGAGCGCAACACGACCATCCCCACCAAGAAGTCCGAGGTCTTCACGACCGCCGAGGACAACCAGCCCTCGGTCGAGGTGCACGTCCTGCAGGGCGAGTCGGAGATGGCGACGTACAACAAGACGCTCGGCAAGTTCCAGCTCGTCGGCATCCCGCCGGCGCCGCGCGGCATGCCGCAGATCGAGGTCACCTTCGACATCGACGCCAACGGGATCATCAACGTGTCCGCGAAGGACATGGGCACCGGGAACGTCCAGCAGATCCAGATCCAGGGCGGCTCCGGCCTGTCCGAGGACGAGGTGCAGGAGATGATCCGCAACGCGGAGTCGCATGCCGACGAGGCGCACCGGTTGCGCGAGGCGGCGGACACGAAGAACCTTGCCGAGACGCTCGCGTACCAGACCGAGCGCTCGCTCAAGGAGCACCGCGACAAGCTCGACGAGTCCGAGGCCTCGACGATCGAGGGCCGGATCATGGAGCTGCGCCAGGCGCTCGAGGGCGACGATCTCGCCGAGATCCGCACGAAGATGGACGCGCTGCAGGAGTCCTCGCACAAGCTCGCCGAGGTGCTCTACGCCGAGGCGGCCCAGCAGGCGCAGGCTTCCGCGGGCGGCGGCAACGGCGAGGCGACCTCCGGCTCCGACGACGAGGTCGTCGAGGAGGGCGAGTACGAGGTCGTGGACGAGGAGGCGCCCACCTCGTGAGCGGCGCGCAGGACGGAAGGCAGGTGCCTGGCACTGAAGAGCCGTGCCAGGCACCGGAGCCGAGCCAGGCACCGGAGCCGAGCCAGGCACCGGAGCCGCAGCAGCCGGTCGAAGAGAAGGACGATCGTCTCTTGCGGCTCGCCGCCGACTTCGAGAACTACAAGAAGCGGGCGGCGCGCGAGCGGCAGGAGTACGTCGCGCTCGCGAACGAGCGGCTGATCGCGGAGCTGCTCCCGATCCTCGACGACCTCGAGCGGGCGCTGAACGCCGCCGAGCAGCACGAGGAGGCGCAGCTCGAGGAGGGCGTCCGGCTCGTCCACCGCTCGCTCGCCGGATTGCTCGAGCGGCACGGCGTGACGCCGATCGGGACCGACGGCAAGTTCGATCCGCACGTGCACGAGGCACTGCTCTCCCAGCCGTCCGAGGCGGAGGAGGGCTCGGTCATCGACGTCGTTCAGAAGGGCTACAAGCTCGGCGAGCGCGTCGTCCGGCCCGCGCGCGTCGTCGTCGCGGCGCCTGCGCAGGAGGAATCCGAGGGCGATGGCTGAGTCGCTCTACGACACGCTCGGCGTCGGGAAGGGCGCCTCCTCCGACGAGATCAAGAAGGCGTATCGGAAGCTCGCGCGCCAGTACCACCCGGATACGAACCCCGGGGACAAGGCCGCGGAGGAGCGCTTCAAGCAGGTGCAGACGGCGTACGACGTCCTGTCCGACGACGACAAGCGGAAGGCGTACGACCGCTTCGGCTCGACGAACGGCCGCGGCGCTCCCGGGCCCGGCGGCGTCAACGTCGACTTCGGCGACTTCGACTGGAGCGGCGACCTCGGCGACATCCTCGGCGGCATCTTCGGCAACCTCGGCGGCGCAGCCCGCGGCGGCCGGCGTGGCCGGCCGCAGCCGGTGCGCGGCGCCGACGTCGAGACCGAGGTGCGCCTCTCGTTCGAGGACTCGCTGCGCGGCGCCGAGGCGAAGGTGCCCGTCGAGTTGACCGTCGCGTGCTCGCAGTGCGGCGGCACCGGCGCGGAGCCCGGCACGGCTCCGGTCATCTGCCCGGAGTGCAACGGCCGCGGCGTGATCTCGGAGTCGCAGGGCCTGTTCGCGCTCTCGCAGCCGTGTCCGCGCTGCCGCGGCAACGGCACCGTGATCGAGAAGCCGTGCTCGAAGTGCCACGGCTCCGGCCGCGAGCGGCGCCGGCGCACGTTCAACGTGAAGATCAAGCCGGGGGTCAAGGACGGCACGAAGATCCGGCTCAAGGGGAAGGGCGAGGCCGGCCAGCACGGCGGCCCGAACGGTGACCTGATCGTCGTGACGCGGGTCGAATCGTCGCCCACCTACGAGCGAAAGGGCGACGACCTCGTCGTGCAGGTGCCCGTCTCCTTCCCGACGGCGGCGCTCGGCGGCAAGGTCGAGGTTCCCACGCCGGAGGGCAGCGTCTCGCTCAAGATCCCCGCCGGCTCCGAGGACGGCAAGCTGCTGCGGATCAAGGGCCGCGGCGCGCCGAGACTCAGCGGCTCGGGCAAGGGCGACGTGCTGGCGCGGGTGCGCATCCAGGTCCCGAAGCGCGTGAACAAGAAGGAGCGCGAGCTTCTCGAAGAGCTGCAGAAGGCGGTCGGCTGATGGAAACCGCCGACCGGCCCATCTACATGATCTCCGTCGCGGCCGATCTCGTCGGCATGCATCCGCAGACGCTGCGGATGTACGAGGCGAAGGGTCTCGTGCGGCCGCACCGGACGCCGGGCGGAACGCGCCTTTACTCCGAGGCGGACGTCGAGCGGCTGCGGATCGTGCAGCGGCTCACCTCCGAGCTCGGCCTCAATCTCGCCGGCGTCGAGCTCGTGCTGCGCCTCGAGGACGAGCTGCGCAAGGCGCACGCGCAGCTCGAGCGGTTGCAGCAGCAGCTGCGCCGGGAGGTGCAGAACGTGCACAAGCAGTACCGCCGCGACCTCGTGCTCGTCCGCGAGGAGCGGTTACCAGAAAGGCAATAGATGGACTTCAACAAGCTCACGATCAAGTCACAGGAGGCCGTCGCGGCGGCGCAGGAGCTCGCGCGGCGGAACCGCAACCCCGAGCTCTATCCCGAGCATCTGCTGCTCGCGCTCCTCGACGAGGAGCTGCCGCGCGAGCTCGTCCCGGACGTGAACGCCCTGCGTGCGCAGGCCGAGGCGACGCTCGCGCAGAAGCCGCGGATCGAGGGCGCGCAGCAGCAGCCCGGCGTCTCCGCCGCATTCTCGAAGGTGCTCGACCGCGCTGCCGACGAGGCGAAGCGGCTCGAGGACGAGTACGTCGCGGCGCAGCACCTCCTGCTCGCTCTGGACGTCGTCCCGCGCGACCAGCTGCTCGCCAAGATCGCAGAGGTCACCGCCGGCCGGCGGGTCACCTCGCAGGATCCCGAGGGCACGTACCAGGCCCTCTCGAAATTCGGGCGCGATCTGACCGACGCTGCGGAGTCGGGGAAGCTCGACCCGGTCATCGGTCGCGACGAGGAGATCCGCCGCGTGATCCAGGTGCTCTCGCGGCGGACGAAGAACAACCCGGTCCTGATCGGCGAGCCCGGCGTCGGCAAGACCGCGATCGTCGAAGGGCTCGCGCAGCGGATCGTGGCGGGCGACGTCCCCGAGTCGCTGAAGGTGAAGCGCGTCTGGTCGCTCGACATCGGCGGCCTGCTGGCCGGCTCGAAGTACCGCGGCGAGTTCGAGGAGCGCCTCAAGGCCGTACTCGAGGAGATCGCGAACGCGGCGGGCGAGATCATCGTCTTCATCGACGAGCTGCACACGATCGTCGGTGCGGGGGCCGCCGAGGGAGCAGTGGACGCCGCGAACATGCTCAAGCCGATGCTGGCGCGCGGCGAGCTCCGCTGCGTGGGTGCGACGACGCTGGACGAGTACCGCAAGCACATCGAGAAGGACGCTGCCCTCGAGCGGCGCTTCCAGCCCGTGTTCGTCGGCGAGCCGTCCGTCGCCGACACGATCGCGATCCTGCGCGGCCTGAAGGAGCGCTACGAGGCGCATCACAAGGTGCGAATCCGCGACGCGGCCCTCGTCGCCGCGGCCGTCCTCTCCGAGCGCTACATCGCCGACCGGCAGCTTCCGGACAAGGCGATCGACCTCGTCGACGAGGCCGCGTCTCGCCTGAAGATGGAGATCGAGTCGTCTCCGGTCGAGCTCGACGAGGCGAACCGGCGCGTGACGCAGCTCGAGATCGAGCTCGCCGCGATGGGCGGCGAATCGGACGACGTGCGCGCGCCGCTCGAGGCAGAGCTCGCCGAAGCGAAGGAGCGCCGTGACGCCCTCGCCGCGCGCTGGGCGCGCGAGAAGGAGGCGCTCGACCGGATCGGCGAGATCACGCAGCAGATCGACGCGCTGCGGATGGAGGCCGAGCGGGCGAAGCGCGAGGGGAACCTCCAGCGCGTCGCCGAGATCCGCTACGGCGAGCTGCCCGCGCTCGAGAAGGAGCTCGAGGAGCGCGACTCGCAGCAGGCCGAGTCGATGGTCAAGGAGGAGGTCGACGAGGACGACGTCGCCGCCGTCGTCGCGCGCTGGACCGGCATTCCCGTGGATCGTCTCCTCGAGGGCGAGACCGAGAAGCTCGTCCAGATGGAGAGCCGCCTCCACCGGCGCGTCGTCGGCCAGGACGAGGCGGTCGAGGCGGTCGCGAACGCGCTTCGCCGTGCGCGCACCGGCCTGCAGGATCCGAACCGGCCGATCGGGAGCTTCGTCTTCCTCGGCCCGACCGGCGTCGGCAAGACCGAGCTCGCCCGCGCGCTCGCCGAGTTCATGTTCGACGACGAGCACGCGATGGTCAGGCTCGACATGAGCGAGTACCAGGAGCGGCACACGGTCGCGCGCCTGCTCGGCGCGCCGCCCGGCTACATCGGCTACGACGAGGGCGGCCAGCTGACCGAGGCCGTGCGACGGCGGCCGTACAGCGTGATCCTCCTCGACGAGATCGAGAAGGCGCACGCGGAGGTCTTCGACGTCCTGCTGCAGGTGCTCGACGACGGCCGGCTCACCGACGGCCAGGGGCGCACGGTCGACTTCCGGAACACCGTCCTGATCATGACCTCGAACGTCCGCTCGGCCGATGCGCTGCGTGACGTCTTCCGGCCGGAGTTCCTGAACCGGATCGACGAGGTGATCGAGTTCACGCCGCTCTCGAAGGACCAGATCGCCGACATCGTCGAGCTGCAGCTCGCGCGGCTGCGCGAGAGGCTTGCGGAGCGACAGATCGAGCTCGAGCTGACCGACGCCGCGAAGGACGCGCTGGCGGAGGCGGGCTGGGATCCGGCCTACGGCGCGCGACCGCTCAAGCGCGCGATCCAGCGACTGGTGGAGAACCCGCTCGCGCTGCGGCTACTCGAGGGCGACTTCGCCGACGGCGACACGATCCGGGTGGACGCCGAGGACGGCGAGATCCGCTTCGAGAAGGTCGGGACGCCGGCGGCGGCCGCGGCCTAGCGCGTTGCTCGTAATCGCCGCGACCGAGCGCGAGCTCGCGCTGCTCGACGGGTTCGACACGTTCTGCTGCGGGATCGGGCCGGTCGAGGCGGCGCTCCAGACCTCGCGCGCGCTCGCGGAGCGGCGGCCCGAAGCCGTCGTCCACGTCGGCATAGCCGGCTCGCGGACACTCGAGCCGCCCGCGCTCGTGCTCGGGAGCGAGGCCGTGTACTGCGACGTGATCGATCCGTCGTCGACGCTGCCGCGCGTCGAGCGCGTCGGTCCCGCTGCCGCGCTGCTCGAGCGCGCTCGCGCCGCGCTTCCCGAGGCGCACGTCCTGCCGATCGCGACGTGCGGCAAGGTCGGCGGTGGAACGGGCTTCGACGTGGAGGCGATGGAGGGGTTCGGCGTCCTGCGCGCGTGCGAGATCGCGGGCGTGCCGGCCGTCGAGCTCCGCGCGATCTCGAACTCGCCGGACGAGGCCGACCGCACGCGCTGGCGCTTCGACGACGCCTTCGCAGCGCTGGCCGACGCGCTACGTCGTCTCGACGTCCTCTAGGAACTCGGCGTTGCCGTGGCGCGTCGGCGCGCCGTAGGCGAGGAAGAGGATCTCCTCGTCGGTCTCGTTGCGCGGCTGAAGCGGCGTGCCCGGATGCACGACGACGACCCCGCCGGGCTCGACGTCCACCCGCTCCCACGGCTCGCCGAGGAGCATGGTCAGCGTGCCGCGCAGCGGGACGAAGACCTCCTCCTGGTCGGGATCGAGATGGCGGCGGCCGCGCGTGTGCGCCGGATAGCGCCACATCCGCGCCCGCGACTCGGTCATGTGCGCCGGCTCGGTCAGCGCGGCGGCATGCCGCGGCTCCTGCCCCTCGTGTCCGGGCCGGTCCTCCCACTCGAGGTCGCCGTGGTGGACGACGTCGTACCCCACGAGCGGCATCCTACGGAGGTGCGCGTCTTCACCGTCGGGCACGGGACCCGCCCGATCGAGGAGCTCCTCGAGGCGCTCGGGGACGCGCAGGTCAGGACGCTCATCGACGTGCGCCGCTTCCCGCGCTCGCGCCGACACCCGCAGTTCGACCAGGCGTCCCTCGCCGCCGCGCTCGAGGGCGCCGGAATCGCCTACCGCCACGCGGTCGAGCTCGGCGGCCGGCGCAGCGGCGAAGCGGGTGAGGAGCGGTTCGGCTGCATCCAGGTCGCGGCCTTCCGCAGCTACGCCGCGCGGATGGGCACGCCCGAGTGGCAGGAGGCGCTCACCGCGGCGCTCGCGGAGCCCGGGCCGTGCTTCATGTGCGCCGAGACGCTCTGGTGGCGGTGCCACCGCCGCCTGATCGCGGAGCTCCTGCATGGCCGCGGCCACGAGGTCGTCCATCTGCTCAGGCCCGGACACAGCGAGCGTCACCGGGTGTGGGAGCCGATCTCGGAGACGCGCGACGGCGTCCTCCACCTCTGTGGCGAGCCGGTCGCATGAGTGACGCCTGGAGAAACTGGATCCTCCACTCCGAAGGAGCAGTCCGAGCGAGTCGAGCCGTTCGCGCGATCGCCGCGCTCGGGCTCGCAGTGGCGGCGACGATCGTCCTCGCGAACCTCGGCCGGGGCCGATCGGTCCCCGGAGTCACCGTCCTCCTGTTCCTCGGCATTCCGGCGCTCGTCGTCGGCCAGCTGTGGGGAATCGCGGTTCTCGTCGCGCGGCAGGAGGGAAGCCCAGAGGCGGGGTGGCTGCGCGCGCGCTGGCGGTTCAAGCCGGTCGGGGGGTCGCGCCGCTTCTTCTTCGGGAGCCTCCCCTCCTGGATGGCGAACGCAATCCTGGTCGTCTTCTTCCTCGGCTGGCTGAGCGCGATGACGGCCTTTCCCTCGTTGCTGTCGGGCAACCCGACGTCGCCGGCGCCCGGCTGCCGGTACAGGCTCGACAACCACGGCGAGTACAGCTGCGTGAGCCGGTCGACGTGGCTCGCGGCAGGAGCAGCGGAGCAGCGCTTCGTCGCCGGTGTGCTCGGGGCCTTCTTCGTCTTCCACCTCGGCCTGGCGGCGGCGGAGCTCAGGCGCCGCCGCGATCCCTCGGTTACGCCGGAGCCCGCGGCGTAGCCGCGCTACCGTCCCCGCGATGGCCGAATTGCGTCCCGTCGCGTTGCCTCCCGCCGAGCGGACGATCGGTCAAGTGGTTGCGGAGGCGATCAGGATCTACGGCGAGCACTTCTGGGACGTGCTGCCCCTGGGGCTCGTCGTCGTCGGCGTCGACGCGGCGAGTCTGCACCGCGGTCTCGGGGTGCAGACGCTGATCCTCTGGGCGTTCGCGCCTCTCTTCGCCGCGGCGTACGTTCGGGCTGCGACAGTCGTTCGGAGCGTGCCCTGGACATGGTCCGCATTCTGGACTGCGCTCCTCGTTTTTCTGCCCTTCCCCGTTCTCCTTCGGCTCTTCATCCTCCCCGGCGTGATGTGGTTCGGCCTGTTCGGACTCGCTGTTCCGGCCGCGGCAGCAGAAGGCCTCGGTGTACGAGATGCGCTTCGTCGAGGCTGGCAGCTCGCACGGGCCGATTTCGTTCACGCGGTCGCGGGGCTCATCACGCTCGGGCTCGTCTACTTTGTCTCGCGCTACGCACTCCTTGTTCTCATCCACGGCTTCGGAGGTCAAGGGCAGACCGCCGCGGCGATGATCGCCGACCTGGTGCTCTCACCGCTCGTGTTCGTCGGGGCTGTGCTCCTCTACGAAGACCAGGCTGCCAGGGTCGAGTAGGGCGGAGCAAGGCATCGGGAACAGGCAGCTCAAGGGCGAAACGGCGGCGACCTGTCCCCGATACAGTCTCGCCATGCCGATCTACATCCTGCTCTCGCGGGTCTCGCAGCAGGGCGTGCAGACGCTCCAGAGCAACCCGGCCCGGCTACAGGAGGTCAACCGCGACGTCGAGGAGCTGGGGGCGAAGGTGCTCCACCAGTGGGCGACGCTCGGCGAGTTCGACTTCGTCAACGTCGTCGAGGCGCCCGACAACGCGACGATCGCGAAGGTGTCGGTCGCTCTCGGTGCCCGCGGCTCGACCCGGGTCCAGACGCTGTCCGCGCTGACCATCGACGAGTTCGTCCAGACGATCCAGTAGCTAGTCGTCGACCGCGACGCGGCGGACGGTGACGCCCCACGCGGCGCCGCCGGCGAACAGCTCGTCGGGGTCCACCTGGCCGAGCCAGCCGAGAAAGTGCGGCTCGGGGTCGTCCTCAGTGCAGCCGTAGACCGCGGGATAGACGTCCGGCGCCGGCGGCTCGTCCTTCGCGAGCGCCGCCTCCTCGGCCCGGCGCTCGGCCTCCTCGGCGGCGGGGCCTTCCATGTACCCGCGGGGCATGGCAGGAGCGTAGTGCGTACCCTCGCCCGATGCCGCAAGCTCTCGCCGTCCACGCGCTGGAGAAGCGCTACGGCTCGGTCCAGGCGCTCAAGGGCGTCGATCTCTCCGTGGAGGAGGGAGAGCTCGTGGGACTGCTCGGGCCGAACGGCGCCGGCAAGTCGACGCTCGTGAAGATCGCGGTCGGGCTCGTGCGGGCCTCGCGCGGCCGAGCCGAGGTCGTGGGCGAGCGGGCCGGCTCCCGGCCCGCGCTGGCGGAGCTCGGATATCTCGCCGAGCTCTTCCGCTTTCCCGGCTGGTACACGGCCGACGAGGTCCTGGCTCTCCACCAGCGGCTGAGCCGCTCCGACGGCGGCGCGGCCGAGCGCAAGCGCCTGCTGGAGCGCGTCGCTCTCGCCGACGCCCGCAAGCGCCGGGTGGACGGCATGTCGAAGGGGATGCAGCAGCGCCTCGGCATCGCGCAGGCGCTCGTCGGCTCGCCGCGCGTCCTCGTCCTCGACGAGCCGACGTCGGCGCTCGACCCGGCCGGCCGGCGAGTCGTGCGCGTCCTGCTCGAGGAGCTGCGCGACAGGGGCGCCTCCGTACTTCTCAACTCGCACCTGCTCTCGGAGATCGAGCTCGTGTGCGACCGCGTCGCCATCCTCCGAGGCGGCGAGGTCGTCGCGGCCGGCTCGCCCGGCGAGCTCTCCCGGCCGCGCGGCGTCGAGCTCGAGACCGACGAGGGGGTGCGCACCGTCGAGGGAGCGACTCGGGACGACGCGGCACGGCTCGTCGCCGAAGCGGTCGCCGCCGGCCGCCGCGTCTACGGCGTCCGCGTGCTCACCTCGACCCTGGAGGACACGTACCTCGAGGCCGTCGGGGACGAGGTGTCGTGACCGCCGTCCTGACGATCGCGGGCTACGGCTTCCGCGAGGCCGTGCGGCGAAAGGTGTTCGCGGTCGTCGTCCTGCTGACGGCGCTCTTCCTCGCGCTCTTCTGGCTCGCGAACCACTTCGTCTTCACGCGGCTCTCGACGATCTCCCCGCCCGCGGACGTCAACGTCGACACGCGAACATTCGCCGGCGCCTTCCTGCTCGGGCTCGCGATGTTCGCGACGCTCTTCCTCGGCGTCGTGCTCGCCGTGTTCCTCACTCTGGGGGTCGTCTCCGGCGACGCGGAACGGGGACTGCTGCAGCCCCTTGTCGTGCGGCCGGTCGGGCGGTCGACGCTCCTGCTCTCGCGCTTCCTCGGCGCCTCTGCCGTCTGCATCGTCTACGTGCTCGCCGTGTACGGGATCGCCCTCGCGATCATCGACGCGGCCGGGCACTGGACGCCCCCGTCGGTGCTGGCGCCGGGCATCGAGCTGGCGGGCGGCGTCGTGATCGTGATCGCGCTCTCGATCCTCGGCTCCATCCTCCTCTCCTCGACGGCGAACGGGATCGCGGTCTTCATGCTCTTCGGCGCCGGGCTCACCGCCGGCCTGCTCGGGACGATCGGCCACGCGCTGAACTCCCACGAGATCCAGCACGCGTCGAAGATCGCGGCCTGGGCGCTGCCGTTCGAGGCGCTCTACCAGGACGGGCTGCGGCTGATCTCGAGCAACGCGCACGGGCTCACGGGGTTCCTCCTGCAGCTCGGGCCGTTCGGCGGCGCCTACGTGCACGGCTGGGGGATCCGCGTCTGGTCGGCCGGCTACCTCATCGTCGCGCTCGCCCTCGCGGTGTTCGCGTTCTCGCGGCGCGATCTCTAGGAACGCGCCAGCGCGACGGCGACCTCACCCGCGAGGCGTGCGTTCTGCGCGACGAGCGCCCTGTTCGCGGCCTCCGTCCGGCCGTCGCTCTCGCGGTGCAGGTGCGCGAGGACGTAGGGCGTCACGGCCTGCCCGCTCACGCCGGCGGCGGCGGCCGCCGCCAGGGCCTCCTCGACGAGCGGCTCGACACCCTCGAGCGGCTCGTCCGGCGGCCGGCCGAGCAGGAGGCCTCCGCCGCCG
>DATFCX010000041.1:0-14095 GCA_035252585.1 Gaiellaceae bacterium
CCTCGACCTCGCCGCCGGTCGCCGCGGCGAGGCGGTCAGCGCGCGCCCGGACCGCGGCCGTGTCCTGCGCGAGCATTCGTAGGACGGGGATCCGTTCCGGCGCCTCGAGGTGAAGCAGGAGCGTGCCCTCGAGCGCCGCGAGCGAGAGCTTGTCGATCCGCAGCGCCCGCTGGAGGGGATGCCGGCGCAGCCGCTCGACGAGCTCGGCGCCGCCGAGCACGATCCCGGCCTGCGGGCCCCCGAGCAGCTTGTCGCCCGAGAAGCAGACGAGGTCGGCACCGGCCGCGAGCGACTCCCGCGCCGTCGGCTCCTCCTGACCTAGTAACAGTCTGTTACTAGCGGAGACATGTCCCGAGCCGAGGTCGTCGACGAGCGGGAGCCCGTGGCGGCGCGCGACGGCGGCGACCTCCTCGAGCCGCGGCCGCTCCTCGAAGCCGACGACGCGGAAGTTGGACTGGTGGACGCGGAGGAGGACGGCGGTCTCCGGCCCGATCGCGCGCTCGTAGTCGGCCGCGCGCGTGCGGTTCGTCGTCCCGATCTCGACGAGCCGCGCGCCCGAGCGCGCGAGCACCTCCGGGATCCGGAACCCGTCGCCGATCTCGATCAGCTCGCCGCGCGAGACGACGACCTCCCGGCCCTCCGCAAGTGCCGCGAGCGCGAGCAAAACGGCTGCGGCGTTGTTGTTGACGACGAGCGCCGACTCCGCGCCGGTCAGGCGGCGGAGGATCGCCACGACGTGGTCCTGGCGCGAGCCGCGGGAGCCCTCGCGCAGGTCGTACTCGAGGTTCGAGTAGCCCCGCGCGGCGTCGGCGACCCGGGCGAGCGCCTCCTCGGCGAGCGGCGCGCGGCCGAGATTCGTGTGGACGACAACGCCCGTCGCGTTGAGCACGCGCCGCAGCCGCGGCTGCCTCGCATCCATCAGCTCGTCGCGCAGGCGTGCCGCCAGGTCGCCCGGATCCGCGCCTGTCCGGATCTCCTCTCGCGCCCGGTCGATCACCGCCCGCGCCGCATCCACCGCGAGCGGATCGCCGGCCTCGCGCGCGAGCTCGTCCACCGAAGGCAGATCGCGGAGCTCCATCGCCCAAAAAGCTACTGCGCGTCCGCCTTCTCGGGGGCGTGCGGGCTCCCGCGGCCGTCGCCGGCCCGGAAGGCGTCGAGCACGGTCTCGACCGCGATCCGCGGCTCGTCCGTCAGCGTCAGGAGGGCGAGATCCTCCGCCGACACCATCCCGTCCGCGAGCGCGCTGCGGCGCACCCACTCGAGCAGCGGCGTCCAGTACGCCTCGCCGAGCAGAACCACCGGGAAGTGGAGGACCTTGCCGGTCTGGATCAACGTCAGCGACTCGAACAGCTCGTCGGCCGTGCCGAAGCCGCCGGGGAAGACGCAGAAGCCTTCCGCCGCCTTCACGAACATCGTCTTGCGGGCGTAGAAGTGGTCGAAGGTCAGCCCGAGGTCGACGTACGGGTTCATCCCCTGTTCGTGCGGCAGCTCGATGTTGAAGCCGACCGAGAGCCCGCCGCCCTCGCGGCAGCCGCGGTTCGCCGCCTCCATCACGCCCGGCCCGCCGCCGGTGACGACGGCCCAGCCCGCCTCGGCGAAGAGGCGCGCCGTCTCGCGCGCGAGCTCGTACGGCTTCGACCCCTCGGGCGACCGCGCCGAGCCGAAGCAGGAGACGGCGGGGCGATCGATGCGTGCGACCGCCTCGAAGCCGTCGAGGAACTCGCGGCCGATCGAGTCCGTGTGCCGGCGCAACTCCTCCTCCGCGTGGTGCGTATGGAAGAGGTCGCGGTCCTGCATCCGTCTAGAGCATCCCGCTGTGGCGGGTCGCGAGCAGGCCGCCGACGAGCGCGGCCGCGAGGAGCACGTACATCGCGCCGACGAGCACGGCCCGCTCCCGCTCGGGCGCATGCGCCTCGACCGGGACGCCGTTCTCGAACCGGATCCGCGGCCGGTGCCACGTGTCGGTGACGGCTCGCCACACCGCGCCGCCGTCGAGGAAGCCGATCGGGAGCAGGTTGAACGCGTTGAGCAGGAAGCCCAGGTTCGCGAGCACGACGAGCCACGTCGTGTTCCGGGCCTCTCCGACGGCCCAGACCGCCGCTGCGCCGAGGCCGCCGACGAACGGGCCGGCGAGGGACACGAGCGCGCTCCGCCACGGCGGCAGGTTCCCGTGTTGCACCGTGACGTAGGCGCCGAGGAACGGGATGAAGGTCGGCAGCGAGACGGGCAGTCCCTGGCGCCGCGCCTCGGCGACGTGGCCGAGCTCGTGCACGAGGATCAGAAGGACGAAGCCGAGCCCGAACTGCCAGCTCCCGAACCAGAACGAGTAGGCGGCGGCGGAGATGAAGAAGGCGAAGAACTTCGCGAACAGGAAGCCCCACTTCAGGGCGGCTCCGCCGATCACGATCCCCGAGCCGAGCAGCCGCTCGAGCGAGCGGCGGACGATGCCGCGCTGCGGTTGCTGTGCCTCTGTGCTCACGAGCCTCGGCCTATCCATTCCTCGCCGCCCGCGTAGACCTCCTTCTTCCAGAGCGGGATCGTCGCCTTCAGCGTCTCGATCGCCTCCCGGCAGGCGTCGAGCGCGGCCGAGCGATGCGGTGCGGAGACGGCGATGACGACGCTCGCCTCGCCGATCTCGACACGCCCGAGCCGGTGGTGGACGGCGACGGCGCAGAGGCCGTGCCGTTCCGTGAGCTCGGCGCCGAGGCGGACGAGCATCGGCTCGGCCATCTCTTCGAACGCCTCGTACTCGAGATGCTCGACGTCGCGGCCACGCGAGCTGCGGCGGACGGTGCCGACGAAGCTCGCGACCGCGCCGGCCTCGGGATCCTCGACCTCGCGCAGCACGGCCGCCACGTCGAGCGGCCCGTCCACGAGGCGGAACGAGCCGCCGCTCACCGGCGGGATGACAGCGACCTCGTCGCCGTCGGCGAGCGCGTGGCCGGGCTCGACGTACTCGCGGTTCACCGCATAGAGGAGCCCCGGCGGCTCGTCGCCGAGTTCCAGCGCCGGCCAGACGTCCGCCACGCGCGCGACGTCGTCGAGCTCGAGACGCGAGCGGCCGGCACGTTCCCGCAGGCCGGCGAAGAGACGGACGGTGACACGCATCGGCGTGAGTGTGCCCGACGGCCATACTGAAACCGATGGGCATGTTCTTCCACGACCGGGGGGAGGCGCCGCCCGAGCGCCCGTCCGACCCCGCCGTTCGGCGCGCGAACCTGCGCCGGATCGGGCCGCTGTTCAAGCCGTACCGGCGGCGGCTCTCGGTCCTCCTCGGCCTGATCGTCGTGAGCGCGGGCCTCGGAGTTGTTCCGGCGTTTCTCCTCCGCCGGGTCCTCGCCGCGATCTTCCGGCACGACACGGCGGCGATCTCGTTCAACGCCGGCGGGATGATCGTGATCGCGGTCGTCTCCGGCGTCCTGACGGTGATCCAGACGCTGCTCTCCAACCAGGTCGGCCAGCGCGTCATGCACGACCTGCGGGCCTCGGTCTTCCGGCACCTGCAGCAGCTCTCGCTCGCCTTCTTCACGCGAACGCGCACCGGCGAGGTGCAGTCGCGGATCTCGAACGACATCGGCGGCGTCCAGAACGTCGTCACGAACACGGCGACGAACATCGCGTCGAGCCTCACCACCGTCGTCGCGACGATGGTCGCCATGCTCGTCCTGAACTGGGAGCTGGCGCTCTTCGCCTTCGGGCTGATCCCGTTCTTCGCGCTGCTCACGCGCCGGGTCGGAGCCGAACGGCGGAGGATCGCGAAGACGACGCAGGAGTCGCTCGCCGACATCTCGAGCCTCGTCCAGGAGTCGCTCTCCGTCAGCGGGATCCTGCTCGGCAAGACGATGGGCCGTGGCGAAGAGCTCGCCGACCGCTTCGAGAGCGAGTCACTGCGGCTCGCCGACCTCGAGGTTCGCCAGCGGATGGCGGGTCGCTGGGTGATGTCGTCCATCCAGACGAGCTTCGCCGTCATGCCGGCGGCCGTCTACTGGCTCGGTGGCACCGTGTTCAGCCACTCGATCTCGCTCCCGACGATCGTCGCCTTCACCACGCTCCAGGCGCGGCTCTTCTTTCCGGTCGGCTCGCTGCTCGGCGTCGGGCTCGACATCCAGACCTCGCTCGCCCTCTTCGACCGGATCTTCGAGTACCTCGACCTGCCCGTCGACATCGCCGAGCGGCACGACGCGGTCCGCGTGGCGGAGGCCGGTGACGTGGTCTTCGACGGCGTCTGGTTCAGCTACAGCGAAGACGTCTGGACGCTCGAGGACGTGAACTTCTCCGTCCCCGCGGGCACGACGACCGCGCTCGTCGGCGAGACCGGCTCCGGAAAGACGACGCTCGGCTATCTCGCGGCTCGTCTCTACGACGTCGATCGGGGCTCGGTCTCGATCGGTGGCGTCGACGTGCGGGACCTGTCGTTCGCCGCGCTGACGAGCCTCGTCGGCGTCGTCTCCCAGGAGACGTACCTCTTCCACGCCTCGGTGCGCGAGAACCTCCGCTTCGCAAAGCCCGACGCGACGGACGAGGAGCTGTACGCGGCGGCAGAGGCGGCGCGCATCCACCACGTGATCGCGGCGCTTCCGGAGGGCTACGACACGGTCGTCGGCGAGCGCGGCTATCGCTTCTCCGGCGGCGAGAAGCAGCGGATCGCGATCGCAAGGACGATCCTGCGCAATCCGCCCGTCCTCGTCCTCGACGAGGCGACGTCCTCGCTCGACACGGAGACCGAGCGGCTCGTGCAGGAGGCGCTCGACCGGCTCTCGCGAGGACGGACGACGGTCGCGATCGCCCACCGCCTCTCCACCGTGCGCGACGCGGAGCAGATCGTGGTGCTCGACCGGGGTCGCGTCGTCGAGCGCGGCAGCCACGAGGAGCTGCTGGCCGCCGGCGGCCGCTACGCGGCGCTCGTGAGCCGCGACGCCGAGCTCGAGCCACCCGCCCTCGTCTGAGCCGTACGATCCGTCCATGGCGGCCACCGGCGACCGGCGCACCGAGTCGGGCATCGAGGTGAAGCCCGTCTACACCGCCGCCGACGCGCCGCGCGAGCTCGAGGCGCCGGGCGAGTACCCGTTCACGCGCGGGCCGTATCCGGACATGTACCGCGGCCGGCCGTGGACGATCAGGCAGTACGCGGGCTTCGCTTCGGCGGAGGAGTCGAACGCGCGGTACCGCTACCTCCTCGAACGCGGCCAGACCGGCCTCTCGATCGCCTTCGACCTGCCGACCCAGCTCGGCTACGACTCCGACGACCCGCGCGCGCTCGGCGAGGTAGGCCGTACGGGCGTCGCGATCGACTCGATCGCGGACATGGAGATCCTGCTCGCAGGGATCCCGCTCGGCGAGGTCTCGACGTCGATGACGATCAACGCGCCGGCCTCGCTCCTGCTCCTGCTCTACGAGCTCGTCGCCGAGGAGGGCGGGGTGCCGCCCGACGCGCTCCGCGGCACCGTGCAGAACGACATCCTCAAGGAGTACATCGCGCGCGGGAACTACATCTTCCCGCCGCGGCCCTCGATGCGCCTGACGACCGACCTCTTCGCGTACTGCGCCGAGCGGATCCCGCGCTGGAACACGATCTCGATCAGCGGCTACCACATCCGCGAAGCGGGCTCGACCGCCGTCCAGGAGCTCGCCTTCACGCTCGCCAACGGCGTTGCCTACTGCGATGCGGCGGTGGCCGCGGGCCTGTCGCCGGACGACTTCGGCGCCCGCCTCTCCTTCTTCTTCAACGCGCACAACGACTTCTTCCAGGAGGTCGCGAAGTTCCGCGCGGCGCGGCGTCTGTGGGCGCGCATCATGCGCGATCGCTTCGGCGCCACGAACCCGCGCGCGCTCGCACTCCGTTTCCACGCCCAGACGGGCGGCTCGACCCTCACTGCGCAGCAGCCGGAGAACAACATCGTCCGCGTGGCGATCCAGGCGCTGTCGGCGGTTGCGGGCGGCGCGCAGAGCCTCCACACGAACGGCTACGACGAGGCACTCGCACTTCCGACCGAGCGCGCGGCGCGCATCGCGCTGCGCACCCAGCAGATCCTCGCCGCGGAGGGCGGCACGACCGAGACCGCGGATCCGCTCGGCGGCTCCTACTACGTCGAGGCGCTGACCGACGAGCTCGAGGCGCGCGCCTCGGAGTTGATCGAGCGGGTGGGCGAGGCGGGCGGCGCGGTCGCGGCGGTCGAGTCCGGTTTCGTGCAGGAGGAGATCGAGCGGGCGGCGTTCGAATTCCAGCAGCAGGTCGAGGCCGGCGAGCGGGTGATCGTCGGCGTGAATGCATTCTCCGACGCGTCCGACGAACGGATCGAGCTTCTCCGGATCGACCCGGCGGCGGAGCGGCGGCAGCTCGAGCGCACGGTGCGGGTTCGCTCCGAGCGGAATGCGGACGAGGCGGCTGCGGCGATCGCGGCCGTGCGCGAGGCGGCACGCGGCGATGCGAACATGCTTCCGCCGATGCGCGAGGCGCTGCGCGCGCGCTGCACCGTCGGCGAGATCTGCGAGACGCTGCGCGAGGAGTGGGGGATGTACGACGCGGTGCGTGCGCGCGCCTAGGTACTAGCCCTCGTCGCTCCACCAGCCGGGGACGATCTCGCCGTCGTTCTCCTCGGAGATCGGTGCGCCGAACGCGATGAACGTGATCCCGTCCGGCCCGCCCTCGAAGTTGCGCATCGTGTTCGGGCCGACGCGCACGATGTCCCAGGTCCGGAGGTCGTGCACCTCGTCGTCGATCTTCACCCGTCCGGAGCCCTCGGCCACCACGTAGAGCTCCTCCTGCTGCGAGTGCGTGTGGCCGAACGGCGTGCGGACGCCGGGCGGCAGCTTCTCGATGCCGACGCCTCCGATCGTGCAGCCGAGCTGCCGCTTCGGAAAGCGGACGTCCATCCCTTCCGGCATCTGGAACTTGGGGGCGACGTTCTCGACGTCGCCGAGGTTGACGATCGTGTAGTCGCTCATGCCCGGGAGGCTACGTCCTCGAGGAGCTCGTCGAGCGTCTGGGCCGCTCCCTCGGCCCGAAGCTCCGCGGTTCGCTCCGGCCCGATCGCGTCGACGACGAACGCGGCAACCTGCTCGTGCATCTGCGCCTCGTCCGGGTCGGGGACGCGGCCGATCTCGGAGAAGAGGCTTTCCGAGGCGCCGAGCAACGTCGCCGCCCGCGGAGCATCGTCCTCGCGCATCGCCACCTCCGCGAACCCGCCGAGGAGGTACGCGATCACCTCGCGGTAGCCGAGCCTCCGCGCGAGCGCAAGGCTCTCGCGCAACGCCTCGAGTGCCTCCTCCGTTCGCCCGAGCTGGAGCTCGGAACGACCCAGGTTGTGCAGGTTGACGGCGAGCGCATCGTCCTCGTTGGCCGCGCGGTCGAGCGCGATCGCCTCGGCGTAGAGCTGGACTGCCGATGCCGGGTCCCCGCGCATGTGGGCGATCGTTCCCAGGTTGGCGATGGCGGTGGCCAGGCGAGCGACGTTGCCCAGCCTGCGCAGAAGCGGGACGGCCTCCTCGTACAGCGCCGCCGCCTTGTCGAGATCGAGCTCGGCGATCGCGATCCCGCCGAGCTCGGCGGTGGCGCGGGCGATCCCTTCCTCGTCGCCGAGCTCCCGATAGAGGTCGAGGCTCTCCTGGAGCAGCGCCGCCGACAGCGTCGTGTCTCCCTGGCGGAACGGGAAGATCGCACCGTGGACGAGAGCCGTCGCCCGGAGCTCCTTCGGCGCGCCCGCCGTCCGCTCGATGATCCCGTCGAAGGCGCGCCGCCCTTCACTGAGGTGTCCCTGCACGACCCAGTACCACCGCGCAGCCGCGCCGAGCCGCACCTCCAGCTCCAGCTCGCCGGCCGACGCCGCCCAGGACAGAGCAGCGCGGAGATTGTCGAGCTCCTCGTCGAGGACTGGGAAGAAGGACTCCTGCGGATTTCCTCCCGCATACCACGCCGCAGCCGCCTCCTCGACCCGCGCGAGCACGTGCTCGCAATGCCTGCGCCGCAGGGTCTCCTCCTCGCCGGACGCGGCGAGCAGCTCGCCGGCGTACTCGCGGATCGTCTCGAGGAGCGCGAAGCGCGGCTCTCCCGTCGGCCGGCGCAAGGGCCGGACGAGGCTCTCGTCGACGAGGGACGCCAGCGTCTCGAAGACGTCGAGGCCCTCGCCGCAAACCGCCTCGGCCGCGTCGAGCGTCCAGCCGCCGGCGAAGACGGCAAGCCGGGCGAACAGCGTGCTCTCCTCCTCGCTCAGCAAGCCATGGCTCCACTCGAGCGTCGCCCGGAGCGTCTGCTGGCGGCTCGGGAGGTCCTGCGCGCCGCCGACGAGCAGGTCGAGCGCCCGGTCGAGGCGTCTTCTCATCGTCTCCGGCGGCAGGAGCTTCGACCGCGCAGCGGCCAGCTCGATCGCGAGCGGCAGGCCGTCGAGCCTCGCGCACACCTCGGCGACCGCGGTCGCGTTGCTCTCGTCGAGCTGGAACTCGGGGTCGACGGCGGCGGCCCGGGCCGAGAAGAGGCGCACGGCGTCGTTCGCCGCGAGCTGCTCGAAGCCGGCCGTCGCGTCGGGGAGCGCTAGCGGCGGGACGGGGTACTCGTGCTCCCCGGCGAGCCGGAGCGGCGTCCGGCTCGTCGCCAGGACCAGGAGGCGCGGCGCCGCAGCCAGGAGCCGCGAGACGAGCCCGACCTCTGCGAGCTGCTCGAGGTTGTCGAGCAGCAGCAGCATGCTTCGGTCGCGCAGATGGGCTGTAAGCCCGTCCTCGACGCCCTCCGTCTCGCTCGCGCCCAGCGCCTGGGCGAGCACCGAGCCGAGCAGCGTCGCGTCCCGGACGGGAGCGAGGTTGACGAAGACGGCGCCGTCGCGCAGCTCCGGCCCGACCTCGGCCGCGGCCGCGAGCGCGAGCCGGGTCTTCCCGGCGCCGCCGGGGCCGGTGAGCGTGACGAGTCGTACGTCGCCCCGACGGAGGAGGGCCGAGATCGCAGCCACCTCGAGGCGCCGTCCCACGAGCGGCGTCGGCGGCGTCGGCAGCTGCAGATGCGCGGGAGCCGGCGCGTCCGGCGCCGCGAGCGTGGGGTCGTGGCGCAGGATCCGGCGTTCGAGCTCCTGCAGCTCCGGGCCGGGATCGACCCCGAGCTCGTCGACGAGCAGCTCCCGCGCGGCCCGGCAGGCGGCGAGCGCGTCCACCTGCCGGCCGGAGCGATACAGGGCGAGCGCGTGCTGCGCGCGAAAGCGCTCCCGATACGGCTCGGCCGCGATCAGCCGCTCGAGCTCGGGCACGAGCTCGTCGTTGCGGCCCAGGGCGAGCTCGGCGTCGTGGAGGAGCTCGAGCGCCCGCAGCCGCCGTTCCCCGAGCTGTCCGGCCTCCGCCTCGTGCACCGGCTCTCCCGCGAGGTCGGCGAGCGGGGCGCCGGTCCAGAGCGCGAGCGCCTGCCGGAGATCCTCGGCCGCCTCCGCGGCGCGCCCGGCGGCGAGAGCGTCCGAGCCCTCCTCGACGAGCCGCTCGAAACGATTGAGGTCGAGCTCTGCCGGATCGAGGGGCAGCCGGTACCCCGTTCCGTGACGCTCGATGCGCTCGGCTCCGAGCACGCGGCGCAGCCCGTGCACGTAGACCTGGAGCGACGAGACCGCGGACCGGGGCGGCTCGTCGCCCCAGAGCGCGTCCACCAGCCGGTCCCGCGACACGACGGCGTTCGCGTGCAGGAGGAGCAGTGCGAGGAGCGCGCGCTGCTTCGGCGCTCCGAGCGCGAGCGGGCCGTGATCTCCCACGGCCTCCACCGATCCCAGGATGCGGAACTCGATCCTCGCCAACCCCCTCCCAACCACGCCTCAAGCAGAAATTAAGCGGCCGCCTCGATGGTGCTCCTACCCACGAACGACCGGAAGGAGCACCCCAATGATTCACGCAGGAGACACGATCCACAACCCCGTCACCGGCGAGCGCATCGTCTTCCGCCAGACCTCCCGCGATACGAACGGGCAGGCAGTCGTGATCGAGACCTTCGTGCAGCCGAACGGCTTCGTCGCCGCCGCCCACGTCCACCCGAGCCAGGAGGAGCGCTTCGAGATCCTCCGCGGCAGCGTCGGCTTCCGCATCGGCCGGAAGAAGCTCGTCGCAGGGCCGGGACAGAGGCTGACGGTGCCCGCGGGGACGCCGCACAAGTTCTGGAACGCCGGCGACGAGGAGGCCCACTTCGTCTGCGAGGTGCGTCCGGCGCTCCAGTTCGAGGCGCTGCTCGAGACGATGTTCGCGCTCGCCGCCGACGGCAAGACGAACCGGAAGGGCATGCCGAACCCGCTGCGCCTCGCGGTGATCGCGAACGCGCACTTCGACACGGTGCAGCTGCCGTTCCCGCCGGCGATCGTGCAGCGGATCGGGCTCGCCCTCGGCGCCCCCGTCGGCCGCCTGCTCGGCTACGGCGCCGTCTACGTCCCCGCCGAGCCCGCGGCGCCTGCGGTCGCCGCCTCGATCTGATGCGCCGCCGCCTCTTCCTCGGCGGATTGATCGTCGTCCTGCTCGCGTTCGCCGCCCTCGGCCTCGTGCTGAGGGCGGCGCGCGTGGGCGTCGCCTGAACGCGAACGAAGGAGACCGAGATGCACGACACCCTCACCACCCCGCTGCCCGGCTCGTGGCTCTCGAGCCGGCTGGGCGTCAACGCGAACGAGATCGAGCAGCTCCGGGATCGGGGAGAGCTCTTCGCCGTCCGCGACCGCGACGAGTGGCTCTATCCGGCCTGGCAGTTCGGTCCCGGCGGCTCGATCCCGGCCGGCGTCCGCGAGGCCGTCAAGGCGGCCCGAGCCGTCGGACTGGACGAGACCCGGCTCCTGGCCCTGCTCCGGCGTCCCGCCGGCATGCTCGGCGCCAGCCGGCTGCTCGACCTGCTCTTCGAGGGCCGCTCCGACTTCGTCGTCGAGGCCGTCCGCAGCGCCGCCGCAGCCTGAGGCCGCCGACTCGTGCACGGGGCCCGCGTACGCTGGCCCCGTGCGCATCCTGCTCGTCTCGCAGATGTACCCGGGGCCCGACGCTCCGGATCTCGGGACGTTCGTCGCCCAGATGGAGACGGAGCTCGTCTCGCGTGGGCACGAGGTCGAGCGCGCCGTCCTCGACACCCGTGCCGGCGGGAAGCTCCGCTACCTGACGCTCGCGCGTCGGACGCTGTCGGCGCCCCGGGCGGACGTCGTCTACGCGCACTTCCTCGTCCCGGCCGGCCTGATCGGCGCGCTCGCCGGCCGCGCGCCGCTCGTCGTCACGGCGCACGGGAGGGACGTCCGAAACATCGGCGCGATCCCGGGCGTGACTGCGGCGACCCGGCTCGTCGTGCGGCGGGCATCGGCCGTGGTCTGCGTCTCCGGCTACCTGCGGCGGGAGCTCGAGACGAAGCTGCCGGAGGCGAGCGGGAAGGTGGAGGTCGTCTCGAGCGGCGTCGACCGCGAGCGCTTCGGGGTCACCGCGGCGCCTCCCGGGCCTCCCGGCTTCCTCTGCGTCGGCGCGCTCGACGAGCGCAAGAACGTCGTCCGGCTCGCCGACGCCTTCGCGCGACTCGGGGAGGGAACGCTCACGTTCGCCGGAGACGGGCCGCTTCGCTCGCGGCTCGAGGGACGCGACCGGGTTCGCCTGCTCGGGCGCGTCCCGCACGACGAGGTCCCGCGCCTGCTCTCCGAGTGTCGCGTCCTCGCGCAGCCGAGCCTCGTGGAGCCGCTCGGCCAGGCGGTGCTCGAGGCGATGGCCTGCGGCCGCTCCATCGTGGCGACGCGGATCGGCGGCCCGCCCGAGTTCGTCCCGTCGGAGGCCGGGGTGCTCGTCGACCCGCTCGACGTCGCCGCGCTGGGGCGGGGGCTCGAGCAGGCAGCGGCGCTGCCGTGTCCGAACGAAGCCGCGCGCGAGGCGACGGCGGAGCACGACGTCCGCCGCCAGGCGGAGCGGATCGAGGCGATCCTCAGTCGGGCGGCTGCTGCTCGAGATCCGCGAGCCTGACCTCGACGAGCGGCCGGATCCGCTCCTCCAGTCCCGCCTCGCGCGCAAGAGCGAGCGCCTGCTCCCAGCTCTCGCGAGCCTTCGCCGGATCGACCCCCTGCTTGAGCCGATTGTCGCCCGTGACGAGCAGCTTCTGGATCTTCTCGCGGACGTCCGGTTCCATAGATCGACGCTAACAGGGCAGGATGGACGGGTGCCCCGCTGCGCCAAGAAGCCGAAGCCGGTCCGCATCCTGATCGCCGACGACCACCGGCTCTTCGCCGAGGCCCTGCGGGCGATCCTCGCCGCCGACGAGCGGATCGAGGTCGTCGGCCAGGCGAGCGACGGTAGCGAGGCGGTCGAGCTCGCGCGCAGGCTCGGCCCGGACCTCGTCCTGATGGACGTGAGCATGCCGGTGCTAGACGGCTTCGAGGCTACCCGTGAGATCCGGGCGGAAAGCGAGGACACCCGCGTCCTCATGCTCACCGGCTCGAACTCGCGCGCCGACGTCGACCGCTCGCGGGAGGCGGGCGCGTCCGGCTATGTCACGAAGGACCGGATCGCCTCGGAGCTCGTCGCCGCGATCGTCGAAGTGACTGAACGACGGCTACCCTGAGGTCGTGCTCGCGTTCCTCGCAGTCGTCCAGGTGCTCATCGTCGTCGGTCTGACGTCGCTGATCCTCATGCACTCCGGCCGCGACGCAGGCATGGGCGGGATGGGTTTCACCCCGGCCTCGCAGGGCGGCACGCACATCGTGGAGCGGAACCTGACACGGGTCACGGTCGTCCTCACGATCCTCTTCTTCGCCAACAGCGTCGCGCTCTTCCACTACCTGAAGGCCTAGAGGGAGCGGCGCTACACTGCGCGGGCTCTCGCGCTGGTGGCGGAATTGGTAGACGCGCTAGGTTGAGGGCCTAGTGGCCTTAACAGGCCGTGGAGGTTCAAGTCCTCTCCAGCGCACTTTTCGGGCCGCCCGCGGGGGCGGCCTTTTTTCTGCGCGGAATTGACGCCGTCCGGAGGAGTCCGTACCCTGCTGTCGAACACGTGTTCGCCACTGTCACCGACCCCGGAGCGTGAGATGCAGACGACAGCCGAGCTGACCGGCCGCCAGCGGGAGATCTGGAGCTTCCTCGTCGAGTACGTCGACCGGCACGGCTATCCGCCGACGGTACGGGAGATCGGCGGGGCCGTCGGCCTCGCCTCGCCGTCCACGGTCCACGCCCATCTCGCGAACCTCGAGCGGGCAGGACTGCTCCGGCGCGATCCCACGAAGCCGAGGGCGCTCGAGCTCGTCGGCCGCGCGACCCCGAAGGGAGCCGACACCGTGACCGCCGAGCTGCCGAAGCTGCCCCTGCTCGGCCAGATCGCCGCGGGCGGGCCGCTGCTCGCCGACGAGAACGTCGAGGACGAGATCGCAGTGCCCGAGAGCCTTCACGGCGACTTCCTGCTGCGCGTCAAGGGCGACTCGATGGTCGAGGCCGGGATCCTCGACGGCGACGTCGTCGTGGTGCGGCGGGCGCAGGACGCGCGGGACGGAGAGATCGTGGTCGCCCTCGCCGGCGACGACGAGACGGCCGACGAGGCGACGGTGAAGCGGTTCTTCCGCGAGAACGGCCGGATCCGGCTGCAGCCCGAGAACTCCGCGCTCGAGCCGATCTACGCCGCGCACGTCACGATCCTCGGCAAGGTCGTGGGGGTGTTCCGGGAGCTATGAGCGTAGGCTCGACGGAGCTCATCAAGGAGCGGAGGCGGCGGCTTTGCCGGCGCCGGGAGCGGAAATGACGCCGCCGACGCCACTCCACCGGACGCTCGAGCAGGAGCTCCTCGCCGTACTGCGGGGGGCGTCGCTCGAGTGCCCGGTCTGCGGCGAGTTCGTCCTCCACGAGGGCGCAGTCGTGCGCTGCCCGGAGTGCGCAATGCGCCTGCACGGGCGGGTCGACAGCGCCGGAACCGGGGTACAATCCGAGCAGCAGGCCGGGTGACCGCGGCGTCTCTCGAGACGTCGAGGAAAGTCCGGACACCGCAGGGCAGGACGCTCCCAGAGTGTCGACGACACGAGGGAGGCGGCGAAAGCCGACGGAAAGTGGCACAGAAAACAGACCGCCGGTCGCGGATCTCCGGAGTCGCGGCCGGTAAGGGTGAAACGGTGGGGTAAGAGCCCACCAGCGGCCCTGGCGACAGGG
Organism: Gaiellaceae bacterium; assembly: GCA_035252585.1. Classification (GTDB taxonomy): domain Bacteria; phylum Actinomycetota; class Thermoleophilia; order Gaiellales; family Gaiellaceae; genus Palsa-739. The sequence goes on from DATFCX010000041.1 coordinate 14,089, forward strand.
CCGGCTC
>DATFCX010000042.1:0-11353 GCA_035252585.1 Gaiellaceae bacterium
ACACGTGGTCGCCGCCGCTCGTGCCTCCGGCTTGCAGGCGCTCGACGGGCCGCACGCCCGGCTGGGCGACGACCTCGGGCTCGTCCTCTCCGCCCGGCGGGCGCTCGCGCACGGGTACGACGGGAAGTGGGTGATCCACCCGGGCCAGATCGAGCCGGTGAACCGCATCTTCACGCCTTCGGCGGCGGAGATCGAGCGCGCGCAGCGGATCCTCGAGGCGGCAGAGGGCGCGGCCCGCTTCGAGGGAGAGCTGGTCGACGAGGCCTCGCGAAGACTGGCAGAGTCGCTGCTGAGGCGTGCAGAGGTTCTCGGCTAGGCCGCTGCGGGTATTTCCGGGCCATGACCGGGCGCAGAGAGCTCTGGGAGGTCGCTCGCTTCTCGGGGCAGCGGCGCGGCTTCCAGCCGCAATGCGACTGCTACCGCACCGACGACCCGCCGGCGCTGCACCTCCTGTTCGAGCTCCCGGGCGTCGATCCCGGGGCCGTAGGCATCGTCGCCGTCGGCACGGCGCTCGTCGTCTCGGGAGTACGGCAGCGACCGCACCCGGCGGCCGCCCGCTACCACCAGGTCGAGATCGAGTACGGCCCGTTCGAGCGCCGGATCGAGCTCGCGGAGGACGTGGACGCCGACAAGGCGACCGCCACCTACGAGGCCGGGATGCTGCGGCTCGAGGTGCCGCTGCGGCGATGAGCGAGATCGAGTTCACCGAGACGCAGCCGGCCGAGGTCGACGAGATCCCGGCGGAGCTGCCGGTTCTGCCGCTCAAGGAGACGGTGGTCTTCCCGGACTCGATGACGCCGCTCGCGATCGGGCAGGAGCGCTCGGTCCGGCTCGTCGACGACGTGGTCGGCGGCGAGCGCCTGCTCGCGCTCGTCACGGTTCGCGACGCCGAGGTCGACTCGCCCGGCTGGGGCGAACTGTACGAGATCGGAACGGCCGCGGTCGTGCACAAGATGATCCGCGTCCCAGACGGGACGCTGCGGATCCTCGTCCAGGGGCTCCGCCGCATCCAGCTCGAGCAGCCGGTCACCGACGAGCCGTATCTCGTCGCGCGCTTCGCCGCCGTGCCGGACGAGGCCGAGGAGAGCCGCGAGCTCGAGGCGTTGCTGCGGAATGTCCAGGGTCTCTTCGGGCGGATCATCGGCCTCGCGCCGTATCTGCCCGAGGAGCTCCAGATCGCGGCCGCGAACGTCGACGACGCGAGCGGGCTCTGCAACCTCGTCGCCTCGACCCTCCGGCTCAAGACCGAGGAGAAGCAGCTGATACTCGAGCTCGCCGACAACGAGGAGCGGCTGCGCGAGGTCTCGAAGATCCTCAACCGCGAGCTCGAGGTCTTCGAGCTGGGGACGAAGATCCAGTCGCAGGTGCAGTCGGAGCTCGAGAAGGGGCAGCGTGAGTTCTTCCTCCGCCAGCAGCTGAAGGCGATCCAGGAGGAGCTCGGCGAGGGAGATCCGGAGCAGGCCGACGCCAACGAGCTCCGCGAGCGGCTGGCTGCGCTCGAGCTGCCCGAGGACGTGCGGAAGGCGGCCGACCGCGAGCTCGCGCGACTCGAGCGCCTGCCGGCCGCCGCGGCCGAGTACGGAGTGATCCGCACGTATCTCGACTGGCTCGCGACGCTGCCGTGGGGCGTGACGACCCCTGACGACCTCGACCTCGACCGGGCGCGCCAGATCCTCGACGAGGACCACTACGACCTCGAGAAGGTGAAGGAGCGGATCGTCGAGCACCTCGCGGTCTCGAAGCTGAAGCAGGATCCCGCCGGCCAGATCCTCTGCTTCGTCGGCCCGCCGGGCGTCGGCAAGACCTCGCTCGGCCAGTCGATCGCGCGCACGCTGGGGCGGAAGTTCGCGCGGCTGTCGGTCGGCGGCGTCCGCGACGAGGCGGAGATCCGCGGCCACCGCCGCACGTACATCGGCGCGATGCCCGGCTCGATCATCCGCGCCCTCCGCGACGCGGAGTCGATGAACCCGGTGCTGCTGATCGACGAGATCGACAAGATGGGCTCGGACGTGCGCGGCGACCCCGCGAGCGCGATGCTCGAGGTGCTCGACCCGGCGCAGAACTGCAGCTTCCGCGACCACTACCTCGACCTCCCGTTCGACCTCTCCAAGACGCTCTTCATCTGCACCGCGAACACGGTGGACACGATCCCGCCGGCTCTGCTCGACCGGATGGACGTGATCCCGCTCTCCGGCTACACCGAGGAGGAGAAGCTCGGGATAGCGGAGCGGTACCTCGTGCCGCGGCAGGTCACCGACCACGGGCTCGAGCCCGGCCGGATCGAGATCGGCGAGCCGGTGCTGCGACTGCTCGCCCGCGAGTACACGCGCGAGGCCGGGGTGCGCGGACTCGAACGGCGCATCGGCGACCTCTGCCGCAAGGCTGCCGTGCAGGTCGCCCGCGGCAGCGAGGAGCAGATCCGCGTCACCGAGGAGCTCGCGCGGGAATGGCTCGGGCCGCGCCGCTTCTCGGGCGAGACCCGGCGCCGCACCGCGGATCCCGGCGTCGCGACCGGGCTCGCGTACACGCCGGTCGGCGGCGACGTCCTCTACATCGAGGCGCAGGCGTATCCTGGCCGCGGCAAGCTCACCATCACCGGGCAGCTCGGCGAGGTGATGCAGGAGTCGGCTCAGGCGGCGCTGTCCTGGGTGCGCTCCCACACGGAGGAGCTCGAACTCGACGAGCGCTGGTTCTCCCGCCACGACGTCCACCTCCACGTGCCGGCGGGTGCGGTCCCCAAGGACGGGCCGTCGGCCGGAGTCGCGATGGCGACCGCGCTCGCCTCCCTCGTCCGCGAGACGCCGGTGGCCGACGACGTCGCGATGACCGGCGAGATCACGCTGACCGGCCAGGTGCTGCCGATCGGCGGCGTGCGCGACAAGGTGCTCGCCGCTCAACGCGCGGGCCTCGGCCGCGTCATCCTCCCGCGTGAGAACGAGCACGACCTCGAGGAGCTGCCGCCCGAGACGCGCGACGAGTTGCGCTTCGTGCTCGTCGACTCCATCGGCGAGGTCTTCGACGCCGCGTTCGGCTCGAACGGCGCGAAGGCGAACGGTCGCGTGCGATCGGCGACTGCGAAAGGATAGGCACGTCCTCCACCCACCACAGAAAGGATCGGCCGCAGATGAACAACACGAAGGACAGGGTCTCCGGGGCAGCCGCGAGCGCCCGCCCCTACGTCGAGCGCGCGCTGCGCGACAAGGAGCTGCGCGACAACGTCCGCAACGCCTATAGCTCGGCGCGCGCGGTGTACGACGAGCTCGCCTCCCGCCGCAAGGTCTCGGACGCCGCCACTCGGCTCGCCGCGGACAAGGACATCCAGGACGAGTTGCGGAACGCGATCGACGAGCTGCGGAACGCCGCAGGCCGCGTCAAGGACGTGAAGCGTGGAGGGTCGGAAGCCGGCCGCACCGCGTGGAACGGGCTGCTCCTGCTCGCAGGCATCGCGCTCGGCATCCTCCTCAACCCGATCACCGGCCCGGCCGTGCGGCGGCTGCTCGCCCGCAAGCTGTTCGGCAGCGGGAACGGCTTCGTCTACCAGGGGAACGGCAGCAAGACCAGCTCGTAGCGCGGGTCGCGGCGGGCTAGCCGCTGTGACCGAGGTGCTCCCGCGCGAAGGCGCGGAAGCGGTCGCGCGCGCCCTCGTCCGGGGCGAGCGGCTCGTCGTCCGCGTATTGCGGGTCGGCGGCGATCTCGTCCGCCACCGCCCGCACCTCGCGCTCGATCGCGGCGCGATGGGCAGGGTCGCGGAGCAGCGCCTCGACCCAGTTCTCCGAGCCGTCCCAGGCGGGCAGGTCGTGGTCGAAGAGGAGCTGCCCGAGCAGGATCCCGATGCGGATGTAGGCGAACGTCCGGAAGGCGAGGATCCGGTGGGGCGTCTCGACGCGGGCGGCGAGCGCCGGGTCGTCGCGCACGATGCGGTCGACGATCCCGCCGATCGGCTCGTCTACGAGCGGGATCCAGAGCTCGTCGAGTTCGGGCACGACCGGATTATGCCCGCCGGAGAAGTAGCGTAGGCCCGCCGTGGCCGGTCCAGACGATCTTCTCGCAGCGTTGGCGGCGATTCCTGCAGAGGCCGGGCTCTTCCTCGACTTCGACGGAGTGCTCGCCCCGATCGTGAACCGGCCGGAAGACGCGGCACCGCCGCAGGACACGCGCGCGGAGCTCGAGCGGCTCGTCGGGACGTACGCACTCGTCGCCGTGGTGAGCGGCCGGACGACCGAGGACGTGCGGGAGCGTGTCGCGGTGGACGGTCTCGTGTGCGTGGGCTCGCACGGTCTCGAGCTCGAGCCCCAGGCCGACCGCTGGCGTCGCAGCCTCGCGGCATTCGCCGCCGATGCGCCGTGGCCGCCGGACGAGATCGAGCTGAAAGGGCTCGCCGTGGCGTTCCACTTCCGCGACCGGGACGACGAGCGGCAGGCGGTGCGCGAGCTCGACGCGATCGCCGACTCGGCTCGGGAGGAGGGGCTCGTCGCCCGCTACGGGCGCAAGATCCTCGAGGTGCTGCCGCCCGTGGGTTCGCACAAGGGGACGGCCGTGCGGCGGCTTCTCGAGGAGCACGAGCTGCGGCGGGCGCTCGCGGCCGGCGACGACACGACCGACATCGACTCCTTCGCGGCCCTCGACGGGTTGGACGTCGCGCTACGCGTCGCCGTCGGGTCCACGGAGGCGCCGGCCGCGCTGCTCGACGCCGCGGATCTCGTGGTCGAGTCGACGGACGAGTTCCTCTCCCTCCTGCGCCGGCTCTAGGACATGGCTCCACGAGCCACGTCCCGGTGCCAGGCACCAGTACAAGTCCGAAACGGACATCGATGACGGCATCCGCACGACAGACCAACGACATCTTCCCGTTGGGACATGTCTCGGTGCCTGGCACCAAGACGTGTCCGCGCCGGCCCTGGTCGACGGGCGGGCTCCCCGGCTGTTGCGGCGGCTACAGGAGGTCGCGAAGCTCGGCGAGCGTCGCGATCCGCTCGCCGTGCCAGCCGTCGCGCTCGCCGAGCTGCACGGCTCGCATGCCGACCGCTTCGGCGCCCGGCAGCTCACCCGAGTCGCCGTCGCCCACGAAGACCGCGTCGGCCGCCTCGACGCCGAGCCGCCCGAGCGCGAGCTCGTAGATCCGGGCATCGGGCTTGCACAGGCCCTCGCTCGCCGAGAGGATGACCGCGTCGAACTTCCCCGCGAACGGCGACTCCTCCCACAGCTCTCCGACCTCGCTGGAGCAGTTGCTGATCAGCCCGAGCCGCAGGCCCCGTGCGCGAAGATCGTCGAGGAGATCGAGGACTCCTTCTGCGGGGACGAGCGCGCGGCGAGTCGTCTCGGTCCGGAGCTCGAACGCTCGCGCTGCGGCGCGCGGCTCGACTCCGAGCCAGTCGAGATACTCGGCGAAGGTGCCCGTCCAGCGCCGGTCGCGCTGGTCGACGGCCGCCCATCCCTCGAGGGTCAGGCCGACCGTTTCGACGAGCTCTGCGTGTCCGGGATCGCCGTTCGGCCAGGCCGCGACCGTGTCCCAGAGGTCGAAGACGACTGCTCGCGTCACGCCTTGTGCACCCTCACCGCCGTCCCGTACGAACAGATCTCCGTCCACTGGCCGCCCATCTCGGAGGTGTCGAAGCGCATCGCGATGATCGCGTTCGCGCCCTTCGCCTCCGCCTCCTCGACCATCCGCTCCATCACCTGCCTGCGGCTGTCGACGAGCGCCTTCGTCATCCCCTTCAGCTCGCCGCCTAGGATCGACTTCAACCCGGCGCCGATCTGCGAGCCGAGGTTGCGCGAGCGCACGGTCAGCCCCATCACCTCGCCGAACACCTCGTCGACCTCGTAGCCGGGGATGTCGTTCATCGTCGTCACGATCATCGTGCTGCCTCCCTGTTGAGCACGTCCCAGGCCCGCCGCACGTCGTCCTCCCTCGTCCGCGCGTTGCCGATCGCGAGCCGGAGGACGTAGCGCCCGTCGAGCTTCGTATGGGTGATGAAGATCTCACCCGACGCGTTCACCCGCTCCAGGAGGCGCTCGTTGTCCTCGTCCGAGCCTTGCCGGCGGAAGACGACGAGGGAGAAGCGCCGCGGCGCGACGAGCTCCCAGTCAGGGCTTTCCTCGACCCAGCCGGCGAAGAGCTCTGCGAGACGGATGTGCTCGCGGAGGATCGCGCGCAGCCCTTCGGCGCCGTAGCAGCGCAGCACCGCCCAGAGCTTGAGCGAGCGGAAGCGGCGGCCGAGCGGCGGGCCGTAGTCGGCCAGCGAGAACGCCTCGTCGTCGGTGCGCAGGTACTCCGGCGTCAGCGTGAACGCCTCACGCCACTCGGCCGGGCGAGCCGTCCAGACGAGGGAACAGTCCGTCGGAACCAGCAGCCACTTGTGCGGATTGATCGTGAGGCTGTCGGCGAGCTCGACGCCGTCCTGCGACCAGCGCTCCTCCTCGCAGATCCACGAGGAACCGGCATACGCCGCGTCGACGTGCAGCCACGCGCCCGCCCCGTGCGCCCGTTCGGCGAGCTCGCGCACCGGGTCGACGGAGGCGAAAGACGTCGTGCCCACGGTCGCAACGACCGCGGCGACGTCGTCGAGCTCGTAGCCCTCGACGCGCATCCGCAGCTCGCCGTCCACGGGCACCCTGCGCAGCTCCATCCCGAGCATGCGCGCGTCCTTCTCGACCGAGGAGTGCGCGTGCTCGGAGCAGACGACGACGTTCCGGCCGGTCACGTGGCGGGCGGCGATGAGCGCGGCGAGCGTCGAGGTGGAAGCGGTGTCCTCGATGTGGCCGTGCCAGCCCTCGGGCAGGCCGAGCAGCTGCCGCACCCAGTCCGCGACGCGCAGCTCGAGCTCCGTCGAGGCAGGCGAGGCGCGCCAGACGATCGCCACCTGGTTCAGCGCCGCCGCGAGCAGCTCCGCGAGGATTGCCGGCTCCGACGAGGTCACTGCGAAGTAGGAGAAGAAGCGCGGGCTCTGCCAGTTCGTGAAGGCCGGCAGGAGGAGGTCGTCGAGGTCGCGGAGCACATCGCCGAACGACTCCGGCTGCTCCGGTGCCGCCGCCGGTAGCCTGGCCGCGAGCTCGCCGGGCTTCACCTGCGCGAGCACCGGCAGCTCGTCGACCCGCTCGAGGTACCGCGCCGCCCACTCGAGCGCGGCGGCGCCGTCCTCCCGGAAATCGACGTCCGTCAAGGACGCTTCTTCCGCAGCTTGTCGAGCTGCTTCCAGGTTCGCGTGTTGACGACGTCGGCCTTCGTCAACCAGCCCCGCCGGGCCTGCGCGACCGCGAGCTCGACGTACGCCTGCGAGCGGACCTCGTGCGCGTCGGAGGAGACGATCAGCCCGAGTCCCGCCTCCTTCGCGGCGCGCGCGTGGACGTCCCGCAGGTCGAGCCGGTCGGGCTGGCCGTTGATCTCGAGGAAGGTGCCCGTCTCGAGCGCGCCCTCGATCACCCGCTCGACGTCGACGTCGCGCGGAGGCCGCTTCCCGATCCGCCGGCCGGTGAGGTGGCCCACCGCGTCGACGTACGGGTTCTGCATGGCCTCGAGCACGCGCTCCGTAGGGCGCGAGTCGGGCGCCTGATGGACGGATGCGACTACCCAGTCGAGCAGCGCCAGATCCTCGTCCGACAGGTCGACCTCGCCGCTCGCGCGGATGTTCGCCTCGATGCCGGCCAGGATCCGCAGCTTCGGGAAGCGCGCCCGCAGCTGTTCGATCTCCTCGAGCTGCGCCTGCAGGCGCTCGCCGCGGAGGTAGTGGGAGTGGTCGGTGACGGCGTAGTACTCGTAACCGCGGGCCGCCGCGGCCTCCAGCATCTCCGCAAGGGTGCTCTTGCCGTCGGCCGACCAGTGCGAGTGCGTGTGGAGGTCGCCCCGGACGTCGCGCACTTCGACGAGCTTCGGCAGCTCGCCGCGCCGCGCAGCCTCCAGCTCGCCCGAGTTCTCGCGCAGCTCCGGCGGGATCGGCTGGTAGCCGAGGAACTCGTATACGGCGTCCTCGTCCGCGCTCTTGAAGACGACTCCCGTCTCGACGTTCGTGACGCCGTACTCCGAGATCGAGAGGCCGCGCCGCACCGCCTCCTCGCGCATGACGACGTTGTGATCCTTCGAGCCGGTGAAGTGCTGAAGGAGGTTGCCGAACGACTCGGGCGGGACGACGCGAAGGTCGAAGCGGAGGCCGTCCCGCGAGACGACCGTCGCCTTCGTGTCGCCCTGCGCGGCGACGTCGACGACCCACTTCAGGCCGGCGAAGTGCTCGGTGAGCTCGGCGGGATCGGTCGCGCTCGCGATGATGTCGAGATCGCGGAACGTCTCCTTCCGGCGCCGCACGGAGCCGGCCTCCGAGACGGCGATCGCCGCCGGAAGCTCCCGCAGCGCGGCGACGACGGCCTGCACCGCCGGCAGCCCCGCGCCCAGGAGGTAGCGCCCCGTCTCGGGACTCTCGGCCTGGAACGCGAGCGCTGCGAGGATCTTCTCCTCGCTCTTCGGCCCGAGGCCGGCGAGCGTACGCAGCCTCTCGCCCTCCGCTGCGGCCTTGAGCTCGTCGAGCGTCTCGACTCCGAGCTCGCGCCAGATGCGCGCAGCGGTCTTCGGCCCGAGCCCCGGCAGCTTCATGAAGAGGACGACCTCGGGCGGAACGCCGGCCTTCTTCTTCGTCAGCGTCTCGATCTCGCCGAGCTCGACGATCTGGACGATCTTCTCCTCGATCGTCTTGCCGATGCCCTGCAGCTCCTTCGCGCGGCCGTCGAGCGCGAGCTGCGCGACGGAGCCCGCCGTCTCTCGCACGCGCGCGGACGCGCGGCGGTAGGCGACGACGCGGAACGTGTCCTTGCCCTCGAGCTCGAGCAGGTCCGCGAGGAGGTCGATCTGGTCGGCGACCTCGGAATTGCGCGGCAGGTCCGGCATGGGGCGATGATATGAGCGTGCCCAGAGCCGTCGTCTGCCTGCCCACCTACAACGAGCGCGAGAACCTCGAACGGATGGTGCGTGCGCTCGGGGACAAGAGTGTCGAGGTTCTCGTGATCGACGACAGCTCGCCGGACGGTACGGGCGAGATCGCCGACCGGCTCGCGGCCGAGCTGGACTACGTCTCCGTGCTCCACCGCGAGAAGAAGGAGGGACTCGGGCGGGCCTACGCCGACGGCTTCCGGCACGTGCTCGCCACGGACGCGGAGCTCGTGCTCGAGATGGATTGCGACTTCTCCCACGACCCGGCGGACGTACCACGGCTGATCGCAGCGGTCGAAGAGGGGGCCGACCTCGCACTCGGCTCGCGCTACGTACCCGGCGGCGGCACGGCGAACTGGGGGCTCGTGCGGAGGCTGATCTCCCGCAGCGCGTCCATCTACACGCGCGTTCTTCTGATGCCGATCCACGACGCGACCGGCGGCTTCAAGTGCTTCCGCCGGCGAGTGCTCGAGTCGATCGACCTGGACTCGATCGACGCCGCCGGCTATGTCTTCCAGATCGAGACGACCTATCGCACGCTGAGGCAGGGATTCCGCGTCGTCGAGGTGCCGATCCGCTTCGTCGACCGGACCGCCGGCCAGTCGAAGATGAGCCGCTCGATCGTGGTCGAGGCGGTGTGGAAGGTGCCGCGGCTTCGGCTTCTGGCGCTGCGCCGCCTAATCTGAAGGCATGAAGCGCGTCGCGATCTTCGTGGCGCTGGCCGCCCTCCTCCCGGAGCCGGGACGGGGATCGCGCTCGCGGTGCGCGGTGGCTCAGGTATGTCTCCGGCCGAGGCGCGGGCACAGGTTGCGCGGTTCGAGCGGCAGTGGCGCGCCCACCTTCGCGCGCGCACGGATCGCCGCTTTCCCAATCCCTCACGTCGCTGGCTCACCAGTCAGCTCCGCACCGCGGCTGGTCTCTGCGGCTGCTTCACCGTTCTGAGGGTCGAGGTCGCCCGCGTCCCCCGGCCGGCGGCGCTTGTGGTCGTCCAAGGAGAGGACGGGCGCGCGCTCCTGGCCCTCAGCGGCAGGATCCTCGACCTGATCGACCACTATCCGGCCGCTCAGGGCGACGAGAACTGGGCGTACGAGGGCTTCTTCCTCGAAGCACAAGACACGGCGCGCGTCCCGTTCTTCGCGACGGCCCTCTGGCCCGACAGCCGCACGGTAGGAGACCAGGAGAGCGGAATCTGGGCGACGCCGCGTCTCGACCGCTGGATCTCGCGCAACGTACACGGCTAGGTCGCTACGCTCGCCCGATGCGGGAGGTCGACGCAGCGAGCTGGGACGAGGCCGTTCTGCGGGCCGACCAGCCGGTGCTCGTCGACTTCTGGGCGCCGTGGTGCCGGCCGTGCAAGGCGCTGGAGCCGATCCTCGAGGAGCTCCCCGTCGCGATCGCACGCGTCAACATCGACGAAGAGCCCGGCATCGCTTCCCGCTACGACGTGCTCTCGATCCCGACGGTCATGCTCTTCTCCGCTGGTGAGCCGCGAGGAGCCGTGGTCGGCGTGCGCCCGCGAGCCCATTTCGATCACTGGCTAGCGGAAGTGCTCCCAGCCGGCGAGTGAGTACGGCTCGCCGCGCAGCGTGAGCTCGACGCCCTCGCCCGCCTCGACCCGGCCGATCACCGGGAATCCGAGCGGATCCGCAGTCGTCGCGAGCAGCTCGTAGTCCTCGCCGAAGCCGAGGTCGTCCAGCTCGGCGCCGGCGGCGAGAGGCACGCTCTCGAGCTCGATCGCGAGACGGACACCGGAGCGCTTCGCGACATGGCCCGCGTCGCGCCCGATCCCGTCCGAGAGGTCGAGCATGGCGGTCGCCGTCCGAGCGAGCCGCCTTCCCTCCTCGACGCGGTCCGGCACCGGGGACAGGCGCCCCGCCCGGAACGCGGCGCCGGCGGCGCCGAGAGGTCCCGTCACGACGACGGCGTCGCCGGGCTCCGCTCCCGCGCGACCCGGGACCCGCTCGGAGCGGCCGAGCGCCGTCACGGTCAGCACGACGCCGTCGGCCCTGGTCGTGTCGCCGCCGCGCACCGGCACCTCGCGCTCGTTCAGGCCGGAGTAGAGCTCGAGCACGTCCTCCAGCTCGGTCTCCGCAGGCAGGCCGAGCGCGACGAGCAGAGCCAGCGGCTCGGCGCCCGAAGCGGCGAGATCGCTGATGTTGACCGCGGCCGCCCGGGCGCCGAGCTCGCGCCAGCCGAGGAGGTCGAAGCGGAAGTGGACACCCTCGACGAGCGCGTCCTGCGTGACGACGAGCCCCTCGACGACGGCCGCGTCGTGCTCGATGCCCTCCGCGAGCGCGCGGCGCTCGAGCTCCGCGAGGAGCCCGAGCTCACCGAGCTCGGCGAGCGTCGTCACTGTTCAGATATCCGCGCGCGCCCGTCGAGCGTGTCGGGGTCGAGCGCCGCCAGGCCGTCGTAGAGCCGCGCATGGAAGGTGCCGGG
>DATFCX010000043.1:0-11324 GCA_035252585.1 Gaiellaceae bacterium
ACCCGGGGCGGCGTCGCCGGCTAGGTCGCCCTAGGCGGCGAGTGCGAGATCGTTCTTCGCACTTGCGTTTTGCCGGTGGATTTACGAGGCCAACCGGCGACCTCGGCTTGCAGCTCATCCGGATGGATCGACCACGTCGAAGCCAGGTCGCCCCCGTATGTTCGTGCACGAATTGTAGCCCGGCTCCCGCGGAACCGACTAGCGCCGCAACGACTTCAGCTCGCGCTCGATCTGCCGCCGCGCGTCGCGGTCCGCGATGTCGCGCCGCTTGTCGCGCAGCTCCTTGCCGCGCGCGAGCGCGAGCTCGACCTTGACGCGACCGCCCTTGAAGTACAGCCGGGTGGGAACCAGCGTGAAGCCCTTCTCGGCGACCGCCGACGAGAGCCGGTCGATCTCGCGCCGGTGGAGAAGGAGCTTGCGCGGCCGGTCCGGGTCGTGATTGGCGCGGTTGCCCTCCGTGTACTCCGGCACGTGAAGGCCGACGAGCCAGGCCTCGCCGTCGCGCACCTCGGCGTAGGCCTGCCGCAGCGTCGCCTCTCCGCCGCGCAACGACTTCACCTCCGTCCCCGTGAGCACGACGCCCGCCTCGACGCGATCCGAGACGTGGTAGTCATGCCGCGCCCGGCGGTTGTCGACGATCAGCTTCTCCCCTGCCTGCCTGGTCATCGCGGGCAAGTGTAGGGACGGCCTCCGGCGGCAACCCCAGGACTCGCAACGAGGAAACGGAGGTCACATGAAGATGCGATTCATCCCGACGAGCGTCCACGGCGCGGTCGACCACGTCGTCGGCCCGGCTCTCGTCCTCGCCCCGACGGTCCTGGGGCTGCGAAGCACCAGCTCCGAGGGGATCGTGGCGCGCGCGGTCGGCGGCGCAGAGTCGGTCTACTCGAACCTCACCGACTACGAGCTGAGCGTGCAGAACGTCGTCCCGATGAAGGTCCATCTCGTGCTCGATGCGGTCGGCGGCGCGACGCTCGCGCTCGTCCCGCAGCTCACCGGCGCCCGCCGGCGCGGCAAGAAGCACTGGCTGCCGCACCTCGCGATAGGGGTGGCCGAGATCGGGATGGCGGCGTTCACGCAGACCGAGCGGCCGAGGCCGAAGAACGGACGCGCGACGATGATCGGGAAGCTCGTCGAATCGGCGAAGGGCGTCAGAGGCGCGGCCGAGCACGCCGTGAGGGCGATCGTCTAGCGCCGAGCACGGTAGCCGCGTGCCATGAAGCAGCGGTCGCAGAGCGTCGCCCACGGCGCCGTGCGCGCACCGCAGACGCGGCAGCGGCCGATCGTCGGATCCTCGATCTCGGCGCGCAGCCGGCTCACGACCCGGGCGGCCGCGGCCTCTTCCAGCGCCGCGGCCCGCTCGATCGTCACGCCGGCGACGCCGGGATACTGCAGCGCGAACCAGCGGAGGATGGAAGCCTCCCGCGCCGCCTGCTCGGCCTCCTCGAGCCCGGCGGCGTCGAGGCGGTGCGGGTCGAGGATCCAGCCGAGCACCGTTCGCTGCGGCGTGTCGCCGGCGAGCGCCGCGGCCAGCGTGCCGAGGAGCGGCGCGCCGTCCTCGTCCACCGGCGCCTGGACGAGCTTCCAGACGTCGGCGAGCTCGAGTGTGCGGCGCGCGTGCTGGAGCGCGTCGCGTACCGCGTCGAGCCGCGCGAGCAGGGGCTGGATCGACTCGACCTCGAGCCAGCCGTCGACGCTCCAGTAGCGCAGAGCCGCATGGCGCCAGGCGTGGAGCGCCGGCTCGAGCTCGTCGACGCGCGTCACGTTGAGGTCGGACAGCTGCGGGCGCAGCCGCCCGCTGTCGACGACGCGGTAGCCGAGGTGGCCGTCCTCGATCGGCACGTGCGGGACGAGGGCCGCGCGCACGAGATCCGGGTCGGGACCGGCCCACGGCACGCCGGTGAGAACGCCGACGTGGCCGCGCTCGTGGAAGCCGAAGCGCCCGGCGCGCCCGGCGATCTGCGCGATCTCCCACGGCTCGAGGTCTCGCCGCTCCTTCCCGTCGAACTTCGTCGTCTCGGCGAAGAGCAGCGTCTCGCACGGGAGGTTGACGCCGTGTCCGAGCACGTCGGTCGCCGCGCACACCTCCGCGCGGCCGTCGACGAAGCGGTCGATCTCCTCCCGCCGTGACGCGAGGGGCATGGCGCCGTAGAGGCAGGCGACGCGGCCCGGATGGAGCTGGTTGAGCTCGCCGGCGAGGCCGATCACGGCGCGACGGCTGAAGGCGACGACGACGGTTCCGGGCCGTAGGCCGGTGATCGCTTGGCGGCTCGCCCAGTCGAGCGGCGCCTTCCGCTCGAAGAAACGGAGCTCGACCTGCGGGAACGCGTGCCGCACGAGCGGCAGCGCCTCGACCGCACCGAGTAGCAGGATGTGCCGGTACTCGCCGCCCAGGAGGAGCCGTGTCCAGGCGGAGCCGCGCTCCTCGTCCTCCGCCCACTGCACCTCGTCGAGCACGAGCGTCTCGCCGCTCACCGGCGCCATCTCGGCGGTGCAGCACACGATCGAGGCCCCGGGATTGACCCGCTCCTCCCCGGTGACGAGGCCGACGCGGTCGTCGCCGAGCTCGGCCGAGAGCCGCCTGTGCGCCTCCTGCGCGAGCATGCGCAGCGGCGCCGCGTAGACGCCGCGCCCCGTCTCCACGAGGAACCGCAGCGCGTCGTGCGTCTTGCCCGAGTTGGTCGGCCCGAGGTGTGCGATCACCGTCTCGGGCTCGACGCGCCGCTCGGGCAGGCGAACGGTCAGCTCGGAGACGGGCCTCCGCGCAGGCGTCGTTCGCCTGCGATGCCGTTCGCTCCGGCTAGGTCGCTTCTGCCGCTGGTGTCTGCCCCTGGCCACGGGGCGACGGTAGCTAGATCTTGAGGAAACGCCGCAGTGTCAACCCGGAGCCGGCGGCCCCGAGCAGCAGCCCCGCGACGAGCAGCGCGATCGCGTTCAGCGTGAACGACAGCGCGTGCACATCGGAGGTGCCGCTGCCGCCGCCGATGTGCGGCAGGATCGACGGCAGCGCGATCGCCTTCCCGAGCACGAGCAGGATCACGGCGAGGACGGAGCCCACCAGCCCGCAGACGAGGCCTTCGAGCATGAACGGCCCACGGATGAACCAGTTCGTCGCCCCGACGAGCTTCATCACCTCGATCTCCCTCCGCCGCGCGAAGATCGAGAGGCGGATCGTGTTCGCGATCAGGAGCGTCGAGGCGACCACGAGCAGGACGACCGCGATCAGGAAGATGAGCGAGATGACCTTGGCGATCGTGAGCACGCGTTTCGTCACGTTGCTCTGCCAATGGACGCCACCCGAGTTGCCCAGGTCGCTCGAATTGGCCGCCGGGCACGGCTCGACACCCGAATAGCTCGCGCGGCAGATCTCCTTCCCGACCGCCGGCGTGAACTTTGCCTGCGTCGGCGTCACGATCCACTTGTCCGGCAGTGGGTTCTCGGGCAGCAGGGTGTACGCCTTCCCGAAGTCGCCGTTGTCCTTCTTGAACTGCTTCAGGGCCTCCGCCTTGGACACGAACACGACGTGCTTCACATGCTGGTCGTTGCGCAGCGCAGCCCCGACCGCGCGCTCCTGCGCCTGGGTCGCGTCCGACTTGCAGTCGGTCATCGAGGCCGTGGTGCAGAAGTAGACCTGTACCTGGAGCTCCTTCTGGATGTGGTTGCTCCAGGAGAGCACCCAGGTGCCGAGCGCGATGAACAGGCCGAGCAGGCACATCCCGATCAGCACGGTCATCGTCGCCGCGAAGGTCGTCGAGAGGTTCATCCGGATCGAGGCCCACGCCTCGGAGAAGAGGAGACGAACGCGACTCACTGTTCCCGCTCACAGCACCGGCAAAGCCGGTGCCTCCGCTCCTTGATGAGCTCCGGCAAGCCTCCGCTCATTCCGAGGTGTAGCCCCCACGCCGCTCGTCACGGCTGAGTCGCCCGTCCTCGAGCGCGATCACGCGCTTCCGCATCTTGTCGACCATCTCGCGGTCGTGGGTGACCATGAGGATCGTCGTGCCGGCGCGGTTGATCCGGTAGAGGAGCTGCATGATCCCGACGCTCGTGTCGGGGTCGAGGTTCCCGGTCGGCTCGTCGCAGACGAGGAGCGGCGGATGGTTGACGACGGCGCGCGCGATCGAGACGCGCTGCTGCTCGCCGCCGGAGAGCTCGTCCGGAAGGGAGTTCATCTTGCTCGCGAGCCCGACCAGCGTCATCACCTCGGGCACCTTGCGCCGGATCGAGGCGCGGCTCTCGCCCTGCACCTTGAGCGCGTACGCGACGTTCTCGGCCGCCGTCCGGCTCGGCAGGAGCTTGAAGTCCTGGAAGACGCAGCCGATGTTGCGGCGCAGCCGCGGCACCTTCGAGTGCCCCAGCCGGCCGAGGTCGCGGCCGCCGAGGATGATCCGCCCGTCGGTCGGCTCGAGCTCCTTCAGCAGGAGCCGCACGAGCGTCGTCTTGCCGGAGCCCGAGGCCCCGACGACGAACACGAACTCGCCCTTGTCGATCGCGAAGTTGACGCTGTTGAGCGCCGTGACGTCCGGCTCGTAGACCTTGGTCACGTTCTCGAACAGGATCATCGAGCCCGTTGCCGGCTTCGCCTGCTCGACGGACTGCTCCGCGGGCTGGGCCCCGTTCGTCGAAGGTTGTGCGACGACCGTGGTGGGCTGCTCTATCTGTACGTCAGTCACGTCTACCGGATCGAGTTGGGGCGGGCGACTTTGCCCGGCGCCGGTCGAGTCGTGCGAAGCGGCCCCCACAATAGCGCAGCTTTCGGCGAGCTACGACGCCTCTCCTGCAGTTTGCAACAGATAGGCACGGATGAACTCGTCGAGATCGCCGTCGAGAACACCCTGCGTATTTCCCACTTCGTGCTCGGTCCGGTGGTCCTTGACGAGCTGGTACGGGTGGAGGACGTAGCTGCGGATCGCGTTGCCGCCGAAGCCCATCGACACGCCTCCGCGCTCGCGCGCCAGCTCGGCCTCGCGCTCCTCCTCGGCCTTCTCGGCGAGCCGTGAGCGGAGGATCTTGAGCGCAGTGTCCTTGTTCGCCGACTGGCTGCGCTCGTTCTGGACGGCGACCACGATGCCGCTCGGCATGTGCGTGATCCGCACGGCGGAGTCGGTCTTGTTCACGTGCTGGCCGCCCGCGCCCGACGAGCGGTACGTGTCGATCCGGATCTCGTCGTCGGCGATCTCGATGTCGCCCGACTCCTCTAGCAGCGGCGCGACGATCACCTGAGCGAAGCTCGTGTGGCGGCGGTGCGCCTGGTCGAACGGGCTGAGCCGGACGAGGCGGTGCTTGCCGCGCTCGGCCTTGAGGATCCCGTACGCGTTCTCGCCGCGTACCGTGAAGGTCGCCGACTTGAGCCCGTACTCCTCGCCCGGACTCGACTCGATGACCTCCGTCTTGAGGCCGCGCTGCTCGGCCCAGCGGAGGTACATGCGCAGCAGGATCTCGGTCCAGTCCTGTGCGTCGGTGCCGCCGGCGTCGGACTGGATCGTCACGACGGCGTCTCCCCCGTCGTACTCGCCGGAGAAGAGCGCGTCCTCCTGCAGCCGTGCCAGCTCGCCGCGCACTTCGCGCAGCACCGGCTCGAGCTCCTCGTCCGGGAACGTGCCCGCGCCCTCGCGCAGGAACTCGACGTTCGAGACGAGCTCGTCGTAGCGCCTGAGCTTCTCCTGCGTCCGCTGGTGCTCGGCGGAGAGGCGCGCAGCGCGCTGCTGGTCGCTCCAGAAGTCGGGTTGCGCGAGCTCCTGCTCGAGCTCGTCGAGGCGGGCCTTCAGCGCGGCGGGGTCAAAGGTAACCACGGACCCAGTCGAGCTGGGCCCCGATCTCCCCGAGTTGCTCGTCGAGCGGGATCTGGATCTCGTCGGCCATCGCGCGGGCCATGGTAGGGCAAGGCTCGGCGCGGGGCCCGCTCAGGTGCGAGACCTCTTGCCTGGGCCAGTGTTCCGGAATGACCCCTGAGCAGCCGTTCCCGCCAGCGCCTTCAGCCGGAGGGCTGGATCTTCGCGATCCTGTCTCCTCGGGTAAGGACGAAAAAGCCGGGCCCTTGGGAGTCGGTGGCGTCCGTGCACTCGTAGGTCCAGTCGGGTTCGCCTGTCACAGGGGCGCCGGAGTCAGCTGAGCACGTGTAGCGATCCGTGATTGCGTGGCCGAGACCGATCGCTTGAGCGCCGCTCGTGCTGCTCAAGTGCTGTTCGAGCGCACGAGCTGCCTGCGCACTACTCATGCTCACCCAAGGTCGATCCACCGCAAGGAATGCCACGATGCCCACCAGAACGATCGAGCTCAGTGCAATGAATGACCGTCGGCCCATCCACCGAAGCGTTGCAGATAGCGCGGTCCGGTGACAAGAACACTCTCCTGGGCGAGTGTTCAGGAATGACCTCTGAGGAGCGGTCTTACGAGACGATCCAAGTCAGCGAAGCGCGTCCGCAGGCTGCCGAGAGTGTTCTCGTCGTTCCCCACGACCATTGCGCCGCGATCGTCATACATGTGAAGGACCATTGGCGTCGAGGCGTTGACTAAGTAGGAGCGTCCATCAAGGCCGGGCGACCGGGGTCGAAGCTCCGAACTGGCGATCAGCTCAAAGAGGGAGCGATAGTCGATTGAACGCGGCCGCAGCGCGGCGGTGTACGTCACGTGCGGCGCATCCAGCTCGCCCTCCTCATAGAAGTCCTCTCCCTCGGTGCGCGACGGCTCGCTTCCAGACGGTAGGAGCGCCAGAAAAAGGGGATCGTCGTCCGACCGCCACCTGGTGAATGAGATGAACCCGTCGTCCTCCGGCGAGAACGCAGCCTCGAAGATCGCTGACGCTCGATCCAACGCTTGGGCGACGCGCTCGTCAGCGTCATCGTTTGAAATGTCGCCGCCTAGCTCAAACCGCAACGACGGGAAGCTCCCTCGCCGGGACGTCACCGCCTGCAAGCTAAGCCCTGGGAACTGGTCGGCAAGGAACCTGGCAAGCAAGTCAGGCGCGGCGGGCGCTGCGAGACCGTAGCCGCCGTCGCGTGGGCCAGCGTCCCGGAATGGCCCCTGAGGATCAGTCGAGGCCGGGCACAGCCCGTCGTAGGCACTCGACGTGCGCCCACGACACCTGCACGCTCCCCAACTCCCAAGACCGCTGAATCTCGATTGCGCAGGCAAAGCGCGGATCGTCGACTAGCTGCTCGCAAACGCAACATGCCGCGCCGCCGTTCCCAAAGAACCCGGCCCAGTCAGCCTGCGACCACGGATGCATCGGCGGCTCCCAGTCGTCCACGCTCATCGCCATGTACACGAGCCTACTCTCGGGCAGGAAGACGCTCCGCTGGGCGAGCGTCCTCACGCCCGAAGCACGAGACCCGAGGGCCGGAGGTTAAGACAGCCGCGCAGCGGCGATTTAGCCGCAGGCCATCCCCGCTCCCCGGCGCGCGCCGTCGGCGCCCGCCGCGGCGGACGACTAGTTCTCAGCACGGAGGCGCGGAAGACCGCGCTCTTCCGCGCCGGAGTTCCTTACTCAGCGAGCGAGTCCTCAGGGACTCGCGAGCTACGCCCCGTGGCACTTCTTGAACTTCTTGCCGGAGCCGCACCAGCACGGGTCGTTGCGGCCGAGCTTCTCGTGCGGGCTCGACTGGACGGTCTGGGTCACGCCCGCGGCGGACGGGACCGCGGCGGCGACCGCCTCTCCCCCGCCCGCCGCCGCGATCGCCGCGGCGCCGGCGGTGCTCTCGTGCTCGTAGTGGAGGTTCCCATTGGCGGCCTGCGCCTGCGCCAGCTGCTGCTCGGCCTGCTCGGGAGCGAGCTCGGCGTGGAAGAGGTGCAGCACGACCTCGCTGCGGATGATGCGCCCGAGCTCCGTGAACATCTGCTCGCCCTCGGCCGTGTACTCGACGAGCGGGTCCTTCTGCGCCATCTGGCGCAGGTGGACGCCCTCGCGGAGGACCTCCATGTTCTCGAGGTGCTCGCGCCAGCGCATGTCGACGACCTGGAGGACGACGAAGCGCTCGAGCTCGCGCATCAGCTCCGCGCCGAACTCGTCCTCCTTCGCCTCGTACTCGTCCCGCGCGTCGGCCTGGAACTCCTCGATCAACGCGTCGCGCTCCACCTGGCCGAGGTCCTCGCGCAGCTCCTTCGCCGTGATCTCGGTCTGGTAGAGCCCGGCCATGGCGTTCGTGAGCGCCTCGAGATCCCACTGCTCGGGGTACTCCTCCTCGGTGAACAGGCGCACCGTGTCCTCGACGACCTCCTCGATCCAGAGCTTGATCTGGTCGGAGAGGTCTTCGCCGTCGAGCACCTGCCGCCGCTGCTCGTAGATCCGCTCG
Source organism: Gaiellaceae bacterium (assembly GCA_035252585.1). Taxonomy (GTDB): domain Bacteria; phylum Actinomycetota; class Thermoleophilia; order Gaiellales; family Gaiellaceae; genus Palsa-739. The sequence goes on from DATFCX010000043.1 coordinate 8,292, forward strand.
CGGTGCCGGTTGAGGACGTCGTCGTACTTGAGCACGTTCTTGCGCATGACGAAGTTCTGCTCCTCGACCTTCTTCTGCGCGCCCTCGATCTGCCGGGAGAGGATCTTGGCCTCCATCGGCTGGTCCTCCGGGATCTTGAAGCGGTCCATGACGCCCTTGATCCGGTCGCCGGCGAAGAGGCGGACGAGGTCGTCCTCGCCCGAGAGGTAGAAGCGGGTCTCGCCCGGATCGCCCTGGCGGCCCGAGCGGCCGCGCAGCTGGTTGTCGATCCGGCGCGACTCGTGCCGCTCGGTGCCGAGCACGTAGAGGCCTCCGAGGTCGACGACGCCCTCGCCGAGCTGGATGTCGACGCCGCGGCCGGCCATGTTCGTCGCGATCGTCACCGCGCCGCGCTGGCCCGCGTCCTTGATGATCTCGGCCTCGCGTGCGTGCTCCTTCGCGTTGAGGACGTTGTGCTTGATCCCCTTGCGGGTCAGGAGCTGCGAGAGGTACTCCGACGTCTCGACGGCGATCGTGCCGACGAGGACGGGCTGTCCCTCGTGCGCCCGCTCCTCGATGTCGCGGACGACCGCGGCGAACTTCCCTTCCTTCGTCTTGAAGACGAAGTCGTTCTCGTCGGCGCGGGCGACCGGCACGTTCGTCGGGATCTCGACGACGTCGAGGCCGTAGATCTCGACGAACTCCTTCTCCTCCGTCTTGGCTGTACCGGTCATGCCGGCGAGCTTCTCGTAGAGACGGAAGTAGTTCTGGAGCGTGATCGTGGCGAGCGTCTGGTGCTCCTCCTGGATCTTGACGCCCTCCTTCGCCTCGACCGCCTGGTGCAGGCCCTCGCTCCAGCGGCGGCCTTCCATGATCCGGCCGGTGAACTCGTCGACGATCTTCACCTCGCCGTCCTGGATGACGTAGTCGACGTCGAGCTGGTAGAGCGACTCGGCCTTGAGCGCCTGGTAGAGGTGGTTGACGAGCTGCGTGTTCTCCGGCGCGTACAGGTTGTCGATCCGGAGGGCGCGCTCGACCTTGGCCACGCCCTGCGGCGTCGGGCCGACCGTCTTGTGCTTCTCGTCGAACTCGAAGTCGGCACCCGCCTCTTCGGCCGCTCCCTTCGGGTCGCCGGGCGAGGCGCGGAACGGGATCAGCTGCTTCGCGACGCGGGCGAAGTCGTAGTAGAGCTGGGCGGCCGTCTCGGGCTCGCCGGAGATGATGAGCGGCGTCCGCGCCTCGTCGATCAGGATCGAGTCGACCTCGTCCACGATCCCGTAGGGGTGGCCGCGCTGGACGAGGCCCTCCTGCGCGACCGACATGTTGTCGCGCAGGTAGTCGAAGCCGAACTCGGAGTTCGTCCCGTACGTCACGTCCGCGGCGTAGGCCGCCTTGCGCTGGTCGAACGGCATCATCGTCTCGATGTAGGCGACGGTCATCCCGAGCGAGTCGAAGACGGGGCGGTTCCACTCGGCGTCGCGCTGGGCGAGGTAGTCGTTGACGGTGACGAGGTGCGCGCCGCGGCCGGCGAGGCCGTTGAGGTAGAGGGCGAGACTCGCGACGAAGGTCTTGCCCTCGCCCGTCTTCATCTCGGCGATGTCGCCCTCGTGGAGGACGATCCCGCCCATCAGCTGCACGTCGAACATGCGCTGGTTCGACGCCCGCTTGCGAGCCTCGCGGACGGCGGCGAACGCCTCGAAGACGAGCTCGTCGAGGCTCTCGCCGTTCTCGAGCCGCTGCCGGAACTCAGCGGTCTTGCCCTGGAGGTCGGCGACGGAGAGCTGCTCGTACTCGGGCTCGAGCGAGGTGATGTAGGCCGCCTGTTCCTGGAGCCGCTTGACCCGGCGGCCCTCGCCGACGCGGAGGACCTTTTCGAGGTTGCCGATCTCCACGGGCCAAGGGTAGCGACCTACAAGGCTGTGGCTCGGACCTCCCAGAGGTCGCCGTCGATGCGCTCGGCCTCGACGTAGAAGCTGTCGCCGGCCGCCGCGCCGACGCGCTCGAGCTCAGGCGGGACGGGCTCGTCGCTCGGCTCGCCGTCGACCTGAAGCTCCTCGTCGTCGCCGTGCCGCGAGAGCTCGAGCTTGTCTCCCTCCTGCAAGGCGACGCGCGCCACCTCGATCCGCTTCGCGGCGACCGCCCAGGTGTCGCCGGCCTGCCGCTGCCCGACCGCGCGGTACGGCGGGCTCACACGGCGCTCGACCGCGTCGGCCAGCGGCGAGAGATCGGCGTCGCCGCTCTCCTCGCTCACGACCACGTCGCCGTTCGGGATGGTCGTGAACTCGATGCGCTCGCCGGCCAGGCCGGGCGCCGAGACCGTGACGGCCGCGTCCCATTCCTTGGGGCCGAGGCCCGAGCCGTCCGGCAGCCCGGCCCTCGACATGAGCGATTTCGGCGGCTCGAGCGGCACCGGTGGTGGCGGATCGCCGAGCGCCTGCGCCGGATCGAGGCCGGCCTCCCTCAGGAGACGCTCGTTGAGCGTCTCGTTCCGACGGCGGAAGAGCCCCACTAGCTCTCGGTGATCTCCGCCTCGACCGGATCCGCGAGCTCGGGCTCGTCGACATGCCTGCGGCCGTCGACGCGCTTATCGTGCAGGTCCCTGACCTGGCGGACGAGCTTGTCCGAGAGCTCGTCGATTGCGGCCTTCATGTCCCGCGCGGCCTCGCGCGCGCGCAACGTGTGGCCCTTGAGATGGACGGTCGCCTCGGCAACCTGGGACTCGGCGATCGAGGGGTTCCGCTCGACCGCGAGCTCGATCTCGACCTGCGTCAGCTCGTGCACGCGGCGATCGAGCTTCTGGAGCTTTCGCTCGATATAGCTCCGGATGGAGTCGTTCACCTCGAGGTTCTTGCCCTTGACGTGAAGCTGCATCGGCGCCTCCCCTGTCGCTGCGTGTGGCGGTGGTCTAACCCTACTCGGGACGGAGCCAACAGACCGGGCCTATCCGCGGCGGAGCGCGCGGGCAAAGGCGACGGCTTCGACCCGGCGGGCGCCGGCGGCGCGGAGGGCGGTCGCGGAGGCCGCGGCGGTGGCGCCGGTCGTGTAGACGTCGTC
>DATFCX010000044.1:0-18619 GCA_035252585.1 Gaiellaceae bacterium
CCTCGACCGGCTGGACGAGCGGCTTCGGCCTGCGGGTCGCCCGCAGCACGGCGGCCTCGACGCTCGGCGGCGGAGCGAAGCAGGCGCGCGGGACACGCCGGACGAGCCGCAGCTCGTACGACGCTCCCCACGTGCAGCCGAGCAGCGTCGACGGCCAGACGGCGGTCCGCTTCGCGGCGAGGCCCCACTCCACGATCGCGTCGAGCTGCGTCAGCGGCACGCGCGGGTCCCCGAGCAGGCGCCGGAGGATCGCAGTGCCGGCGGCGAACGGGAGATTCGCCACGACCACGAACGGCTCGTCCGGCAGCCGCACCCGAGCCGCATCTTGTTCGATCACCTCGACGCGCGGCTCCCCGTCGAAGCGCGTCCTCAGCTGTCGCAGCGCCGCCGGGTCGAGCTCGACGGCACGGACGCGTGCGCCGGCGTCCGCGAGCGCACGCGTGAGGATGCCGCCGCCCGCGCCGAGGTCGAGCGCGAGCGTGCCGGGCGCGATGTGCGCGTCCCGGACGAGCTCGTCTGCGAAGGCGCGACTACGAAGGGCGTGACGGCCGCGCGGCCGCCCCTGTGCCGAGGCGCGCCCTGCCACGGACCATCACCGTCGTCATGGCGCCCATCCTACGGCTCCGAAATGAGGTCGTCGGGCTCGGTCAGGGCCTCGATCGCCTCCTGCGCGGTCTCGAGCTCGGCCTCGGGGACGAGGACGTTCACCGCGTCGTCCTCCGGCGCCTGCTCGATCGACGAGTCGATGCCCGCATTGCGGAGGATCTCTTGCATCTCCTCCGCCTCGGCGACGTCGCCGGCCGTTGCGACCTGGACCATCCCGCTCATTGCGACTCGATGATAGGGACTTCCACCGGCTTCGGCTCGCGGCCGTCGTTCACGCGCGGCGGGCGCGCGCCGCTCGTGACCAGTCGCGGGGCGCCACGCTCGGGAAACGGGACCTCGATGAGGTCGAAGTCGCGCGGGACGACGGTGTCCGGGAAGACGTCGCGGGCCTCGCCGGCGAGCTCCGGGCCGAAGTACCGCGGCGAGACGTGCGTGAGGGCGAGCAACCGCACCTGCGCGAGGCGCGCGACCTCGGCGGCGTCGGCGGCCGTCGAGTGCATCGTCTCCTTGGCGCGCTCTTTCTCGTCCGCCATGAAGCTCGCCTCGTGCACGAGCAGGTCTGCGCCGTGCGCGGCCTGGACGACGAGCGGCGAAGGCGCCGTGTCGCCCGTGAGCACGAGCTTCCGGCCCGGCCTCGGCGCCCCGAGGACCTGGCCGGGGCTCACGGTGCGTCCGGACTCGAGGGCCACCTCCTCGCCTGCCTGCAGCCGCCCGCGCGCCGGGCCGTCGGGGACGCCGAGCGCGTCCGCGGCCGCGACGTCGAAGCGGCCGGGACGCTCCGCCTCCGCGATCGTGTAGCCAAGCGCCTCCGCACCGTGCTCCACCGCGAATCCCTCGATCGCGTAGTCGCCCCGCTCGAGCCGCTCCCCCACCTCGAGCTCGACAAGAGCCAGCGGATACGGCAGTCGGCCGAGGAACGGGCGGAGCCTGTTGAAGAGCTCCCGCAGGCCACGCGGTCCGTAGACGGTCAGCGGCGTCTCGTCGCGGCCGCGGAGCGCGAACGTCTTCAGCATTCCGGGCAGACCGAGGAAATGGTCGGCGTGGTAGTGCGTCAGGAAGATCTCCTGCAGGTCCGGGAGCCCGATCGCCGACCGCTGCAGCTGCCGCTGCGTCCCCTCGCCGCAGTCGAAGAGGAGGCGCTCGCTGCCGCGCCGCACCAGCAGCGCCGCAGGTCCGCGCTGCGCCGTCGGCATCGAGGCGGCCGTGCCGAGGAACACGACGTCGAGGTCCACGCGGCGATTCTAGGAGTGTCCGGGGCTAATCCGGCCGGCGCGCGCGGCCGATATTGCGCCGGTGGAAGAGGGCAAGCGGCTGCGGCGCGGGCGCGACCTCCAGCGGTCGCTCACGCTCCTCCGGGTCTTTCTGCTCGCGTCGGCGCTGATCTGCGCCGGAGCCGGCGCCGCGCTCGGCTGGATGCTCTCCCGCTCGCTGACGGCGGAGGCCCTCAACGCCGAGAAGACCGCGCTCGCCCGCTACGTCGACGGCCTCGTCCGGCCGGTGCTCGTCCGCGGGAACCGCGTGGTGGTCTCGCGGCGCAACGAGGGACGGCTGGCGTCGGCCGTCCGCAGGCAGGACATCCTCAGCGTGAAGGTCTGGCGGGCCGACGGCGTCCTCGCCTGGACGAACGTGGACCCGGAGCGGATCAACCACAGGTTCCCGCTCGAGGACGAGCTCGGCGAGGTGATCCGCGAGAACCGGCCGATCGCGGCGCTCATCGGCACCGGTGGAGAGGCACAGGACGAGGACTCCTTCGAGCGCAACAAGCTCGCCCGCGCACACGGCCTCCATCGCCTGTTCGAGGTGTACACGCCGATCAAGAGCACCGACGGCTCGCACGCGATCGGCGCCTACGAGATCTACGCGAACCCGTCCGCGCTCGGCCGCCTGATCGGGTCGCGCCGCGAGATGCTGTGGCTCGCCGTCGCCGGGGTCTTCGTCGCACTCTGGCTCGCGCTGGCCCTGCTCGTGCGCGGCGCCTCCCACACGCTCAGCCGGCAGAACGCGAAGCTCCGGGCGCGGACGCTGCGGCTCGTCGAGTCGAACCGCCTTCTCGAGGAGAGCGCGCTCGAAGCCGTAGAGAGCCTGAACGCGACGGTCGACGCCAAGGATCCGTACACCGCGGGGCATTCGCAACGGGTGCAGCGGATCGCTGTCGCGCTCGGCGAGGAGCTCGGCCTGCAGCGCGAGCGGCTCGACGTGCTCCGCTTCGCCGGGCTGTTCCACGACATCGGCAAGATCGGCGTCCCCGACGCGATCCTGACGAAGCCCGACCGCCTGACGGAGCTCGAGTTCGAGATCGTCAAGCGTCATCCGGAGGACGGCGCCCGCATCGTCGGACGTCTCCACCGGCTCCACGCCGCCGTGCCGGCCATCCTCCACCACCACGAGCGCTGGGACGGCGACGGGTACCCGCACGGCCTGCACGGCGGGGGGATCCCGCTCGAGGCCGCGATCGTCGGCCTGGCCGACGCCGTGGACGCGATGACGACGGAGCGTCCGTACAGCGCCGCCCGGACGCTCGACGACGCGACGGACGAGATCGTGCGGTGTCGCGGCACCCAGTTCGCGCCCGCTGTCGTCGACGCCTTCGTGGCTCTCGTGGAGCGCTCCCCCGAGCTGTTCGGGACCGATCCGACGGCGGGCCAGCTCGTCCCCGCCTGAGCGTCCTGCCGCGATAGGCTCGGACCATGGCCGATCCGACCGTGCTGGAGGTCTATCGCCGCGAGGTGACGCCCGAGCTGTACCGCGACGTGCGGGAGCTCTACAAGAAGCACTCGCTCGCCGAGGACGCCCGCGATCTCGCGGGGCTGATCTCGACGCTGACGCCGGATTGCGTCTACGAGCTCGTCCAGACCGGCCACCGCTGGGAGGGACACGACGGCGCGCGCCGCTTCTACACCGAGCTGCTGACGGCGTTCCCGGACATCCGTTTCGACCTGACCGACATCGTGATCGGGCCGCAGGGCGTGTGCGAGGAGGCGAACGTCACCGCGACGCAGCAGGCACCCTGGCTCGGGGAGCCTCCCGCGGAGGGCCGGCTCGAGTGGAAGGTCGTGATCTGGTTTCCGTGGGATCCCGAACGACGCCTCTTCCGCGGCGAGAAGGTCTACGTCAGCGGGATCGACCTGCCGCCTGCCGCGGACTAGGGGACGACCAGCTTCTCCCCCGGCACGATCGTCGGGCCGCTCAGGTGATTCCGCCGCTCCAGCTCCCACACCCCTTGGCGAGGATCCCCGGAGTACGTGCGCTCGGCGACCGACCAGAGCGTGTCGCCCGGCCGCACGACGTACGTGTGCTTCGGGCCCGCACCGCTCGAGCCGCGGGCGGCGAGCCCGACGGCGAGCACCGCGACACAGAGCAAGATCAGGAACTTGCCGAACATCTGTTCGCATGATAGAGCGAACGTCTGTTCGTGTCAAGGGAGCGGGATCAGCTGCGGCGAGATCCGGCCGTCCGCGACCTCGAGCATGAGCATCGAGTGCGCCGGCGCCCGCCGCCGCTCGGTCGGCGAGCCCGGGTTGAGGATCCAGACATCGCCCGAACGCGAGACCTGCGGCTCGTGCGTGTGCCCGTAGACGACGGCGGCGCAGCCGGGGAAGCGCACCGCCAGCCGCTCCTCCCGCCCGGCCCGGGGGCCGGGGTCGTGCGTCATCCCGATCTCGAGCCCGCCCACGTCGACGACGAGCGTCTCCGGCAGCCGTTCGCACAGCGCCGGCTCGTCCATGTTGCCGTGGACGGCGTGCACGGGCGGCCCGAGTGCGGCCAGCTCCTCGAAGACGGGCTCGGCGACGACGTCGCCCGCGTGGAGGATCAGGTCGGCGGCGCGCAGGCGTTCGAGACAGCCGTCCGGGAGCCGCCGCCCGCCGCGCGGCATGTGCGTGTCGGCGATGACCGCGACGAGCACGTCTAGGTCCGGGCGGCGAGCACCGCGTCGACGAGCTTCGCGGCGCTGAAGCGAACGGGGTCGTCGGCGGGTAGACCGGTCTCCTCCTCCGCCGCCGCCACGGCTGCACGCGCGTCTGCGTGGTCCAGGAAGCGCGTGTTGAGCGCGACGGCCGCGACGCGCGCGGGCCGCGCCGGCAGCGCGAGACGCTCGTGCAGGTCGACGAGATCGCGCAGCGGCGGAATCGGGTGCGGACCCCCGCCGGCGCCCTCGATCTCCGTCCGCCCCGCCTCGTGGCAGAGGACGAGCAGGTGCGGGGCGCTCCCGTGGTAGAGGCCGAGCGTGACGCCGGAGTAGACCGGGTGCAAGAGCGAGCCTTGCCCCTCCACCCAGAGCAGCTCGCCGCCCCGCTCGCCTCCCTCGACTACGAGCCGCTCGGCCGCGCCCGCGACGAAGTCGGCCACGACTGCATCGACCGCGATCCCCCAGCCCGCGATCGCCATCCCCGTTTGCCCGGTCGGGACGAAGACCGAGCGGATGCCGCGCCGCCGCGCCTCGCGGTCGAGCTCGAGCGACACGGTCATCTTCCCGATCGCGCAGTCGGAGCCGACGGTGAGGACGATCGTCGCGTCGACGGCGAGGTTCTCGCCGGTCGCGGTCGAGAGCCCGGCCGGCGGCCGCCGCAGATCGCGGAGCTCCACCCCTCGCTCCGCGGCGAGCGCGCTCAGCTCCGGGTCGTCGGCGAGGAAGACGTGGAGACCGTTCTCGACGTCGAGGCCATGCTGGACGCACGTGCGGAGGACCTCGACCCACTCCGGCGGGAAGCGCCCGCCCTGGGTCGCGACCCCGACGAGGGCCGTGGTCGGACCGAGCGGGAGCGCATCCGCGACGCTGCCGACGACGGGCACGCCCTCCTCCGTCTCGCCGCCGCGCGTGGAGTCGAGGATCGCGACGACGTCCTCCCGCCGGTAGCGGAGCACGCCGCGCATCGTCTTCCCGTAGTGCGGGTTGCCGGAGAAGCCTTCAGCGAGCAGCAGATACCGCGTGGACACCGAGCCCCGGTTCCTCCGGTGGAAGCTGGACGCCGTCGGCGAACGGAACTCCCGGCCACGGGTCGTGCGCGAGCAGGAGGTTGCCGTCGAGGTCGACGTGGTCGAAGAGTGACGCGACCTGCGCGCCCGCCGAGATGCCGAGACCCGACTCGACCATGCAGCCGAGCATGCAGCCGAGGCCGAGCGCCCGGGCGGCGTGCACCATCCGCACCGCCTCCCGGATCCCGCCCGACTTGGCGAGCTTGACGTTGACCCCGTGCGCGCGCTTCGCGCAGGCCGCCACGTCGCCGAGCGTGTGGCAGTCCTCGTCGACGTAGATCGGGAGCGGCGATCGGCGCTTCAGCTCGGGGCCGCCCGGATCGCCGGCGGGCAGCGGCTGCTCGCAGTACTCGACTCCGAGCTCGCCGAGCGGAGGAAGCGCCTCGAGCGCTTCGTCGAGGCTCCACGCCTCGTTGACGTCGACCTGCAAGGGCAACCCGCCGGCCACGCTGCGGACCGCCCGGACACGCTCGACGTCGAGCCCGTCGCGCCCCCCGAGCTTGAGCTTGAGGCGCCGGAAGCGCGCGAGTGCCTGCTCGGCGCGGCGGGCCATGTCGTCGGGGTCTCCGAGCCACACCGTCCAGCTGGTCGGCGGGCCGGCGCGCCGGAGGCCGAGCAACCGCCAGACGGGCTGGCCCAGCAGCTTGCCCTGGAGGTCGTGGAGCGCGGCGTCGAGGGCCGAGCGCGCCGCGAACTCGCGCGCGGGCAGCCGCCCCATCAATTCCTCGAGGGCGAACGGGTCGTCCCCGAGCAGCTCGGCGTGCTCCTCGACGTACGCCTGCGCCGACTCGACCGATTCGTCGTATCTGTCGGCCGGTTGCGCCTCGCCGAAGCCCGAGACGCCGGAGTGGCGCAGCTCGACGACGACGACGTCCTCGGTGTCCACCGCGCTGCGGGAGATGACGAACGTCTCCGCCAGCTCGAGCGTGACGATCCGCGCGGAGACGTCCACGGCCGGAACGTACCAACGCCCGGCCGCCGGTAGACTGGCTTGTCCCCGGCGCCAGTAGCTCAGGGGATAGAGCGCGCGCCTCCGGAGCGCGAGGTCGCAGGTTCGATTCCTGCCTGGCGCATCTTTCCGCAGGGGCGGGCTAGGTTCAGCGGGTGATCCGGTTCCGGCCCTATCTCCGCAGCCTCGACCCGCGCCTGCCGCGCGACGTCTACGTGCTCGAACTCGGGGCGCTCGTCAACGCGTTCGGAAACGGGGTCGTGCTCCCGTTCCTGCTCATCTACCTGCACAACGTGCGCGGGATCCCGTTCGGGCTCGCGGGCAGCGCGGCTGCGGTTCAGTCGGCGGTCGCGCTCGCGAGCGGCTTCTTCGGCGGGACGCTGTCCGACCGGGTCGGCCCGAAGCGCGTGCTGCTCGGCGCGCTCGCGGTGATGACGGTCGCGTTCGGGCTCATGCCGCTGATCCGCGAGGCCTGGCACGCGTTCGCGATCTACTCGCTCTGGGGCATCGGCAGCGGCTCGTTCTGGCCGTCGCAGTCGGCGCTGCTCGCCGGGCTCACGCCTCCGACCCGTCGCGCGCCCGCCTACGCCCTGCAGCGCCTCGCGATGAACGCGGGGGTCGCGATCGGCGGCGTCGCGGCCGGGCTGATCGCCTCCGTCCGGCAGCCGGAGACGTTCACCGTCCTGTTCGCGATCGACTGCGTGACCTTCCTCGGCTACATGATCGTCCTGGCGCGCGTGCGCGCCCCGCAACTGCACGAGGAGCGACTCGGCGGCAGCTGGCGCGCGGTCCTGCACGACCGCGTGTTCACCTCCTTCACCCTGCTCAACGCCGCGTTCATGACCGCGGCGATCTCACTCGCCGTCGAGCTGCTGCCGGCTTTCGGGAAGAACGTGGCGCACATCAACGAGCGCGAGGTGGGCGTTGTGTTCGCCCTCGACGCGGTCGCCGTCGTCCTCTTCCAGCTGCCGGTCGTGAAGCTCGCCGAGGGCAGGAGGCGGATGCGCGGCCTTGCGCTGATGGGCGTGCTGTGGGCCACGTCGTTCCTCGGGGTCTGGGCGGCCGGATCCTGGACGCGTGCCACCGCCGCCTTCGGGATCCTCGCCGCCGCGATGCTCGTCTTCGCGATCGGAGAGTGCCTCCACGGAGCGATCCAGGCGCCGCTCAGCGTCGATCTCGCGCCGCCCGCGCTCGTCGGCCGCTACCTCGCGGCGTCGAGCATCTCGTGGCAGATCGGCTGGATTATCGGCCCGGCCGCGGGCGGCTTTCTCCTCCAGCACCGGCCGCTGTGGCTGTGGCCCATCGCAGCCGGCGTCAACCTCGCCTGCTCGACGGCTGCGCTCGCTCTGGAGCGGCGGCTGCCGGAGCGCGTGCGCCGCACTCCCCACGGAGAGGCGCCGGAACCGGTGGCGCTTGCGGCCAGCGGGTAGCATTCCCGGGCCATGGCAGCGACCGTCGACCCCCTCAGTACCGATGCCCAGCCTGCCGCGCATCCGTTCGCGCCGCGCTGCGCCGCGCGTCCCGGTCGTCGAGACGCGGCCCGGGCCGGCTGAGCTCCGCGCCGGCGGCGTCACCTGGGTTCACCTCCTCGCCCCGACCGACGGCGAGGCGCAGCTGCTCGCCAACCGCTTCGGGTGGCATCCGCTCGACGTCGAGGACGTCCTCTCGCGGCGCCAGCGCCCGAAGGTCGACGTCTACGCCGGAGACGACGACGGGAGCGGCGGCTATCTCTTCACCGTCCTCCACTTCCCGGTCTACGACGCGTCCGTCGGCCGCCTGAACGCCGGCGAGCTCGACGCCTTCATCGGGCCGGACTACATCGTCACGCTGCCGGCCGTCGAGCTCCGACCGGTCAGCCTCCTGTTCCGCCGCTGCGAGGAGAACGAGGAGTTCCGCTCCCAGCTGCTCTCACGCGGCTCGGGCCGGCTCTTCTACGAGGTGCTGGACGACCTCTACGACTACTGCTTCCCGATCCTCGACAAGATCGGCTTCAAGCTCGAGCAGATCGACGAGTCGATCGGCGAGGACGAGGGCGCGCGCGAGCTCGTCACCGACATCCACAAGGTGAAGCAGGAGATCATCTCCTACCGCAAGATCATCAAGCCGCAGCGCCCGACGCTGAGGCAGCTCGAGCGGCAGATCGAGCGGTTCCTGCCGGAGGAGCTCGATCTCTACTTCGACGACCTCGTCGACGCCAGCGAGCGCATCTGGGACCTGCTCGACAACTACAAGGAAGTCGTGGAGGCGCTCGAGGACACGAACGAGTCGCTCATCACGCACCAGCAGAACGACATCCTCTACGTGCTCACGGTCTTCAGCGTCGTGATGCTGCCGCTGACCGTCCTCACCGGCTTCTTCGGGATGAACGTCCACTTCCCCGGCTTCGACTCGTGGGGCGCGTTCTGGGCGAGCGTCGGGCTGATGGCCGCAGCCATCGCCGGCATGCTCGCGTTCTTCCGCTGGAAGCGCTGGCTCTGAGCTAGCCGTCCGTCGCGAGGCGCGACCAGATCTCGGTGTCCTCGCGCACGCCTTCCTTCACGTGGAGCGAGCGGAGCACGCCTTCCCGGACGTAGCCGCAGTGCTCCGCGACGCGCTTGGAGGCGGCGTTCTCCACGCTGATCAGGAGCTCGAGACGCAACATGCCCTGCTCCGAGAACGCCCACTCGGTGAGCTGCCGCAACGCCTCGGTGGCGACGCCGCGGCCCCGCGCCGCAGGTGCGACCACGTAGCCGAGCTCGGCCGTGCGGGCGTCGTGCTCGATGCGCGGCGCCAGAGCGAGGCCGAGGAACACGCCGTCGGCGTCGACGATCGCGAACGCGTCGCGGCTGCCGTCGGTGCGGCCCTCCTCGTACCCGGCGAGCCAGGTCTGCGCGAAGCCGGGCGGCACGGGCTCGGGCAGGCGCGTGAACCGGAGGAGCTCCGGATCGTCGAGCATGTCCTCGAGCGCGCCGATATGCCGTTCGCCGAACGGCTCGAGGCGGACCGTCACGCCGGACTATCGGTCGACTATGCGGGCTCGTCGCCCGCCGGCTCCTCCGTGCTCACGCCCGTGTCGGCGGGTGGCTCGGCGGGCATCGACGGAGGTTCGGGGGCCGTAGCGGGCTCGGCCTCGCTCGTCGCCGAGGAGCCCGAGTCGCCGCGCAGGCGCTGCAGCCATTTGCTGATCATGCGCGCGATGCTACAAGGCCCCCGCCCTGCCCGCTAGTCGCCTCTGCCCCGCGGTGCGTCGTTCGCCGGGCGTCCTGCGACCGCCTCCCGGTAGCGCGCGGCCCAGTCCTCGTTCATCGCATCCGCCTGGTGGTGCATGAACGCCGGCGGCTCGAGTGCGGCGTCGCCTTGGTGCCCGAGATACTCGAGCACCTCGCCCGTGACCCGTTCGCGGTCGCGGCAGAGCTCCTCGTAGACGAGCTCGAACGGCTCGAGCGCCTGCGAATCGAACCAGCGTCGCCAGCAGCCGTCGTGAATGCGAGCGACGTGGTAGAGCGCGTCGATCTGCTCGAAGTCGAAGGAAGCCTCGCCCGTTGCGGGCTGGTTCGCCGCCCACTGCCCCGTCTGCACCGCGCGGGCCCACGACACCGCCTGCGCCACGGCGTCGCGCCGCCGCACCCAGACGAAGCTCGGCTCACCGAAGAACGACCGCAGCACCGAGACGTCGTCCGCGTCGAACTCGCCGCGGAGACGACGGAGCTCGAACAGCACGTCGCCCAGATAGCCCCACATCACCTTGGCGCCGAAGACGCCGCGCTCGGACGTTCCCTCATCGAGCACGCGGACGAGGTAGTCCTCGAAGCGCGAGATGCCCCAGGCTTGCTTGTTGCGTTCGACGTCGTCCCGCCAGAACCACTCGGCCGGCCGCCCGAATCCGTTCTGGCCGAGCAGCAGGCCGACGAGCGAGCTGCCCGTGCGGGGCAACGCACAGATGAAGACCGAAGCCGATGGGCGAGCGGTGGCGGACACGACGCCGAAGGGTAGGCGCGCTCTTGCGCGCCGCTGGCGGCAGGGAGTTGGGCCTGGGAGGAGAGGCGGCCGGCATTGGCCGCCTCTCCTCCCCTCGGGTTATGGAGATGGGACGGTGAAGAGTGCCGTTGCGCTGCCCGAGGTGCCTTGGCTGGTGACCGTGGCGGTGCCGGGCTGGGCTTTGGTCGGGACTTTGGTGGTGAGCGAGAAGTGGCCGCTCGGGTCGGTCGTCGCCGAGCCGAGACCTGTGGTGGTGCCGGCGTCGCTGAAGGTGCTTCCGACCTTGTCTCCCACGGAGAAGAACTGGCCGAAGATCTTGAATGGCGCCGTACCGTAGCCGGTGTCCGGCGTTAGGAAGATCTCCGGTGTGTCGTAGTTGGGCGCCCCCGTCGGATTGCCCGAGGAGTCCGAACCGGGACAGCTGTTCGTGCTGTCGTCCCACTCGAGCTGCATGAGGTAGTGGTGTCCGTTGATCGTCTGGTTCCACTCGGCGTTGGCCGGACCGGTCGTCGTCCCGAAGTCGTATGCGCACATGTCGCCGTTCTCGTCGCCGGCTGCGCTGTCGTTCGGGTTGCTGTCCCACCAGCCCGTCCCGAACGGGTCGGTGATGCTCTCGTTGTGCTCGTGGCTCGTCGTCGAGATCTCCGGATCCGATGGGTTGCCGTTCGGATAGTCCTGGACGTCGCACGTCAGCGGATTGCCCGCCGTCTGCGCGTCATAGGGCATGTTCGCGTAGATGATCTGGGAGTTCGCGTTGACGGTCGAGTCGAAGTACGAGCTGTGATAGGCGCAGAAGTAGGAGAACGAGCACAGCGGCGCCGTGACCGTCGTCCCCACTCCACCCTCGCCCACACCGACCTGCGCCGGGAAGCACGTGCCGATGTTCGGCGCGGTGTACATGAAGAACTCGGTGTTGTTGTTCACGGGCCAGCCCTTGGCCTTGACCACGTTCGAGATCTCCTGCTGCACCTGCTGGTCGGTGACGCAACCGGCGGTAGTCGAGGGCGGGTTCGCGCCGCCGTTCGTCGCCGCCACCGGCGTGTCGGGGCAGTTGACAGGATCGAGGGGCGGTAGATCGCTGGTGTCGAGCGTCGTCCCGGCGAAGGTCGTGTGGTACTGCACGTACTGCTTCGTCGAGCCCGTCTGCTCGTAGTACTGCGTTCCGTTCTCGTACGTGTTCGTGTTCTTCCCGCTCGTCGCCTGGAGATCCTTGAAGTACTGGTTGATGTTGGCGATGTAGCCGCTCGGGAACTGGTAGCCCGCCGGCTGCCAGTAGATCGTGTACACGGTGCTGGTCGTCATCACCGGGCCCCCGTTGTAGTACAGCGAGCCGCTCGCGGGCGCCTGGTTCGAGACCTGGCCGTTCGAGGCGGTTGTGGTGTCGAGGGGCGGGAGCATGCCGAAGATATGGCCGATCCGGGCCTGAAACGGAATCGACGTCGACGAGGTCGTGGCCGCCTGGGCCGAGCTGCCCAGGGCGAGGACGACCGCGCCGGCGGCGAAGACAACTGCAACGAGCCGTCGCATGCGTTTCTCCTTGACGAGGCGTGGGGTTTTAGGCCGGGCGTAAACAGCCCGCGCCCCTATTCCCTCGGCATAGGTGCGTCCAAACCCTAAAAGCTCACGCTTTCTTTTGACTGATCAGTCAATCGTATTTGACTGACTGTTCAATCGAATCTGCTTCTGTTTGAAACACCAATGTAAGCGGGTAGGGATTGCGGCGTCTTTGTCACCTCGTAGGAGTTATTACGGATGAACATTCTGCGACTCGGGTTGCGGGGCCTTGCCGTTGTGGGGGTGATCACGCTTCTGGTCGGCATCATCGGCGCCGGGGCGGCGGCCTCGGGCACGTCACCACTGACCAACCCGAAGCACTTCTTCTGGGCGCAGGGCCAGACCTCAACGGTGGGCGTCGACACGAACGCACTCACCAACGACCTCATCTATCACGGCGGCAACGCCGGCCCGGGCGCGATCGGAGTCGAGCAGAAGCCCGCCGTCTACCTCGTCTGGTGGGGCCCCGACTGGGCCAACGGCTTCTCCACCGAGGATACGAGCGGCGCGATGTACTCGAGCAAGGCGCTCCAGACCTACCTCCAGTCGTTCTTCCAGAACGTCGGCGGCAGCCCCTGGGCGAACATCCAGACGCAGTACTGCGCCGACGCCCTGCCCGGCTCGACGAACTGCGTAGGCGGCGCCGGCTTCGTCACCAATCCCACGCACCAGCTCAAAGGGGTATGGACGGATCCCTCGCCCGTCCCGAGCGACATCATCACACTCGGACTGGCCGAGAACCTCGTGGACGACCCGATCGCGAGCGAGGCCGTCAAGGCTGTGCAGCACTTCGGCTACAACCCGCAGGCGACCTACATCATCCTCACACCACCGACGGCGATCGCGACCGGCGAACCCGTCTACTGCGGCTACCACACGCAGACCTCGACCGTGGACGGGGTCGGCAACCCCGAGCGGATCCAGTACGCGTTCATCCCCTGGCTGAACGAGAACTGGCCCGGCGTCGGCAACGGAGGCTGCGGCATGCACAACGTCAACGCCAGCAGCGACGCCTTCGGCAACGGCATCTTCGACGGCTGGTCGATCGTCACCGGTCACGAATATGCGGAAGCCGTCACCGACCCAGACAACTTCGCCTCGTTCCAAGACGGCTGGAACGACGACCAGACCTCGGAAAACGGCGACAAGTGCGCCTGGCTGAATACGCAGAACATCCAGCTGGCCAGCCACCAGTTCGCAGTCCAGCCCCTCTGGAGCAACAGGGCCTTCGACACGACCGGCAACGGCTGCGTGGTCTCCGGACCATAGGACGAACCTGGGATGGGCGGGGGAGGCAGCAGCGCCCCCGCCCACACCCCCCAAGGGGCGACCCTCTCCCTTCCGTTCTCCGCTCTTCTGGGCCCGTCTCGCCTGTCACGCCTAACGTTCCGGCGATGAAGCAGTTGTGGGCGCCCTGGCGGCTCGAGTACGTCCAGCATGCCGACGACGGCGACGAGTGCGTCTTCTGCCGCGCGGCCGCGTTCCCCGAGGACGAGCCCGAGCTCGTGATCCACCGCGGCGAGCTCGCCTTCGTGCTCCTCAACAAGTTCCCCTACGCGTCCGGCCATCTCATGGTCGCGCCGTACCGGCACGGCTCCGCGTTCGACGACCTCGACGACGCCGAGGCGGTCGAGACGCACCGGCTCGCGGTCGCCGCGATCGCGGCATTGCGGGCCGTCTTCGCTCCGGAGGGATTCAACGTCGGCTGGAACCTCGGCCGCGTCGCCGGCGCGGGGATCGTCGATCACGGCCACGTCCATGTCGTCCCTCGGTGGAACGGCGACACGAACTTCATGCCCGTGCTCGCGGACGTCAAGGTCATCCCCGAGCACCTGCTCGAGACGCGCCGCAAGCTGGCGGAGGCCTGGCCGACGAGCTAGGCAGGGGCGGCAGGTGACGACAGCGGGCGCAGCGAATATGCTTCCGTGATCGAGGCTGTAGCGTCAGTTCCGGTACGGCCGAAGCGCAGTCCGGTCGCCGCCGCTCTCGGCGTCCTCTCGGTTGCGCTGCTCGGAGCCTCGTTCGTGTGGGCGCACCACTGGGGCATGCTCGCCGACACGCTCGTCGCCGCGTGGGGAGTCGCGACGCTCGGCGCGCTCGCCATGTCGATCCTCCTCCTGCGCTCGGAGACGATATGGCTGGCGTATGCGTCGAAGCGCCTCGCGAAGATCGGCCTCGCCGGCGGCATCGTCTCGATCGCCGCCCTCGTGCTGGCCGGCGCGGTCTGGGCGGCAGGGATCAACCCCACGGGCGCCTGTGGCGGCGGCTGATCGTCCCGCCGATCCTGGCCGAACGGCCGGCGTCGGAAATCGGGGCTCGGGGTAAGACGAGCACATGCTCGTCGACGTCGTCGCCGTCCTCGTGATGCTCCTGATGGCAGGCGACGTCGCGCGCATGCTGTTCGTGGACAAGTAAGGCACGCGAAGCAGCCGCGTGATCATCGACGGCCACAACGACCTCGTCGCGCGGCTGTGGCGCGGCGGCGAGATTCGCCACGTCCACCTCGAGGACGCCCCGGGCGCGGACTTCGCGGGCGGGTTCTTCGCGCTGTTCGTTCCGTCGCCGCCGGGGTCGAACCCGACCACGGCCCACTACGCGCTGCCGCTGCCCGAGCCGCTCCCGAGAGACGAAGCGGCCCGGATCGCAGAGGAGCTGTACGAGGTGTTCCGCTCCCTCCCGGTACAGCTCGCGACGAGCCCGGACGACTTCCGGCCGGGCCGGGTCGCGGCGATCCTCCACCTCGAGGGCGCCGAGCCGCTCGCGCCCGACCTCTCGGATCTCGAGGCCTGGTACGAGCGCGGCCTGCGCTCGATCGGCCTCGTGTGGTCGCGCGCGAACGCATTCGCGGAAGGCGTGCCGTTCCGGTTCCCGTCGACGCCCGACACCGGCCCCGGGCTCACCGAGGCCGGGCGCGAGCTCGTCCGCAGGTGCAACGACCTCGGCATCGTCGTCGACCTCTCGCACCTCAACGAAGCCGGTTTCTGGGACGTCGCGAGGATCTCGTCGCGCCCGCTCGTCGCGACGCACTCGAACGCGCATTCGCTCTGCGCGTCCACCCGCAACCTGACCGACGCCCAGCTCGACGCGGTGGGCGCCTCCTGTGGCGTCGTCGGCGTCAACTTCGCCGTCTCGTTCGTGCGGGAGGACGGCGGCCAGGTCCCCGAGACGCCGCTCGAGGAGATCGTCCGCCACGTCGACTACGTCGCGAGCCGCATCGGCATCGACCACGTCGCGTTCGGCTCGGACTTCGACGGCGCGCTCATGCCCGAGTCCCTCGGCGGCATTGCCGGGCTGCCGAAGCTCGTCGACGCGCTCCGCGCAGGGGGCTTCGACGACGAGGGAGTCGCCAAGGTCACGCACCGGAACTGGCTGCGCGTCCTCGGCGACACCTGGCTGTAGCGTTCCTCTAGGCGCGACGGCGCGTGGCCATGGCCACGTACGCGCTGAGCACGACGGCCGCCAGCGCTTCGGCCGCCAGCGCGATCACGATCGCCGCGCGGTAGCCCGACTCCTGAAAGCCGAACAGCGACGAGTGCTCGCTGACGAAGAGGAAGACGAACGACGTCGCCGCCAGTCCGATGCCTCCGAGAGCGAGCAGGAGATGGAGGACGCGCAGCCGCGCCGACGGGATCAGCAGCCCGACCCCGATCACCATCGCGCCCGCGAAGTTGAGCAGGAAGAGCGTGCCGATCACGGACACCGAGTAGATGTCCGCGCCGAAGTACTGCTGGAGGTGGACCGCGCCCACCACCAGGACTGCGAGCGCGCCGACCGTCCGCAGCAGCGCGGGCATACGGCCCGCCCGCTGCTCCGACGGCCCGGACAGGACAGCCTCGTCAGGGAGAGGCCTCGTCGTCGTGCGCGTGCTTCGTTCGCGTAGCTGAGTCATCCGTCGCCACCTCCTCCGGAATTCGAGCCGGAGTCCGAGTTGCTACAGCCCGCCGCGACCAGCGTCGGGCCCGTGACCCTCACCACGACCGCGTATAGAGGACGCATAGCGCACTCTCCTCTCGCGGAGTCGTCGTTTCATCCCTTCTACGCGGCCGGCGCCGGACCGGTTCTCTCGGGGCCTTGTCGCCCGGCCGAAAGCGGACTAGGCTCGTGCTGACAGTCACGAAGCTGCGGCGTGGGAGGCGGATATGGCTAGCCCTGCGCAGCCGGATCAGGGAAACGGAAGCGGCGCTGGAGTCGCTTCACCGGCGCGGACGTCGTTCTCGGACGTCGCGCGCGCACACTGGCGCTGGGACGTGCAGCTCGAAAGCGCCGGCGCGTCCGTGCGCACCGAGGCACGGCGTGCCTTCGACGCGGTTCTCACCGAGTTCGAGCGGACGGAGGTCGAACAGGCGAACGTCGTTCGCGGACGTCTCGCCGACCATTACTGGTGCCGGCATCAGGCGTCCGGAGTCGCGCTGGCCGAGATCCGGAAGCACGAGGATGTGCTGCCGCCGGCTCGACGGCTCCTGAAGTGGCTACGCCTCTGGCACCCGTTCCCCGAATACCGCATCTACCGGCAGACGGACTGGGTGACGGTGGAGTATCCGCAGCTCGCCGCGCTGCTGCACGACTGCGACGTGCTCGAGGTGAAGGCGCACTGGGGGCTCGAGGGCATCTACCAGGCGGTCGTGTTGCCCTGGCTGATGGCCGTGGAGAAGCACGTGCTCGGCTTCATCGAGAGCGAGTACCGCCGACAGCCACCCCGCGTCCCCAAGGAAGCGGAGAAGACGCAGCGCGACTTCTGCCGCGAGATCCGAAAAGAGCTGAGCCGGATCGAGGACTACTACCAGCGAGCCGGCGAGAAACAGGGGCGGCTCCACTACCTCGCGGGGATGGTGTTGTTCGGGGTAGGCATCGTCGCGCTGGCCGGAGTCGCGTCGGCGTTTGCGCTCGCCGCCTTCGACCTGCTGGACCTCCACTCCGGCGGCGTCCGCCGTTTCTACGCGTGCATGGCCGCCGGCGCGGTCGGCGCGATCGTGAGCGTGCTCATCCGCATGGGCGGCCACCGCGGCGGCTTCAACATCGACCACGAGCTCGGCTCCGCCGGAGTGCGCCGGCTCGGCGCCATGCGCCCGTTGATCGGGGCGTTCTCGGGAGTCGCCGTCTCGCTGATCGTGCAGACGACCCTGGTGCCGATCCAGCACAGGGCGCTGACGTTCGAGTTCTACGTGGTGGTCGCGTTCCTCGCCGGCTTCAGCGAACGCTGGACGAAGGTCGTTCTCGACGGGGCCATGCGCACGATCGAGAAGGTGGACGACGACCAGAAGTCCAGGCAGCCGAGCCGCAAGGGCGCAGCCTCGCAGGGCACATGAAGCTCACGACTGCGACTTCGTTCCCCTCGATTGGTTAGAACCCCCGGGTCCGGGCGGCGGCCCAGCCTCCGTCCGGCTCTTCGCCCAAACAGCAAAGGGGGAACTATGCGCATTCGGCTTCTTGGCGCGATCACATTGGCGTGCGCGTGCACCGGGATCGTGGTCGCGTTCGCTCTCCCCGCGGCGGCCTCGGGCCACGGCCGGGGGAAGCCCGTAGCGCGGGATCGCCACGACCGCGGTCACCACGGCCGGACCTTCGCGCACATGGATCACGTCTTCGTGATCATGATGGAGAACACCTCGTACGCGGACCTGCTGGATCCGTCCAATGCGAACACGACCTTCATCCGGAGCCTCGCGAGCACCTACGGGCTCGAGACGAACTACTTCGGCGTCACGCATGTGAGCTTCCCGAACTACCTCGCTGCGACGAGCGGGTCGAACTGGGGCTCCAACAGCGACGACGTCGCCCAGGCGCCGCTGCTCGACCACGAGAACATCGTCGACCAGTTCGAGCAGGCGCACGTGAGCTGGAAGGCGTACATGGAGGATCTGCCTTCGCCCGGCGACACGCTGACGCAGACCGCCGACGGGCTGTACGTGCGCAAGCACGATCCGTTCCTGATGTATCCGGACGTCTACAACGTCCCGTCACGGGCGAACAAGGTCGTCCCGCTCACGCAGCTCAGCACCGACCTGTCGAGCGGCCACGTGCCGAAGTTCGTCTGGATCACCCCGAACGAGTGCAACAACATGCACGGCGGAGCTCCGAGCTGCCCGTTCCCGAACTCGCCGACCGACCAGTTCCAGGCGGCGCTCTACCAGGACGGCGACACGTTCCTCAAGACCTGGGTGACCGCGATCATGCACTCGTCCGCGTGGACCGGCCACTCGGCGATCTTCGTCACCTGGGACGAGGGCAGCTTCGCGGACGACGCTCCGTTCGGCCCCAACGACACCAGCGGCTGCTGCGACTCGCCCAGGCTGCCGGCGACGCCTCCGGACCCGGCGACGGGCGGCGGCGGTGACCTCGCGGGCAGCACGATCTATGGCGGCGGCCACGTCCCGATGATCGTCGTCACGCGCCACGGCGCTCACGGCGAGACGGACGACACGCCCGCCAACCACTACTCCCTGCTCCAGACGATCGAGCTGAACTGGCACCTCCCGCTCCTGGGCAACGCGGGCGACATCCGGCAAGTCCACTCGCTCGCCCCGCTCCTCAGGCACTGAGCGAACGGACGGCCCGGCGCGCGCCCTCGAGCGGGCCGCG
>DATFCX010000045.1:0-35817 GCA_035252585.1 Gaiellaceae bacterium
CAGCGCGGCGGCGTTCGTCGCCGGGTCGCCGCCGCGCAGCTCGTCCGGGCCGCAGCGCTCGACGCCCAGCTCGAGCGGGTCGAGCTCGTACTCGCGGACGCTGCCCGCCTCCACCTCGCAGACGAGGTTCGGCCCGCAGGGCGAGAGCTCGTCGATCCCGCCGGCGCCGTGCACGACGTAGGCCCGCGTCGCGTCGAGCTGGACGAGCGCGTCCGCGAGCGTTCGGGCCAGCTCGGGCGAGTAGACGCCGAGGACGAGGGCGCGAGCGCCGGCCGGGTTCGTGAGCGGTCCGAGCACGTTGAAGACGGTACGCGTCGCGAGCTCGCGGCGGACGGGCGCGGCGTGCCGCATGGCCGGATGGTGCGCCTGCGCGAAGAGGAACCCGAAGCCGAGCTCGTCGATCGAGCGCTCGATCCGGCCGGGCGGCAGCTCGAGCCGGAAGCCGAGCGCCTCGAGCACGTCCGCCGCTCCCGTCTGCGACGACGCGGCCCGGTTGCCGTGTTTCGCGACGGCCGCTCCCGCCGCAGCCGCCACGAGCGCGGCGGCGGTCGAGATGTTGTAGGTGTTGGCTCCGTCGCCGCCGGTGCCCACGACGTCGACGAGGTCGGTGCGCGAGGGGCTGACGCGCAGGACGTGCTCGCCCATCGCCTCGGCGCAGCCGGCGATCTCGTCCGCAGTCTCGCCCTTCGCCCGCAGCGCGACGAGGAAGCCGGCGATCTGGGCGTCCGTCGCCTCGCCGGCCATGATCACGGCCATCGTCCCGTGCGCCTCCTCGCGCGAGAGGTCGTGGCCGTCGAGCAGCCGGGCGAGGGTCTGCTGGATCACAGCCTGCCCTCGAGGAAGTTGCGCGCCAGGGCTGGTCCGGCGGGCGTCAGCACCGACTCGGGGTGGAACTGGACGCCGACCGCAGGGAGCTCGCGATGCCTCACCGCCATCACCTCCCCGTCCTCCGCGAACGCCGTCGGCTCGAGCACGTCCGGCAGGCGCGTCGCGGCGAGCGAGTGATATCGCCCTGCGTCGAACGGCTCCGGCAGACCGGTGAACAGTCCGCTCCCGTCGTGCCGGACGGGGCTGGCCTTGCCGTGGACGAGCTCGCGCGCGTAGCCTACCTCGCCGCCGCAGGCCTCGACGAGCGCCTGGTGTCCGAGGCAGACGCCGAGCGTTGGCGTCGTGGGCAGCAGCCGGGCGACGATCGCCGGCGTCGCACCCGCGGCGGCCGGACGACCGGGACCCGGTGAGACGACGAGGTGGGAGGGAGCGAGCCGCTCGGCCTCGTCCGCTTCGAGCTCGTCGTTGCGCCGCGTGAGGACCTCGGCGCCGAGCGCCCCGAACAGGTGCGCGAGGTTGTACGAGAAGCTGTCGTAGTTGTCGATGAGGAGGATCACGGCAGGGCGTCCTGCTCCGACTCTGCCAGCTCGATCGCGGCCTCGAGCGCGCGCAGCTTGGCGAGGCATTCCTCGTGCTCGGCGGCCGGATCCGAGTCGGCGACGATCCCGCCGCCGGCCTGCAGGTGCGCGACACCGTCGCGCAGCCAGAGCGTGCGGATCGCGATGCACGTGTCGAGCTCCCCGGCCTCCGGGAGGTGATAGCCGACGGCCCCCGCGTAGATCCCGCGCCGGTAGCGCTCGAGCTCCGAGATGATCTGCATCGCGCGAACCTTCGGTGCGCCGGAGACGGTGCCGGCGGGAAAGCACGCCCGCAGCAGCTCGAACGGCGTGACGTCCGCGCGCAGCTCCCCGACGACCTCCGAGACGAGGTGCGTCACGTGGGAATAGCGCTCCGCCTCCATGAACCGCTCCACCCGCACCGAGCCGGGCACGCAGACGCGGGAGAGGTCGTTCCGGCCGAGGTCGACCAGCATCGTGTGCTCCGCCCGGTCCTTCTCGGAGGCGAGCAGCGTCGCCGCGTCTCCCTCGCCCGGGGCGATCGTCCCGGCGATCGGGTTGAGCTCCGCGCGCCGCCCGGCACACTTGACCACGGTCTCCGGCGAGCTGCCCACGAGCGCCACGCTCCCGAGCTCGAGGAGGAAGAGGTACGGCGACGGGTTGACGCGGCGCAGCGCCCGGTAGAGCTCGACGGCGGACGCCGACGTTGGACGAGTCGCACGCTGCGCGATCACGACCTGGAAGACGTCGCCCTCCCTGATGTGCTCCTTCGCGCGCGCGACGCGGCGGAGATGCTCCTCGCGGGACGGCTCGCGCTCCAGCGGCCCGCGCGGAGCCGTGCTCCGCCGCAGCGGCGGCGAGTGGTCCGTCAGTCCGGCCGCATCCCCGCGCAGCAGCTCGGCGACCCCGCGCGCATGGTCGAAACGGAGCAGGACTTCCGGCACGAGGAAGAGGCTCTCCGGCACTCCCGGCCCGTCGTCGGGCAGGGGGACCGTCGGCTCTAACGTCGCGACCGCGTCGTAGCCGAGGTAGCCCACGACCGGCTCGCCCAGCGTTTCGGCTTCCTCGAAAGAGACGAGCCGCGAACCGGCCCCGACGAAGCTGTACCGGCCGAGCCTTCCGCGCTCGACGGACTCGAGCAGGAACGCGCCGCCGGCGTTCTCGCGCAGGTTGAGGTAGGCGCCGAGCGGCGTGAGCAGGTCGGTTGGGATCTCGGTCTCGGGCATGAAAAAGGCTCCTCTCGGAGCCGGGTTCGAGCGGACGGGCTGTGCGGCGCGGTTCAGCGTGCGCGCAGGCTCCCGCCACGCTCGGTGCGCCAGAGCCACCGGTGGCGGGCGGAAGTCACGGCAGCAGCGTAGGCGAGGCGCTCGGCGACCGTCAAGCGGCGAACACGTGGCCGGCGTCCTCGAGCGCGTCGGCGGCGCGGCCGAGGTCGGACGAACGGACGAGGACGTAGTCGGACTCGAACGTGGAGATGACGAAGATCGGCAGCTCGGCCTGGGCGAGCGGCGAGACGAGCGACGCGACGACCCCGCTGAGCGAGAAGTCGAGCGGCCCCATCACCTCGAGCACCGTCCAGCCGCGGTCGACGCTCTCGCCCTCGGGAACGTCGTGATCCCGGCAGACGACCGAGACCTCGTGCTCGGTGCGGGTGACCGAGCGGAACGGCCCCTTGTCGACCCACTCCGGCAGTTCCGAGCCAGGCTGGAGGCGAACCACCGCGTAGCTGTCGGGCAGCGTCCGGAGTCGCACGACGAGACGCTATCGCGGAGCAGAGGCCAGGGGCGCAGGTAGTGTCCGGCGGCCATGCCGCTTCCAGAGTTGCTCGAACGCCTGCTGACGACGCCTGGTCCTTCCGGACAGGA
Organism: Gaiellaceae bacterium; assembly: GCA_035252585.1. Classification (GTDB taxonomy): domain Bacteria; phylum Actinomycetota; class Thermoleophilia; order Gaiellales; family Gaiellaceae; genus Palsa-739. The sequence goes on from DATFCX010000045.1 coordinate 3,251, forward strand.
GCGCGCAGCCGCCGCCGTCTGGCGCGAGGCCGCGGAGCCCGTCGGCGAGGTCTCGTCCGACGTCCTCGGCAGCTCGTGGGTGCGGGTGCCGGGCACGGCGGGCGGGCCGACGCTCGCGCTCGTCGGCCACATCGACGAGATCGGCCTCGTCGTCACGCATCTCGGCGACGACGGCCTCGCGGCGGTGCGCACGCTCGGCGGGTGGGATCCCACGGTCATGGCCGGACAGCGCGTCGACGTCCTCGCGCGCGGCGGCGCAGTCCCGGGGGTCGTCGCCGCGCGGCGGCAGAAGCGCAAGCGTGGGGCGGACCGCAAGCCGGTCGAGCCTGACGACCTCTACCTGGACGTCGGCGCCAAGGACGGGGACGAGTTGCGCAGCCTCCTGCGGCCCGGCGACGCCGTCGTCTGGCACGGCGCCCCGCTGGCGCTGCGCGGCAACCGGGTCGCGTCCCGCTCCCTCGACAACCGGATGGGCTGTTACGTCGCGCTCGAGGCCGCCCGCCGGATCGCCGAGAGCGGCGGCAGCCCGGGCGACGTGGTCGCCGTGGCCGCGGTCCAGGAGGAGGTCGGCGACTACGCGGGTTCTCGAACGGTGGCGTTCGGGACCGAGCCCGACGTCGCGATCGCGATCGACGTCACGCACACCAGCGACATGCGCGGCGGCGATCCGGAGGACGAAGGGAAGATCGTGCTCGGAGGCGGCCCGGCCCTGACGCGTGGCCCGTCGCTCCATCCCGATCTCTTCGAGTTGCTCCACGACACCGCCGAGGCGGAGGGGATCCCGTTCAACCTCGAGGTCGCCGCGGGCTCGACGTGGACGGACGCGGACGCGGTCTACCTCAGCCGGCGAGGCGTGGCGACGGGCCTCGTCTCGGTGCCGCTCCGCTACATGCACTCCCCGATCGAGACGATCGATCTCGACGACGTCGAGCGCGCGGTGCAGCTCGTCGTCGCGTTCGCGCGCAGGCTCGAGCCCGGCCTGAGCTTCACGGGCTAGGTTGGAATCGTGAGCAGGAGCGTCATCGTCTCGGCAGTGCGGACGCCGTTCGGGAAGTTGAACGGCGGACTCGCCGCGTATCCCGCGACCGAGCTCGGCGCGACCGCGATCCGGGCGGGTCTCGAGCGCGCGGGCCTCGAGGGGCGGGAGGTGGACTACGTGATCGTGGGCCAGGTGCTCCAGGCGGGCGCCGGCCAGGCGCCGGCGCGGCAGGCCGCGGTCGGCGCCGGGATCCCGATCGACGTCCCGTCGGACACCGTGAACAAGGTTTGCGCCTCCTCGATCCGCGCGGTGGAGATCGCCGACTCGATGATCCGGGCCGGCGACGTCGAGGTCGTCGTCACGGGTGGGATGGAGTCGATGACGAACGCGCCCTACGCGCTCCCGAAGGCACGCCGGGGCTACCGCATGGGTGACGGGACGCTGCTCGACCTGATGATCTGGGACGGGCTGCGCTCGACGTTCGACGAGCTGCACATGGTGCAGCAGGCGGCGAGCGTGGCTCGGGAGCTCGGCATCTCTCGCGAGGACCAGGACGCGTGGGCGCTGCGCTCCCACGAGCGCGCCGCCGCTGCGCAGGAGGCCGGCCGCTTCGACGACGAGATCGTTCCCGTCGACGGCGTGACGGCCGACGAGTCGGTGCGGCGCGACACCTCGCTCGAGAAGCTCGCCTCGCTCAAGCCGGTCATGGATCCCGAGGGCACGGTGACCGCCGGCAACGCGCCCGGCGTGAACGACGGCGCCTCGTGCGTCGTCGTCTGCTCGGAGGAGTTCGCGCAGCGGCGCGGGCTCGAACCGCTGGCGACGATCGTCTCCCAGGGCTACGTCGCGGACGAATTCGCGTGGCTCGCGCGGACGCCCGCGAACGCCGGCAACCAGGCGCTCGAGAAGGCGGGGAAGTCGATCGGCGACGTCGAGCGGGTCGAGGTGAACGAGGCCTTCTGCTCCGTCGCGCTGAACTCGCTCGCGATGCTCGGCGCCGATCCCGAGACGGCGAACGTCAACGGCGGCGCGGTCGCGCTCGGGCATCCGATCGGCGCGAGCGGCGGCCGGATCCTCGGCACGATGGTGCACGACCTGCGCCGCAACGGCGGCGGGCTCGGCCTCGCCGCGATCTGCTCCGGCGGCGGCCAGGGCGACGCACTGTTGATCGAGGTCTGAGCCGGTCGGACTGCTCGTCTCCGGCGCGGCGCTACTCCTGCGGCGCCGTCGCCGACAGGAAGTCCAGGAGCACGCTCGAGAGGAGCTCGGGCTCGCGCAGCGTCACGTAGTGGTCGGAATCGACCTCGACGTGACGCGCGTTCGGCGCCGCGGCCGCCACGAGCGGGCCGATCTCGCGGAAGCCCGCCGGATCGTGCGCGGCCGTGACGATGAGCGTCGGCACGGTGAGCTCGCCGAGGCGTTCCTGCGCGGGTGGGCCGGGGGGCTCGCTCGCCTCGACGCCCTCCGGCAAGGGGTTCGCGTCGGGCGTCGCGCGCCAGAGCTGCCGGATCCGCTCGTCTACGCCGAGTGGGGCCCAGACCTCGAAGTCGATCTCCATCATCGCCTCGAGCTTGTCCTCGGCAGCCTCGTAGCGGGCCTCGTGCTCCTCGGTGTACGCGGCGCCGTCGTACCCACCGAGCCCCGGCGCGACGCCGACGACCGCCCACACTCGCTGCGGATGGGCGAGCGCGACGTCGAGCGCCAGCTTGCCGCCGAGGGAGAGGCCCACGAGCGCCGCTCGTTCGATGCCGAGCGCGTCGAGCACCCCGATGGTGTCCTCCTGCCACGACCACGGCACCGCCGGCCCCGTCGAGCGGCCGAAGAAGCGGAGGTCGGTCCGGATCGTGCGGAACCGCCCGGCGAGGATAGGGGCGACCGGCTCCCACAGGCCCGAGTCGCCGAGCCCGCCGTGCAGGAGGAGCACGACCTCGCCGCTCCCGGCCTCGTCGTACCAGAGGCGCGCGCCGTTGACGTCGACTACGGCCACGGGCCGACCCTATAGCCTCCTCGCCGCATGGATTTCGAGCACGTCCTCGTCGTGGGCGCCGGCCAGATGGGCGGCGGTATCGCGCAGGTCGTCGCCGCGTCCGGACGCCGCGTCTCGCTCCACGACGCTGCTCCGGGCGCGACCGAGCGGGGCCTCGCCGCGATGCGCCGCAGCCTCGAGAAGCTCGCCGAGAAGGGCGGCGCCGACCCCGACGAGGTGCTCGCGCGCATCGAGCCGGCCGACGACCTCGTGCCGGCCGCCCTGCTGATCGAGGCCGTGATCGAGGACGCGGAGGTCAAGCAGGACGTCTTCCGCCGCGCCGACGAGCTCCTGCCCGAGGGCGCGATCCTCGCCTCGAACACCTCCTCGATTCCGATCACCTCGCTCGCCGCGGTCACCTCTCGGCCGGAGCGCGTGATCGGGATGCACTTCTTCAACCCGGTGCCCGTGCTGAAGCTCGTCGAGATCGTGCGCGGGCGCGAGACCTCGGACGAGACGGCGGCCGCGATCGTCGCGCTCGCCGAGAGCCTCGGAAAGACCCCCGCGGTCGCGAACGACTTCCCCGGCTTCGTCTCGAACCGGATCCTGATGCCCTTCATCAACGAGGCGGCCTGGGCGCTGCACGACGGCGTCGCCGAGCCGGAGGCGATCGACACGATCGCAAAGCTGGGCTTCGCGCACCCGATGGGCCCGCTCGCGCTCGCCGACCTGATCGGCCTCGACACGTGCGTCGCGATCATGGAGGTCCTGCACGAAGGCCTCGGCGACCCGAAGTACGCGCCGTGCCCGCTCCTCCGCCAGTACGTGCAGGCCGGCCGCCTGGGCCGCAAGTCGGGCCGCGGGTTCTACGCTTACGACTGATGGACTTCGAGCTCTCCGCCGAGCAGAAGGAGATCCAGGCCCTCACGCGCGACTTCGTCCGCGCCGAGATCGAGCCGCACGCCGCCGACTGGGACCGCGAGCACCACTTCCCACGCGAGGTCTTCGCGCAGCTCGCCGAGCTCGGACTGATGGGCGTCTGCGTGCCGGAGGAGTACGGCGGCGCCGGCGTCGACTTCCTCTCGTACATGCTCGTGATCGAGGAGCTCTCGCGCGGCGACGCCGGCGTCGGCGTCACGGTCGCAGTCCACACGAGCGCCGTCACCTTGCCGCTCCTGCGCTTCGGGACCGACGAGCAGCGCGCACGCTTCGTGCCGCCTCTCGCGCGCGGCGAGCTGATCGGCGCCTTCGCGCTGACCGAGGCGGAGGCGGGATCGGACGCCGGCTCGCTCCGCACGTCGGCGGCCCGCGAGGACGGCGGGTGGCGCATCTCGGGCGCGAAGCAGTTCATCTCGACGGCCGAGTACGCGGGGACGTTCCTTGTCTTCGCCCGTACCGATCCGGACACGCCCGGAGCGCGGGGCATCTCGGCCTTCGTGCTCGACGCCGACGACGTTCGTGTCACCGGCCGCGAGGAGAAGCTCGGCCTCAACTCCTCCACGACGAACTCGATCGCCGTGGACGCCTTCGTCGAGGGCGACCGGCTGTTGCACGAGGAGGGGAAGGGCTTCCACGTCGCGATGGCGACGCTCGACGGCGGCCGGATCGGGATCGCCGCGCAGGCGGTCGGGATCGCCCAGGCCGCGTACGACGTCGCGCGCGAGTACGCCAAGGAGCGGCATGCGTTCGGGCGGCCGATCTCCGATTTCCAGGCCATCCAGCACAAGCTCGCGGACATGTCCGTGGAGATCGACGCGGCCCGGCTCCTCGTCCATCGCGCGGCGTGGCTGAAGCAGAACGACCGGCCGCACACCGAGGCCGGCGCGAAGGCGAAGCTCTTCGCCTCGGAGATGGCCCGGCGGCAGACGGGCGAGGCGATCCAGATCCTCGGCGGCTACGGCTACACGAAGGAGTTCCCGGTCGAGCGCTACTACCGCGACGCGAAGATCACCGAGATCTACGAGGGGACGAGCGAGATCCAGCGGCTCGTCATCGCGCGCTCGATCCTCGGCCTGCAGGACCGCGCGCTAGCGGCGGGCTAGTGCCTCCTCCATCCGCATCCTCGCGTCCTCGAGGACGGGCTCGCCGTGTGAGACGAAAAGCCGCTCGGTCGGCAGCTCCGAGAGACGGTCGAGCGACGCCTCGAGCTCCGCGGGGCGCACGAGCGCAGGGCTCTGGCCCACGTGCAGCTCTCCGTCGACGTCGACCCAGAAGACCTCGGCCACGACGAGAGCGGCGTGCGGCCGGATGAAGTAGGCGACGTGCCGCTCGTCCGCGCCCGCGATCGCGACTTCTTCGACGCCTGTGGGCGGCGTCCCGCCGATGCGTGCCTGATAACGCGCGACGAGCTCGTCCGAGCTGCGGCGATGCCAGTCCGCGGTCAGGAGGATGACGACGGGCAGGCCGCGCCGCTTCCAGCGCCAGAGGCCGTCGGCTACGCGGACGGCTTCCACTCGTACCGGACGTCCGGCGTCCTCTCCTCGTTCCCCTCGCCGTCGGTGAACTCGACCGCGACGGCGCCGTGCGCCTCGTAAAAGCGGCGCGCGCGCCCGTTCTGCTGGAAGACCCAGAACTGGAACCCGTCGGGGCGCAACGTCGTGACGTGCTCGAAGAGCGCATGGCCGATCCCGGTGCCGATCTCGTCCGGATGGACGTAGAGGTGCGTGAGCCAGTCGCCCTGGAGGATCGCGACGCCGCGACCGAGGATGTACGCCTCGCCGTCCTGGACGCAGCGGCCGAAGTAGGCGAGACCCTCCTCGTGCGTGTGCAGCTGGGGCAGGAAGTCGAGCAGCGCGAACGACGGCTCGATGATCCCGACGATCTCCTCGACGTCGTCGGCGGTCGCGCGGCGGATCATCGCCGTAGGCTACGGGGCATGCGCGAGCGCGACGAGCCGGTCCGCCTGACCCGCATCTACACGCGCGGCGGCGACAAGGGGGAGACGAGCCTCGGCGACGGCTCGCGGGTGTCGAAGCTCGATCCGCGTGTGGCCGCGATGGGCGACGTCGACGAGCTCAACTCGCTCCTCGGCCTGGCGGGCGGCCTCGACCGCATCCAGAACGAGCTGTTCGACCTCGGCGCGGACCTGTCCGTCCCCTTCGCGGGGAACGAGGGCCGCCTGCGGGTCACCGAGCAGGCGGTGGGCCGGCTCGAGCAGGAGATCGACGACGCGAACGCGACGCTGCCGGAGCTGAAGAGCTTCGTCCTCCCCGGCGGGAGCGAGCGCGCCACGCAGCTCTTCCTCGCACGCGCGGTCTGCCGGCGCGCCGAGCGCACGGTGCTCGCGGTTCCGGACACCAACCCGCTTGCGGCCGTCTATCTCAACCGGCTCTCCGACCTGCTGTTCGTCCTGGCGCGTGCCGCGAACGCCGAAGCGGGCGTCGACGAGCCGCTCTGGCGGCCCGGCTCGAGTGACGATTAGCGTGGAGGCCCGACCGCTGAACCAGTCGCGTCTCCGAGGCGAGCGGCCCCGGTAGTCGTCGCACTACCCACCTCGGTTGCCACGAGCGAGTTCCCGAACGCTGCGCACGCGTTCGTTCCCAGGTGCTTCCACGCGTCCATCGTCAGCGTGTGCGGGCCGCTCGGCACGGTGACCAGCTGGGTCACCGCGTACGTCCCCACGACGTAGTTCCCCGAGGCATCGACCGAGCCGCCGGCCTCGTTGTAGGAGAGGCCGCCGTGAGCGCTCTTGAACCCGTCGAGATCGAGTTGGAAACCCCCGTCGCAGTTCCCGGGATTCGCACCCAAGGGGAACACCGAGCCTGATGCGGTGACGAGATATGAGGCCGGGCCCGAAACGGTCAGTTTCGTCAGGGCGACCGGATGAGCGTCGTCGGCGCCGAGGCCGGTATTGGCTGCGTCGAGGTTCTCCACCGAGCTGCTCGGCCCGACGGGCCCTCGCGGACCGGCGAGCCCCGTCGCCCCTGTCGCTCCCCGGGGCCCGGATGGTCCGGCCGGCCCCCGCGCGCCGCGTCTTCCGTGCAGAGACCTGATCGCGGATCTGGTGAGCTTCTTCGCCGCGATGGAATGGTTCTTGATGCGGGAGCCTGAGATGAGCCGGCTCGCCCAGGCGCGTCGCAGTGAATCATTCGTGACACGATGATTTCAACCCCAGGGCGCCCGCTCTAGACTTCGCCGCGCGATGGCGACGACCGACCGCAAGGAGCAGACGGGCGGCGCGGGGGCGTGGCGGAAACGCTACGAGGCGACACCGGAGCGGGAGGGAGAGCTCTTCTCCACGATCTCCGGCGTCGAGAACGAGCCGCTCTACTCGCCCGAGAACGTCGACCTCGACTACGAGCGCGACCTCGGCTGGCCGGGGGCTTATCCCTTTACGCGAGGCGTCTATCCGTCGATGTATCGCGGCCGGCTGTGGACGATGCGCCAGTTCGCCGGCTTCGGCACGGCGGAGGAGACGAACACGCGCTTCCGCTACCTCCTCGAGCACGGGCAGACGGGGCTCTCCACGGCTTTCGACATGCCGACCCTGATGGGCTACGACTCGGACCACGCGCGCTCGCTGGGCGAGGTCGGACGCGAGGGAGTGGCGATCGACTCGCTCGCCGACATGGAGACGCTCTTCGACGGGATCCCGCTCGGCGAGGTCTCGACCTCGATGACGATCAACGGCCCGGCGGCCATGCTGCTGGCGTTCTACGCGTGCGTCGGCGAGGAGCAGGGCGTGCCGCTCGAGCAGCTGCGCGGCACCGTCCAGACGGACATCCTCAAGGAGTACATCGCGCAGAAGGAGTGGATCTTCCCGCCGCAGCCGTCGATGCGGCTCGTGGTGGACATGATCGAGTGGTGCTCCGAGCGGCTGCCGCTCATGCACCCGGTCTCGATCTCGGGCTACCACATCCGCGAGGCGGGCTCGAACGCGGCGCAGGAGCTGGCCTTCACGCTCGCGGACGGGTTCGCGTACGTCGAGGCGTGCCTCGAGCGCGGCCTCGACGTCGACGCGTTCGCGCCGCGCCTCTCCTTCTTCTTCAACGCGCATCTCGACTTCTTCGAGGAGATCGCGAAATACCGGGCGGCGCGCCGGATCTGGGCGCAGCAGATGCGTGAGAAGTACGGGGCGCGCGACCCGCGCTCGTGGCTGATGCGCTTCCACACACAGACCGCCGGCGTGTCGCTGACGGCGCAGCAACCGGAGGTGAACCTGATCAGGACGGCGATCGAGGCGCTCGCGGCGGTGCTCGGTGGGACGCAGTCTCTCCACACGAACTCCTTCGACGAGGCGCTCGCGCTGCCCACCGAGCACGCGGTGCGGCTCGCGCTGCGGACGCAGCAGGTGATCGCGCACGAGACGGGGGTCGTGAACACGATCGACCCTCTGGGCGGGTCCTACTATCTCGAGCAGCTCACGAACGAGCTCGAGCGGCAGGCCTGCGACTACTTCGAGCGGATCGAGGAGCTCGGCGGCGTGATCCCCGCGATCGAGCAGAACTTCATGCAGCGCGAGATCGCCGAGGCCAGCTTCCGCTACCAGTCCGAGGTCGAGCGCGGCGAGCGCGTCGTGGTAGGCGTGAACCGCTACGAGATGGAGGAGGAGCAGCCGCTCGAGATCCTCCGCATCGACCCGGCGCTCGAGCGGAAGCAGATCGAGCGCGTGCAGGCGGTGCGGGAGCGGCGCGACGCGGCCGCTGCCGAGACGGCGCTCACGCGCCTCAAGGAGGACGCGGCGCACGACGATCGCAACCTGATGGAGCCGATCATGGCCGCCTCGCGTGCGTACGTGACGATGGGCGAGATGTGCGACGCGCTGCGCGAAGTCTGGGGAACATGGCGCGAGACACCCGTCTTTTGACCTGAGCTAGGCTCCGCGCGATGGCTGGGAAGATCCGCGTCGTCGTCGCGAAGCCGGGCCTCGACGGCCACGACCGCGGCGCCAAGATCATCGCCCGCGCGCTCCGCGACGCCGGCATGGAGGTCATCTACACCGGCCTTCACCAGACGCCCGAGCAGATCGTCGAGACGGCGATCCAGGAGGACGCCGACGCGGTCGGGATCTCGATCCTCTCCGGTGCGCACATGACGCTCGTGCCGCGCATCCTCGAGCTCCTGCGCGAGAACGGCGTCGAGGACGTGGTCGTCGTGGTCGGCGGGACGATCCCCGAGGACGACGCCGACGAGCTGCGCAAGCTCGGCGTCGCCGGTGTCTTCGGGCCCGGCGCGCCCACGACGGAGATCGTCGACTTCCTGAAAGGCGCAGTCGCGGCGTGAGCGTCGAGGTCGGCCGCCACGACGCGGTCGCCGTCGTCACGATCGACCGGCAGGACGCGCTCAACGCGCTCGACGTCGCGACGCTCACCGACCTGCGCGACCGCCTGCGCGAGCTCGCCGAGAACGAGTCGGTGCGCGTCGTCGTCCTCACGGGCGCCGGCGAGCGAGCGTTCGTCGCCGGTGCCGACATCAAGTACATGAGCCGGCTCGGGCCGGGAGAGGCGAAGGAGTGGGGCGCGCTCGGCCACGAGGCGGCGGGCCTGCTCGAGGAGATGCCGAAGCCTACGATCGCGGCGATCAACGGCTTCGCGCTCGGCGGCGGCTGCGAGCTCGCGCTCGGCTGCGACCTGCGCTACGCGTCGAGCACCGCACGGCTCGGCCAGCCGGAGATCGACCTCGGCATCGTCCCGGGCTGGGGCGGCACACAGCGGCTCGCCCGCATCTGCGGCCTCGGCGTCGCCAAGGAGCTGATCCTCACCGGCCGCCAGGTGAAGGCGGAGGAAGCGCTCCGGATCGGCCTCGTCAATGCGATCGCCGATCCCGTCCTCGACCACGCGCTCGAGGTGGCCGAAAGGCTTGCTGCCAAGAGCCCGGGCGCCCTCCGCGTCGCGAAACGCCTGCTCAACCTGTCTCCCGGCGCGCTCGAGCGGGAGGCGGAGGAGTTCGGCGACCTGTTCGGCAGCGAGGACGCGAAAGAGGGCCTCGCCGCGTTCGCCGAGAAGCGCGCTCCCCGCTTCAGCGGCAGTTAAGGCACAGGAGGATTCGCGGCGTACGGCTCGTAGTTCGGGACCCCATGCGCTTGCGCATCCTCCTTCTCGGGGCCGTCGTCGCCGTAGCCATCGTCGCCGCCCCTGCCGCGCCCGCCGCGGGCGGCCGGAATCCGCAGACGGCCGGCCTGCAGGTCGCGCTCCGCGCCCAGGGTCTCTACCGCGGCCCGATCGACGCGATCGCGGGGCCCGCGACCGTTGCGGCCGTCCGCGACTTCCAGCGGGCAGAAGGGCTCCCCGTGACCGGACTCGCGGACGGGCGCACGCGTGAGGCGCTCGGGCCGCTCGGCCGTCCGCTCTTCGGTGCGCGCACCCTCCATCGCGGCGCGTTCGGCTGGGACGTCGCGGTGCTCCAGTTCCTGCTCGTCCGCCAGGGGATCAGCGTTCCGATCAACGCCTACTACGACGGCCCGACGCTGCACGGCGTGCAGGTGATGCAGCAGCGGCTGCACCTGCGCCGCGACGGCGTCGTCGGTCCACACACGTTCGCCGCGCTCATCCGGCGCGAGCCCGTCCCGCTCGCGCGGCCGATTGCCGTCAAGGTGCGCACCACGCGCCACCACCACCACGCACGGCGCGTACTCACCGCCGGCCACCATGTCGTGCACGCAGGCGAGTCGCTGACGTCGATCGCGCGCCGCTACCACACGACGGTCGCGAGGCTCGCGCGCATGAACCACCTCGATCCCGCACATGTGCTCCTGATCGGGACGCGACTCCGCGTGCCGCGCGCACGGCACGGGCACGTCGCGCCGCGGACGACGCGCGTGGCCTACCGCACCCAGAGCGTGGCTTCCGTCCGCTCCCTCCTCGACCGCTGGGCTGCGCACTACGGCGTCAGCATCCACCTCGTCAGGGCGCTCGCCTGGATGGAGTCCGGCTACAACAACCACCTGGTCTCCAACGTGGGCGCGCGCGGGATCATGCAGCTGCTGCCCTCGACCTTCCACTTCGCCGAGAGCGTCCTGATCGGACACCACCTGCGCCACGACGCGAGCGGCAACGTCCGCGCGGGCGTCGCCTACCTCGCGCACCTGTTGCACGACTTCCACGGCAACACGCGGCTCGCGCTCGCCGCCTGGTACCAGGGCGAGCGAGCCGTACGCAAGCACGGCCTGTACAAGGTGAGCAAGACCTTCGTCACGGACGTGCTCGCGCTCGCGCAGCGCATGTGATCCAGCGGCGGGCGCGGCATCACTAGAGTCCCGCCGGGATGAGGATCGCCGTTTGCGTCAAGCACGTCCCCGAGGGGCCGAGCCGTCTCGATCCGTCGACCAAGCGGCTCGACCGGTCGGGTGAGGGAGCGCTCAACCACTTCGACGCGAACGCCGTGGAGGAGGCGCTGCGGCTCAAGGGCGACTCCGACACCGAGGTCGTCGCAATCTCGCTAGGGCCGCAGAAGGCGCTCGACTCGCTGCGCAAGGCGCTCGCGATGGGCGCCGACAGCGCCGTCCTCGTCTCGGACGACGCGGCGGCAGGCTCCGATCTCGTCGCGACGAGCCGGCTGCTCGCGGCGGTGCTCGAGAAGCAGGAGGCCGACCTCGTCCTCTTCGGCCAGCAGGCCTCCGACGCCGACGGCGCGGTGCTCTGGGCGGCCGTCGCGGAGCGGCTCGGCCGGCCGGTCGTCTCGCAGGCGATGGAGCTCTCTCTGGACGGCGGCTCCGTCCGCGTCAAGCGGCAGACCGAGTTCGGCTACGACACGCTCGAGGCGCCGCTGCCCGCGGTCGTGGCGGTGAGCGATGCGATCAACGAGCCGCGCTACCCGTCGCTCAAGGGGATCATGGGCGCGAAGAAGAAGCCGCAGGACGTCCTCTCGCTCGCGGACCTCGGCATCGACGCGGGCGAGGCGGGCGAGCCCGGCTCGCGCACGACGGTGCTCGCGCTCGGCGACCCGCCGGCGCGCGGAGACGCGCGCAAGATCGAGGACGACGGCAACGCGGCCCAGGCGATCGTCGACTTCCTCGCCGAGAAGAGGCTGCTTTGAGATTCCTCGTCTTCGCGGAACATCACGAGGAAGGGTTCGTGAGGAACTCCCTCGGCGTCCTGGGCAAGGCCGCTTCGCTCGGCGACGCGGACGCCGTCGTCGTCGGCGCCGGCAGCGGCCTGGCTGCGCAACTGGGAAAGCACGGTGCGAAGACGGTCCACGTGGCAACGGGAGACGACGCGCTCCAGGCGCCGTTGCCGCAGCCGCGCGTCGACGTGATCGCACAGCTCGCTCCCGACTACGACGCGGTCCTGTTCGGGCAGAGCGTCCTCGCAGCCGACGTGGCCGGCGGTCTCGCCGCACGGCTCGACGCGGGTCTCAACTGGGATCTCGTCGACGTCGAGCTGCAGGAAGGCGAGCTCGTGGGCAAGCGGCCCGCCTTGCAGGACTCGGTGTCCGTCGACGTCGGCTGGACGTCGGGACCTCGGCTCGCGCTGTTTCGCTCGGGCGCCTTCGACCCGCAGGAGACCGGCGGCGAAGCCGACACGCACGAGATCGACGTCGAGCTGCGGGATTTCTCCACGCGCACGAAGATGATCGAGCAGGCCCACGCCGAGTCGGAAGGGAAGTCGATCGAGGACGCCGACGTGATCGTCGCCGGCGGCCGCGGCCTGGGCGCGCCCGACAACTTCACGCTCGCGGAGGAGCTCGCCAAGGCGCTCGGCGGAGCGGTCGGCGCGACGCGCGCGGTCGTCGACGCCGGCTGGTACCCGTACGCGGCCCAGATCGGCCAGACCGGCAAGACCGTCTCGCCGAAGCTCTACGTCGCGCTCGGCATCTCCGGCGCCATCCAGCACAAGGTCGGCATGCAGAGCTCGGGGACGATCGTCGCGGTGAACAAGGACGCGAACGCGCCGATCTTCGAGTTCAGCGACCTCGGCGTCGTCGGCGACCTGCACGAGATCGTGCCGAAGCTGACCGAGCTCGTCCGCGCTCACAAAGGATGAGCAGGCCGTCGAACTTCCCGCCGCCGTTCTCCGCGCGCGACTACGTCGCGGAGCCGACCGACCCGGCCGACGAGCGGATCGAGGTCGGCGTGCTCGTCGTCGGCGCGGGGCCGGCCGGCCTCGCGTGCGCGATCCGCCTCGGCCAGCTCCTCGAGGAGCATCCGGACGTCGCCGAGAGGCTCGGCGAGGTGCCCGTCGCGGTGCTCGAGAAGGGCAAGCAGCCCGGCTCGCACCTGCTGTCGGGCGCGGTCGTGGATCCACGCGCCCTCCGCCGTCTCTTCAAGGACCGCCTGCGGATGGAGGAGCTCCCCTCCTACGGCCCGGTCCCGGGCGAGTCCGTCTACGTCCTCACCCGGCGCGCGGCGCTGCCGATCCCGCCGCCGCCGCCGATGCGGAACCACGGCAACTGGATCTTCTCGCTCTCGGAGCTGGGCCGCTTCCTCGCCGAGCGGGCGGAGGAGGGCGGAGCGATGATCCTCCCCGAGACCGCGGCGCAGAAGCTCCTCGTCTCCCACGGCCGCGTCGTCGGCGTCCGCACCGGCGACAAGGGCCGCAACCGGGAGGGGGGCGAGCTCGGCAACTTCGAGTCCGGCTCCGATCTCGTCGCGAAGGTCACCGTGCTCGCCGAGGGGACGCAGGGCCACCTCACCGGCGTCGCGCTCGACCGCTTCTCCCTGCGCGGCGAGGACCCGCAGGTGTGGGAGCTCGCGGTCAAGGAGGTCTGGAAGGTCGCGAAGCCGCTCGACCGCGTCATCCACACGATGGGGTGGCCGCTGCGCACCGGCAAGCGCTACCGCGAGTTCGGCGGCTCGTTCGTCTACCCGATGGGCGAGGATCTGGTCACGATCGGCCTCGTCGTCGGTCTCGACTACCGCGACGCGTCGATCTCGGTGCACGACCTGCTGCAGGAGCTGAAGACGCACCCGAAGATCCGCCGGATCCTCGAGGGAGGCGAGCGGGTGGAGTGGGGTGCGAAGACGATCCCCAGCGGGGGCTTCCACTCGCTGCCGCAGCGCCTCCACGCGCCCGGACTGCTGCTGTGCGGCGACGGCGTGGGCATGGTCAACGTGCCGCGGCTCAAGGGAGTCCACTACGCGATCGAGTCGGGCCGGCTCGCCGCCGAGGCGGCGTTCCGCGCGCTGCAGCGGGGAGAGACGCCCGCGAGCGCGCTCTCGTCCTACGACGATGCGGTGCGCGACAGCTTCATCTGGCGCGATCTGTACGAGGCGCGGAACATGCGCCAGGTCTTCGGGCGCGGCTTCTTCGTCGGCGGGGCGCTCGCGAGCGCGATGACGATGTCGAAGGGTCGCGTCGAGCTGGGGAAGATGCGGGCCGAACCGGATGCCGAGCAGCCGCTCCTCGTCACGGATCGCGACTCGAGCTACCCGGCGCCCGACGGCAAGCTCACGTTCGACAAGCTCTCGTCCGTCTTCGCCTCGGGCAACAAGACGCGCGACGACCAGCCGAACCACATCAGGATCGAGCGGCGCGTGGCGCGCGAGGTCGCGGAGCTCTGGACGCACATGTGCCCGGCGCAGGTGTACGAGGTGGGGAGGGAGGACGGCGACGGCACGGTGCTCGTCGACATGGCCCCGTCCAACTGCGTCCAGTGCGGCGCGATCACCGCCAAGGGCGGCCGCCTGACGCCGCCCGAGGGCGGCTCGGGGCCCGAGTACACCGCGAGCTGATTTACCGCGGATTTACTCCGTCCGGCGGTAGACAGACCACAATGCGTTCCATGTTCACCAGGCGTTTCGTCCTCCTCGCCGGCGTCCTCGTGGCGCTCAATCTCGCGCTCTGGTTCGCCGCGCCGGGTCTTGCGCTCCGCAGGGGCCTCGTGAACGAGCTGTTCGGCCCCAGGATGATCCGTGCCGAGGTGCACGAGAGGAACGGGCAGGACTGGAACCTCGACCGCGGCGTCATCACCCAGGTCGACAGCACGCAGCTCACGCTCCGCGAGGCCGACGGTCGCATCCAGGCGATCCCACTCGCCGTCGGAACGACCAGAGTCATCCGCTTCGGACGCCGCCTCCCGCTGAGCGCGCTCTCGCTGCGCTGGCGCGTCGTCGTGACGTGGCCGCCCATAGGCCCGGCCCAGTCCGTGGACGTCGAGCGAATCCCCCGGCGGCGCAGGTAGGGACGCGACCGACCGTGCGCGCCGTAGCCGCGCCTATCCTGGGATCGTGACCGCGACGGCAACGGGAGGCGCGCTCCTCCTGGTGGAGGACGACGACTCGATCGGCCGCCTCGTCAAGCAGTACCTCGAGCAGCAGGACGGCTGGCGAGTCGTCTGGCGCCGGACCGGGGAGGAGGCGCTGGTCGAGCTGCGTACCCAGCCGGTCCGCCTCGTCGTGCTCGACATCGGCCTGCCCGGCGTGGACGGCTTCGAGGTCTGCCGCCAGATCCGGAACGGCTCGAAGGTGCCGATCGTGATGCTCACCGCCCGGGACGAGGAGCCGGACCGCGTCGCCGGCCTCGAGCTCGGAGCCGACGACTACGTCTCCAAGCCGTTCTCCCCTCGGGAGCTGTCCGCCCGGATCAAGGCGATCCTCCGCCGCTCCGAGCGCCGGAGCGAGGACGAGGTGCTCGCCGCCCGGGAGGTCGTCCTGCGCCGCGACTCGCACGAGGTGACGGTCGCCGGAGCGCAGGTCGAGCTCACGAGCAAGGAGTTCGACCTCCTCGCGTGCTTCCTCGAGCATCCGGGCATCGTTCTCTCGCGCGAGCGGCTGCTCGATCTCGTCTGGGGCATGACGTATCCCGGCGGCACCCGCACCGTCGACGTGCACGTCGCGCAGCTGCGGCGCAAGCTCGGAGATCCCGAAGGGATCCGGACGGTGCGCGGCGCCGGCTACAAGCTCGTCCCTGCCTGAGATGCGCGGGAGCCGCCTTCGCTCGCAGCTGTTCCGGGCGATCGGGGTCGTCGTCCTCATCTGCGTCGCGCTGACGATCGGGCTCGGTCTCGTGCTCACGCAGCGCGAGGTCAAGAAGTCGGCCTTGCGCGACATGGCGCACCAGGTCGACCTGATCGCCGGGAACCAGGGAGTGCGCTCGCTGAAGAACCTGCAGCCGGTGATCCAGAAGACCCTCACCGAGTCGCCGGAGCACGAGATCTTTCTCTACAAGCGGCGCGACCTGCCGGTGTGGGCGCAGGAGCAGCTCGACCACCACAAGGTGCAAGGGACGATGGACTTCGGCGGCGACCGGTACTACTTCGCCGCGCGGAAGGGCAACCCGGGAACCCTCATCCTCCTGCGGAGGGAACGCTCGCTCCTGTCCGGCTACGTCTGGGGGTTGCTCATCGCAGCGGCTGCGGGCGGCCTTCTCGCGGCGCTCGCCGCGTTCCTCCTGGCGCGCCGCATCTCGCGTCCGGTCGACCGGGTGTCCGCCGCGGCGCGGAGCCTGGCGCGCGGCGCTCACCCCGAGCCCGTGCCGGTCGAGGGAGCGGCGGAGATCGCGACGCTCGCCGGCGCCTTCAACGAGCTCGCGTCACAGCTTCGCCAGGCGCAGGAGGCCGAGCGGAACTTCCTCCTCTCGGTCAGCCACGAGCTGAAGACGCCGCTGACCGCGATCCGCGGCTACGCCGAGGCGGTCGGGGACGGAGCGGTCGACCCGCGGGAGGCCGCGGCCACCGTCGCCTCCGAGTCGCGGCGGCTCGAGCGGCTCGTCCGCGACCTGCTCGATCTCGCGCAGATGCACCGGACCGACTTCAACGTGCACAACAGCGAGATCGACCTCGCCGAGGTGGCCGAGGACGCCGTCCGGCGCTACGAGCAGCAGGCCGGGAGCTTCGGCGTCGAGCTGCAGGCGATCGCCGACGGTCCGGCGCCTGCGATCGGGGACGCCGACCGCGTCCTCCAGGTCGTGTCCAATCTCGTCGAGAACGCGCTGCGCCTCACGCCGCCGGGCGGCGAGGTGCGCGTCGTGGCGGAGCCGGGCACCCTCCGCGTCGAGGACACCGGGCCGGGCCTTGCGGAGACGGACACCGAGCGCGCCTTCGAGCGCTTCTACCTGCACGAGCGCTACGGGCTGGAGCGGAAGGTGGGCACCGGGCTCGGGCTCGCGATCGTCAAGGAGCTCACGCTCGCCATGGGCGGCAGCGTCGACGTCGAGAGCAGCCCCGGCAGGCTCACCGTCTTCACCGTGCGCCTCCGCGTGCCGAAGGTTCCGGCACGCGAGACACTCCCTGCGTGAGCGCACCCACTCTCGCCGACGTCGAACGGGCGCGCGCCGTCCTCTCCGGGCGGATCCGGCGCACGCCCACCTTCCCTTCGAGCTCCCTCGACGCCCAGCTGAAAGCCGAGCTTTTCCAGAAGACGGGCTCGTTCAAGGTGCGGGGCGCGCTCAACCGCGTCGCCTCGCTCACGGCCGAGGAACGCGAGCGGGGGGTCGTCACCTGGTCGGCGGGGAATCACGCACAGGCGGTCGCCTGGGCGGCGGCGGAGGAGGGCGTCGACTGCCTCGTACAGATGTGGGACGGCGTGAGCCCGCTCAAGGTGGACGCGACACGCGGCTACGGTGCCACGGTCGACCTCTCGCCGCCGGATCCCGCCGCTGCCTACGACCGGGTGCAGGCGATCGTCGAGGAGGAAGGACGCGTCTTCGTCCACCCGCACTCGGATCCCTTCGTCGTCGCGGGCCACGGGACGCTCGCGCTCGAGCTGCTCGAGGACGTGCCGGATCTCGAGACGGTCGTGGTCGGCGTCGGCGGCGGCGGTCTCGTCTCCGGCATCCTCACCGGCCTCGACGGCCGGGCCCGCGTCGTCGCCGTCGAGCCGGAGCAGGCCCAGTGCTTCGCCGCCGGCCTCGCCGCCGGCCGCAGCGTCCGTGTCGAGACGAACACGATCGCCGACGGGCTTGCGCCGCCCTTCGCCGGCGACCTGCCGCTGGAGCTCTGCAGCGGCCGCGTCGAGACCGTGCTCGTGACCGAGGAGGAGATCGCCGAGGGCATGCGGTTCCTCTACGCGCGTGCCAAGCTCGCGTGCGAACCGGCCGGGGCCGCGGCGGCCGGAGCCGTCCTCGCGGGCAAGGTCGAGGCGGGGCCGGGGGTGGCCGTGATCGTCTCGGGGGGCAACGTGGAGCCGAGACAGGCCGCTGCTATCTTGAGGGGGCAATGAAAGCCGGCATCCACCCCGAGTACGTCCTCGCCACCGTGACGTGCTCCTGCGGAAACACGTTCCAGACCCGCTCGACGAAGCCCGAGCTGCACGTCGAGATCTGCTCGCAGTGCCATCCGTTCTATACGGGAAAGCAGAAGCTCGTCGACACGGGCGGTCGCGTCGAGCGCTTCCAGCGCCGCCTGGAGCGCGCCGGTCAAGCGCGACGCGGCTAGCGCCGAAGAGACACCATGGCGAACGTCGGCGGACAGGCGGTCCTCGAGGGCGTGATGATGCGTGGCCCGGGGAACTGGGCCGTCGCAGTCCGTACGCCGTCCGGCACGATCGCGCAGGTCGCGAGGCCGATCGACTCGGCCATGGCGCGCCACTTCTTCTTCCGGCTGCCCGTCGTGCGGGGCGTGATGGCGCTCGGCGAGTCCCTCGCCATCGGCTTCCGCGCGCTCGCCATCTCGGCGAACTACGCGTCGCAGCAGGAAGGCGAGGACGGCGAGGTCGAGACGGAGCTCTCGCGCGGGGCGCTCATCTTCGCGTTCGCGATCGCGATCGGGTTCGCCGTGATGGTGTTCAAGGTCGGGCCGGCGCTGATCACCGACGCCCTGCCGATCTCCAGCGGCGGCTGGTTCGTGATCGTCGAGGGTCTGATCCGCGTCACGATGTTCGTCGCCTACCTCGCGCTCGTCTCGCTCCTGCCCGACCTGCGCCGCGTCTTCCAGTACCACGCCGCCGAGCACAAGGCGATCAACGCCTACGAGGCGGGCGAGCCGCTCGAGCCCGAGGTCGTGCAGCGCTACTCGCTCATCCACCCGCGCTGCGGGACGGCGTTCCTGCTCTGGGTGATGGTGCTGGCCGTGTTCGTGTTCGCCTTCTTCGGCCGTCCCGCGTGGTACTGGCTGATCGCGACCCGGATCCTCCTGCTGCCCCTGATCGCGGGACTCGCGTACGAGCTGATCCGTTTTGCCGGCAAGCACCAGGGAAACCGGGTGCTGATGACGCTCCTCGCACCGGGGCTCTGGCTGCAGCGGCTCACGACACGTGAGCCGACGCTCGACCAGCTCGAGGTCTCGATCCGCGCCCTGCGCGAGGTGCTCGCCCTGGAGAAGGCGCCGGGCGAGCCCTCGCTCGTCGAGGTGATGGCGTAGTGGCGACCGAGCGCCGCGCCGAGGTGCGCTGGCAGGGAAGCCTGCTCGAGGGCTCCGGCACGATCGTCTCCACGACGACCGGCGCGATCGGCGAGCAGGCGGTGAGCTGGCCGGCGCGGTCGACCGACGACGCCGGCGGAGTGACCAGCCCGGAGGAGCTGATCGCCGCCGCGCACGCCGCGTGCTTCGCGATGGCGCTCTCGAACATCCTGGCCAAGGACGATCACGCGCCCGAGGAGCTCCGCACCTCCGCGACCGTGACCTTCCAGCCGGGCGAGGGGATCAAGGCCATCGCGTTGACCGTCGAGGGCCGCGTCCCCGGTCTCGACGAGGACGGCTTCCGTGCCGCGGCGCAGTCGGCGAAGGAGAACTGCCCCGTCTCGCAGGCTCTCGCGGGGGTGCCCGAGATCGGGATCGAGGCGCGGCTGGCCGGCTAGACCGGCTCGATCCGCCCGCTGCCGACGTCGTAGACGAAGCCCGTCGCCCCGAAGCCGTCCCCGAGCAGGGGATGACTGCGGATCGCCTCGACGCTCTGCCGGACGCGCTCCGCCACGTCGGAGAACGGCTGGAAGTCGATGCTCTCCGACTCGGGCCCGAGCTTCCCGTGCACCTCGTCGTTCGTGAACGTGAGCATCCCGCAGCCGGTGTGGCCGATCACGATCGCCTCCTCCGTCCCCAGCAGGTGGTGGGAGATGAGGAGCGAGCGGATCGTCTCGTCGTTCACGACTCCGCCGGCGTTCCGGATCACGTGCGCGTCGCCTTCCTCGAGGCCGAGGAAGCGCGCCGGATCGAGACGGGCGTCCATGCACGTGACGACGGCGAGCTTCCTTCCCGGCGGCGCAGGCAGGTCGCCCTTGGCGAACCCTGAGGCGTAGCGGTCGTTTGCTGCGGTGACCTCGGCGATGACGGACATCTAGCGACCTCCCCGATCGAAGCTTTACCGACTAAAGCGAGAAGCTATCCGAAGTAAAGCGGTCTGGGCAAAAGTTAGGCTGACCCCGCGATGACGACCGACTTCGACAACCTGGTTGCGGAGCTCGAGCGGAACTATGAGCAACTCCAGGGGCGAATGGCCGATCCGGCCGTCTACAACGACCACCGTGAGGCGGCCGATCTCGGGCGGCGACTGAAGGAGCTCGAGCAGCCGTACAAGCTCGCGCGGGAGTGGGCGGCTGCGCGGGACGACCTCGCGGCGGCGCGTGAGGACGCCGACCTGCGCGAGCTCGTCCCCGAGCTCGAGGAGCGCACGGGCCGGCTGCAGGAGGAGCTGCGCCTGGCGCTCGTGCCGAGCGATCCCGCCGACCGTAAGGACGTGATCGTCGAGGTGCGGCAGGGGGTCGGCGGGGACGAGGCGGCGCTCTGGGCGGGCGACGTCTACCGGATGCTCGCGCGCTACGGCGAGCGGCGCGGCTTCAAGGTCGAGGAGCTCGAGGCGAGCCCGAACGACGGCGGCGGCTACAAGGAGGTCACCTTCGCCGTCAAGGGCGATGGCGCGTACTCCGTCTTCAAGTGGGAGGGAGGCACGCACCGCGTGCAGCGTGTGCCCGAGACCGAGAGCGCGGGCCGCATCCACACCTCCACGGCGACGGTCGCGGTGATGCCGGAGGCCGAGGAGGTCGAGGTGCAGATCGATCCGAACGAGCTCAAGATCGACGTCTACCGCTCGACCGGCCCCGGTGGCCAGTCGGTGAACACGACCGACTCGGCCGTCCGCATCACGCATCTCCCGACTGGCGTGGTCGTCTCGATGCAGGACGAGAAGTCGCAGCTGCAGAACCGGGAGAAGGCGATGCGCGTCCTGCGCGCGCGTCTCTACGAGCGCGAGCTCGAACGGCAGCGCGCGGAGCTCGACGCGACGCGCCGCTCCCAGATCGGCTCGGGCGAGCGCGCGGAGAAGATCCGCACGTACAACTTCCCCGAGAACCGACTCACCGACCACCGCGTCAAGCTGACCGTGCACCAGCTCGACCGGATCCTGCAGGGCGAGCTCGACGACTTCACCGAGGCGCTGACGACGGACGATCGGCGCCGCGCGTTGGGAGAGTGAGAGTTCGCGAGGCGCTCGCTGAGGCGGAGCGCAGGCTCGCCGCGGCAGGAGTGGAGACGCCGCGGGTCGACGCGGAATGGCTCGTCGCACATCTCCTCGGGACGACGCGCTCGGGTCTCTCGGCGCGGAGCGACGTCGACGTGGACGGCCTGGAGCCGCTCCTGGCACGGCGTGAGGCGCGAGAGCCGCTCGCCTACGTGCTGGGCGAGTGGGGCTTCCGGCGGCTGACGCTGAAGACGGACGCCCGCGCGCTCGTCCCGCGGCCCGAGACGGAGACGCTCGTCGAACGCGCGCTCGCCGTCGCGGAGGGAATCGAACGGCCCCGGATCCTCGATGTCGGCGTCGGCTCGGGCGCGATCGCGCTCGCGCTCAAGGACGAGCGGCCGGACGCGCACGTGACCGGGATCGACGTCTCGGCCGACGCGCTCGCGCTCGCGCGCGAGAACGCCGAGCGTCTCGACCTCGACCTCGACCTGCGGCACGGCGACGGCGCCGAAGCCGCGGCCGAGGGCTGGGACCTCGTCGTCGCGAACCCTCCCTATGTGGAGAGCCTCGACGCAGTCCCGCCGGAGCTCCGCTGGGAGCCGGCGGTCGCGCTCCTCGGCCGCGGCGAGCACGAGCGGCTCGCGCGCGCGGCCAGGGCCTGCTTCGTCGTGTTCGAGGTGGGGGACGGCGGAGCGGACGAAGTCGCGCGGATGCTCGAGCGGATCGGCTGCCGTGGCGTGACGGTCACCGCCGACCTCACCGGCCGCGCTAGGGTCGTCGAGGGGAGGCTGCCGTGATCGAGATCTTCACCACGCCCGACGGGCTCACCCTCTCGTACGAGCGGCGCGGGAGCGGGCCGCTCCTCGTCTGCCATCCCGGCGGCCCCGGCGGATCGGCCGCCGAGTTCCGGGATCTCGCCGGTCTCGACGACACGTTCGAGCTCGTCCTCCTCAGCCCGCGCGGCTCCCACGGCTCGGATCCCGCCGACGACTACACGCTTCGCTCGTACGTCGAAGACCTCGAGGCGCTGCGCGAGCACCTCGGCGTCGAGCAGCTCGACCTGCTCGGCTTCTCGCACGGCGGGATCGTCGCGATGGCCTACGCGGCCGCGTACGGGCAGCGCATCCGCCGGCTCGTGCTCGCCGCGACGCTGGCCGTCTGGGGCGACGAGGCGGAGGCGGCCATGGAGCGCGCGATCGAGACGCGCAGCGGGCAGCCGTGGTTCGCGGAGGCGCAGAAGGCGATCGAGGAGGAGCAGGCCGGCGCGTTCTCGTCCGTCGAGGAGCTGATCGCGAACGTGCAGCGGCAGGCGCCGCTCTACTTCCATCGTTGGGAAGGCAACGAGAAGGTGGGCCACGAGCTGTTCGCCGACTTCGCGCACCACGAGCCGCTGCACCAGTTCAACACGGTGGAGTTTCCGACCTTCGATCTCCGGAGCGACCTGCGGACGATCGAGGCGCCGACGCTCGTCGTCGTCGGCGACGACGACATGATCGCGGGGCCGGTCTGTGCGGAAGCGATCGCCGGCGAGCTGCAGGACGTCCGGCTCGTCACGATTCGGGATTCCGGCCACTTCCTCTATGTCGAGCAGCCCGAGGCGTTCCGCGCCGCGCTGACCGACTTCCTCCTGTGAGCGAGGAGGCGGTCGCGGCGCTGCGGGCCGGCCGCGCCGTGATCCTCCCGACCGACACCGTCTACGGGCTCTGCGCGCTGCCGGAGCACGAGGACGTGCTGTACGAGCTGAAAGGCCGCGACCGCTCGAAGCCGGTCGCGCTCCTCGCCGCAGACGTGGAGACGCTCGTCGCGGCGGTGCCGGCCCTCGCCCGTCCGGTCCTCGAGCGGTACCTGCCGGGGCCGTTCACGCTCGTCGTCGGAAACGTCGGCGTCCGCGTCCCGAAGCTGCCGCCGAGCGCAGCCGCGGTCGTCCGCGCGGTCGGCGTCGTCGCCGCGACGAGCGCGAACGCTTCCGGCGGGCCGGACCCGCGCCGCGTCGAGGACGTTCCGGAGGAGATCCGCGTCGCCTGCGGCGCGATCGTCGACGCGGGCGAGCTTCCCGGCCTTCCGTCGACGGTCGTGGACGTGACGGGACCGGAGCCGCGCGTACTGCGGCAGGGCGCCGGCCTGCTCCCCGAGTAGCATCCATACATGGCCACGAAGCAGGCGACGTTCCAGGAGCTGAAGCATGCGGGCCTCGACGAGCTCGATCCCGACGTCGCGCGTCTCCTCGGCGACGAGCTCGAACGCCAGCGCGGGCAGATCGAGCTGATCGCCTCGGAGAACTTCACGTGGCCTGCCGTCCTCGAGGCCGTCGGCTCGGTGGCGACGAACAAGTACGCCGAGGGCTACCCGGGCCGGCGCTACTACGGCGGCTGCGAGGTGATCGACGAGATCGAGCAGCTCGCGATCGACCGCGCGAAGGAGCTGTTCGGCGCCGAGCACGCGAACGTCCAGCCGCACGCCGGCGCGCAGACCAACATGGCGGTCTACGCCGCGGTGATGCAGCCGGGCGAGACGCTGATGGCGCTCGCGCTGAACCAGGGCGGCCACCTCACGCACGGGCACAAGGTCAACTTCTCGGGCCGTCTCTACGACGTGGCGCACTACGAGGTCTCGCGCGAGACGATGACCGTGGACTACGACGACGTGCTCGCGAAGGCCAAGGAGGCGCGGCCGAAGGTGATCGTCTGCGGCGGCTCCGCCTATCCGCGCACCGTCGACACCGAGCGCTTCCGGTCCATCGCCGACGAGGTCGGCGCGCTTCTCCTCTGCGACATGGCCCACTTCGCCGGACTCGTCGCGGCCGGCCTGCATCCGAATCCAGTCGAGCACTGCGACTTCGTCACGTCCACGACGCACAAGACCCTCGCGGGCCCGCGCGCCGGCTTCATCCTCTGCCGCGAGGAGCATGCCAAGGCACTCGACTCGGCCGTCATGCCCGGGATGCAGGGCGGCCCGCTCGAGCACACGATCGCGGCGAAGGCGACGTGCTTCCGGATCGCGATGACCGACGCCTTCCGCGAGTACCAGGCGCAGATCCGCCGCAACGCCGACGCGCTGGCCGAGACGCTGCAGGAAGGCGGGCTCTCGCTCGTCACCGGCGGCACCGACACGCACCTCCTGCTCGTCGACCTGAGCGCGTCCGAGTGGACGGGGAAGGCTGCCGAGGAGCGGCTGCACGAGATCGACGTCACGGTCAACCGGAACACGATTCCGTTCGACGAGCGGTCGCCGTTCGTGACGTCGGGGATCCGGCTCGGCTCGCCGGCGATGACGATGCGCGGCTTCGACGAGGACGACTTCCGCGAGGTGGGGCGGATCATCTGCGACGCGCTGACCGACGCACCGGACCTCGACGGGCTGCGCGGGCGAGTTGCGGCGCTCTGCGCGAAGCGGCCGCTGTACGAAGGCTTCCGCGGCTACACCACGTACGTCGCATGATCACCCCAGAAAGTGCGAAGCACTTCCTGGGGGCCCCGAGGTGAGGGAACCACGCCTGACCGTCGTCGAGCACCCGCTGATCCAGCACAAGCTCGGCTATCTCCGCGACAAGGAGACGCCGACCGTCCATTTCCGCAAGCTCGCCAACGAGATCACGCTCCTCCTCACGTACGAGGCCACGAAAGACATGCCTACCGAAGAGGCACGGGTCGAGACGCCGCTCGAGCCGATGACCGTGCAGCGGATCTCCGGCAAGAAGGTGGCGGTCTGCCCGGTGCTGCGGGCGGGCGTCGGCATGCTCGACGGCGTCCTCTCGCTCGTCTCGAGCGCGCGCGTCGGCTTCGTCGGCATGTACCGCGACGAGGAGACGCTCGAGCCGGTCCAGTACTACCTCAAGCTGCCGGACGACCTGGCCGAGAGGGACGCGATCGTCCTCGACCCGATGCTCGCGACGGGCCATTCCAGCTGCGCCGCGATCGAGGCGGTCAAAGACGCGGGCGCGCATTCGGTGACGCTCGTCTGCATCGTCGCCGCGCCGCCGGGAATCGAGGAGGTGCACCGGCAGCATCCGGACGTCCACATCGTCTGCGCCGCCGTCGATCGGGCCCTGAACGAGCGCGGCTTCATCGTCCCGGGCCTCGGCGACGCCGGCGACCGCCTCTACGGGACGAAGTAGCTCGGCGGCCTCAGGCGAAAGGACGCCTGGTCTTGTGCAGGCGGCTGCAAACCTGCCAGGGGCCGTGGTTCCTCCGCCGTGTGGGTGACAGCGGCGGTGCATCGTGCGGTAGGGCCCGAGAGAGATTGGACAACCGTAAGACCGTCACCCCTGCCAGGTGCACTTGCGGGACGTCGGGAAGCGACGCCGCGATCAGCGTTCTCACGCGCGTACTCGTCCGCGGGCCCTCGAGGACGACGTTCACATGGTGAGCGAGCAGGAACCGGCGGAAGCCGGCGGCGCCACCCGGTGGTCTGCCGCCGCCGAGGCTCTCGTAGTCGCGGTACCACGGGCATTCCGAAGGGATGATCGCCTGGCCGACGTGACCGCCGATCATGGTGAACCGGAAGTGCGTCTCGGCTTGCCAGAGCATCGACCAGCTGTGGCGGCTCATGTACGGGAGGACGAGCGCTGTATCGCCGCGATGGACGAGTACGCGATTCGCAGCCGACTCGAAGAATCGCGACTGTCGCACGTGCGACGTCCAGAACGCGCTGCCGGGTGTCGGGAGGAGACTCGCCACGGCCAGGCAGGCGAGGCCCCACCGCCAGATGCGGCGGCCGGGCTGGGCGAGCCATATCGCGGCGGCCAGGACGAGGAACAGCCCGGAGTACATCTCGAGCCGAATCGGGAGCGCCTCGCCGAGGGCAGGGAGACGGTCGATTCCGGCCCAGATGCCCGTCACCAGAGGATGCCCTGCCACGCGTACCGTGGGTCCCGCGGCCATGGCGCACGCGGCAATGGCAGCGAGAAGGAGGAGCCAGACGCCGCGGCGGAGCCGGCCCTGGAGCAAGACCGCGGCGAGCACCACGACCACGAGGAGCGGGACTCCGACGTAGCCGCCGATTTCGTCGATGTTGCTCGCGAATCGACTGACGACCGCGTGGCTGTGCGGGGGCCTCAACCAGGTCGCCCGCGTCGGGAAGACGATGTTTGCCAAGTCGAGGGAATGCTGGTTTCGGTGGGGCCGCAGCGGTGGCGTCGTGCCGCTCGCAAAGGCGTGGACGAGATAGGGAGACACGATTGCGCCGGCGGCCACATAGGCGAGCGCCGTGGACCGGGCCAGTGCTGCCAGCCGGGCTCGTGAGTCGAGCAGGAAGAAGGCGAGGACGAAGCAGACGACCCCGAGCAGCGTCAGCGTCGCGAAGATCTCCGTGGAGATGCCGAACTGCAGGGCGAGGACGACCGCGAGCGCCACCGTGTAGCGCCGGCGGCCCAGACTTCCCTGGAAGACGCGGACCGCGAGCAGCCCGGCGAGGGGGACGAGGCAGACGAACGACAGGTTGAGGTGGCCGATCGACTGGCCGACGACGTACGGCGAGAATCCGAACAGGAACCCGGCGAAGAGGGAGGCCGCGAGGTTGCCCGTCAGACGGCGCGCGAGCAGATATGCCGTCCACGCGGCGAGCGGTGGTGCCGCCAGAGCCGCGAAGTTATAGGCGAAGACGGGCCCGACGGTCTCGCTCAACGGTGTGAGCAGAAGGCCGAGCGTGGGCGACGATGTGACCCAGGCGAGATCGACGCCGTGCGGGGCCCAGACCGCAGTCGCGTGAAAGGGATCCTGTCCGTGGGCGATTGCGTGGGGCCACCACAGGAACGACCACATCAGGATCGTCTTGTCGGAAAGAGCGTCGCCGAGCACCCTGGTGGTCGGATGGAGGACGACGCCACGGCCGATCCAGACCAACGTGAAGACGACGAAACCGACCAGTGGAACCCCGGCTTCCACCACCTGCGACAGGACGTTCGATGCCACCACGGGGCGCGGCAGCTCCTGAGACAATGAGGTCACGACGGCGATTGTCCTCCGGCGAGCGGATAGAGCCGAATCGCGGCGCACCGACCGGCGGCGGCCAACTCTTGCCGCTTATACGCCCCGGCCCCTGCATCTGTCACATCACAGCTCACGGGTGATTCCGAGCGCCGGCGAGGCGGGATCCCTGCCGCGACGGGCCTAGAGCTTCCTGGCCGCCCAGGCGCGCGGTTCTGCGACTTCGATGGTCGAGGGTGCGCCGGGCCGCAGGCAGTCGGGCCTGCGAATCAGCCCGGTGACGGTCAAGGCGCCGCCGAGGCGGAGCCGGAGCGTCTCCGTGTAGGGGCCGCCGTTCCTGAGTGACGGCCGGCCGCACCAGTTCTGCCACGCGAAGTCGATCTCGGCGCTCTTGCCCGGTTGGAGGGAATGCACGACCGGCCCGCTCCCGAACGTCTGGCCGTGGACGTCCTTCAGCGGCAGCGTCTTTCCCCCCGAGAGGACGGTGACCTGGGGCGCGGGAAGCGAGCATGCCGCGCCGCTCGTGTTCGTGACGACCACAAGGCCCCAACCGTGGACCGGAAGCGCGGTGGCCAGAACGGGTCGCTTCGGGTCCGCGGGCCTCAACTGAGCGGAACGACATCGGGGCGGACCTCCTCCGAGTTGCCGTCTTCGCCGCTGCCGGTCGCGTGCCTCGGGGATGAGGGCCTCGGGCTCCTCCTGCACCGCCGGCCGTGGAGGCGGGTCGACGAGCATGGCACCATTATTACTAGCACCACCGCCGGCGTCAAGGCTGCGCGTGGGCTAGAAGGAACTCGATCGACGCCTTCGGACATGACAGGGAGATGGAGCCCTCGGATGCCGACCTGTGGGCACGTTCGCATGCCGGCGATCGCGACGCCTTCGGGATGCTGTTCGACCGTCACGCGCGCACGATCTACAACTACTGCTTCCGCCGGCTCGGCGACTGGGCGGCCGCGGAGGACGCCCTCTCGGTCGTGTTCCTCGAAGCCTGGCGGCGGCGCGACAAGGAGTTGCCCTCGGACAAGGTGCTGCCCTGGCTGTACGGGGTCGCGACGAATGTCGTCCGCAACCGTCGACGTTCGGAGCGACGCTTCGCCAGGGCGCTGAGCCGCCTACCCGCCGTCGAGCGGGAGCCGGATCCCGCCGAGGACGTCGAGCAGCGCGTCGACGACGAGCGGCAGGCTCGGCGGGCACTCGATCTCCTGGGCAGGCTCCGCCGGCCCGAGCAGGACGTGATCTTCCTCTGCGCCGTGATGGAGCTGAGCTACGAGGACGCCGCCGTGGCGCTCGGGGTCCCGGACGGGACGGTGCGCTCCCGCCTCTCGCGCGCTCGGGCACGCCTGCGGGAACTCGACTCCGGCTACGGACATGAGCAGGGTGAGAGTCCGACCGTTCAGGAGGCACACCAGCGATGACCGACGAGATTTCCTTTCCGCCGCTGCGCGATCTGTCGCCCCGCCGCCACGAGGCGCGCAAGCAGCACCTGCTCGGCGAGATCGCCCGAACCACAGGGCGGGGACATCTGTCCGGGCTCACTCCTCCATTCCGCCTCTGCGTCGTGCTGCCGGCCGTCGCCGTGACCGGCGCTGCGGTCGCGGCCGCGGTGATCACGCTTCTTCCCGCCGGCAGCGGCGGCCCTGGCAACGCGGCCGCGGCGGTTCTCGACCGGCTCGCGCAGCGCGTGGTTGCCCACTCGCTGACACCGAAGCCCGGGCAATACCTGTTTGTCGGGTCGGAGGCCGAAAATGCGGCCTTCGACGAATCGCAGATCGGCGCCTGCGAGACGCTCGTCCCAGATCGACGCGAGATCTGGATCGGGACGGACGGCTCGGGCCTGATTCGCGAGACCTACGGGCCCGGGCGGTGGGTCAACCGCGCCGTGTGTATGCGGATGGAGCAGAAGTACGGCCCGAGCGTACGCTGGAACCTGGCCCGGCATGCCAGCAGCGACTGGTACGCGCCGCAATGCCTCTCTCTCAAGCCGCGGAACGACCTCGACTGGTCCAGCCTCTCGAGCGACCCTCAGGTGCTGCTCCAGCAGATCACGAAGAACGAGGCAAGCCATTCGCCGGGCGAGGAGTTCTCGGACATCGAAGCGTTTCTCCACGAGACGGACGCGCCGCCCGGCGCGCGCGCGAAGCTCCTCCGAGCCGTCGCGGTCATCCCCGGCGTCCAGCTGCTCGGCGCGGTCCGCGACCACGATGGGCGCCCGGGGATCGGCTTCTCCTATCCCAAGCGGGGTGAGCTGATCTTCGACTCGAACACCGGGGAGCTGCTCGGCGAAGAGGGCAGCGGAGGAGTACCTGGCTCCTGGACCGTCTACCTGCGCGAGACGGTCGTCGACGACCTTCCCGGTACGCCGCCGGGACCGCTCCATCCTCCCTGCACGAACGGCGGCGGCGTTTCCCATGACGTGCCGGGGGGCTCTGTGACGAACGGGGCCCCCTTGAAGTCAGGCTGAGCAGATACGAACGGCGGCAAGCGCCCGGTTCACCGCGGTGATCGCCGCGGGAGTGACCGTCCTGACCTCGGCGTAGGCGTCCAGGACGCGACCTTGCGAACGGATCGCCACGTTCGCGGCGGGCCACCTGAGCCCCTCGAAGCCCTGGAAGTCTGCGGCGGTCACCTTCAACTCACGCCTGAAGCGGGGCGTCGCGTCCGGGCCTTCGTTGCTGACGGCCACCATGACGCCCCGACGCGGCCACCGGAGGCGCGAGGCGAGCCCGTCGAAGTCGTCCATGCGCCCGAAGCGGAAGTTCGTCAGCACGACGGTCGCCTCGGTCACCCCGGCCTTCGGGATGCTGCGTTCCTTCAGACCGCTGAGCGGCGACGCGCAAAGCCCGGTCACGCCTCCGCTCGACCGCACGGCGAGCCAGCCACTGACGGCGGCCGCCGCGACCAGGACGACGACGACCACCAGCACGAACGTGCGTCTCGTCACACCATCGCTACGTCCGAGCGGCCGCGCGAGGTCCCGCTAGCCCGCGCCGAACAGGCCGTCGACGTTCGGCAGGCCGGCGAACCGCGTGAACGTGCCCTCGGTCGCGATCTCCTCGGCCGCGGCCAGGAATCCGGCCCACGCGGTGCGGGCGAGCGTGCCGCCGGTGCTGATCCGGCGGACGCCGAGGGACGCTGCCTCCTCGACCGTGACGAACGGCGCGTTCGCGAGCAGGTTCACCGGCTTGGGCGCCACCGCCGCGACGACCGCCGAGATCTGCTCCGGTGTCTCGATCCTCGGGGCGTAGAGGCAGTCTGCGCCGGCTTCGGCGTACGCCTGCAGCCGGCGGATCGTCTCCTCGAGGTCGGGCCGGCCGACGACGAACCCTTCCGACCGTCCGGTGAGAAGCACGCCCGTGCCGCTCTCGTCGATCGCCTGCCGCGCGGCGCGGACGCGCTCGACTGCGTGCTCGAAGGCATACAGAGGCTCGTCGGCGTCGCCCGTCGAGTCCTCGATCGACAGGCCGGCGATGCCGGTCGCCGCGGCGTGCTTCACGTTGGCGGCGACCTCCTCCGGGTCGTCGGCGAAGCCGCCTTCGAAGTCCGCGTTGACGGGCACCGAGACGGCTCCGGCGATCTGGCGCAGATGCTCGAGCGTTTCGTCGCGCCGCACGCCGTTGTCGGCGCGCGCCAGCGTCCACGCGTGCCCGGCGCTCGTCGTCGCGAGCGCCTTGAACCCCATCCGCTCGAGCGCGACGGCCGTGCCCACGTCCCACGGGTTCGGGATCACGAAGCACCCCTCGGCATGCAACCGGTGGAAGGTCTCGACCCGTTCGTCCTGCGGAGCCATCGCCTGAACTATGAGGGTTTCGCGCGGCTGCCGGTGATGAGCCGCTCGCGGTCGAAGAGCTTCGAGACGAAGCGCCAGGCGCGGATGTCGATCGCGAGCAGGACGACCGCGAGCGCGACCGCGAGGCGCACCGACGGCGTGACCACGCGGAACGTGATCAGGGCGGTGATGCCGATGGCGGGGAGGCTCGCCAGCGTGGCGAGCTGCTGCGCGACCCGGACGTCGCGCGCGCGCACCGACATCGCGATCCCCACCCAGACCGCCCAGATCGCAATGAGCGGCGTGAAGACGAGCTGCGCGACGACCTGCGGCGTGTGCCAGACCGCTGCGCTCACGGCGTGCGCGGCGGCGAACCGGACCGTCAGCGCGAACGCGAAGTAGATGCCGTACGCCACGGCCGCCGACGGCACGAAGACCGCGATCGCCTTCGCGAGCAGGAGCTCCTCGCGCTGGATCGGGGTCGTGAGAAACGGCTCCAGCGTCCCCTGGTCGCGCTCGCCGATCACCGAGTAGGCGGCCATGATCGGCGGGATCACCGCCGGCACGACGAAGAGGAGCAGCGAGCTGCCGCCGACCGCGTGGTGGATGACGGAGACGGGCGTCGAGGCGGGAATCTGGAGGAGCGTGATCAGCGGCGAGACGAGGAAGATGAGCGGCAGCACCGCCATCGTCCCCACGAGGAAGCGGTTGCGCCGGAAGTCGCGGAGCTCCTTCTGCACGACGGCCATGATCCGCTCGCCGCTCACCGGGTCACCTCCACGTCCTCCGAGATCAGCTCCAGATAGACGTCTTCGAGCGAGTGCCTCTGCTCGGCGAGCGAGAGGATGTCGGCGCCCGCGGCGACGAGCGCGCGCGCGACGTCGGGAGCAGCGAGCTTCGCGTCCGTGACCGCTATCTCGTAGACGCCGGAGCCGTTCGCCTCCCAGCCGGTCACTCCCGGCCGGCCGTCGAACACCGAGCCGGGGTCGGCCAGCGGCGCGCGCGTCTCGACGAGGAGCCGCTTCCGGAACAGCCGGTCGCGCAGGTCGTCGGTGCGTCCGATCGTGCGGAGCGTCGTGTTGAGGATCGCGACCCGGTCGCACAGCCGCTCGGCCTCCTCCAGCCGGTGCGTGGTCAGGAAGACGGTGACGCCGCGCTCGCGCAGCCCGTCGATCAACTCGTGGACGTCGCGGGTGGCGACGGGATCGAGCCCGGACGTCGGCTCATCGAGGAAGAGCACGAAGGGGTCGTTCAAGAGCGCACGCGCCAAACCGACCCGTTGGCGCAGACCTTTCGAGAGGCTGCCGCAAAGGTCGCTCGCGCGCGACCGCAAGTTGACCGCGTCCAGCGCAGCGGCAATGCGGGCCTGCGGCTCCTCGATCCCGTACAAGCCCGCGAAGAACTCGAGGTTCTCGCTCACGCTCAGCCGCAGATAGAGGCCCGGGTTTTCGGGCATCACCGCGACCCGCTGCCGAATCTCGACGCTGTTCGCCGCGACGAGCGGTACCCCGGCCACGACCGCGGAACCAGACGTCGGCGCGACCAACGTCCCCAACATCCGCACCGTCGTCGTCTTCCCCGCACCATTCGGGCCGAGAAAACCGAACACCTCGCCCGCCGCGACACTGAACGAGACATCGTCGACCGCCACTCGGTCGCCAAAGCGTTTCGTCAGATGCTCAACCAGCAACGCGGGCCCGCTCGCGAGCGGCGAAGGCCGCTCC
>DATFCX010000046.1:0-6704 GCA_035252585.1 Gaiellaceae bacterium
GAGGAGGCCGCGAGACGGGCCGCGGAGGAGGAGGTCGCCCGGCAGGCGGAGGCCGTGCGCCGGGCTGCCGCGGACGAGGCCGCGCGGCGGGCCGCCGAGGAAGAAACCGCCAGGCAGACCGCCGAGGAGGATGCCGCAGCGCAGGCAGCGGGGGAACCCGAAGTGGAGGTAGTGGCGGCGGCACTGGTGCCGGACGCCGAGGGCGAGGAGCCCACCGCGGCGCGCGACCCCGAGCCTTCCTCCGAGCTGCCGATCTATCGCTGGTTCGGCGGCGCGTAGGCCGAGCCGGTCGTCGCTCTCAGGTCGTGGCTCTGCCGCGCGAGTCGAGCCTGGCCTCGAACGCGCGCCGCAGCAGCTCGCCCGTCATGTCCCCGGTCCGCCGCGGAATCGGCTTCGGCTCCTGGCGCTCCACGCTCACGATCTCGCCGCTCCGGTCCCCGTAGCTGCGGGCATACGCCTCGGCCTCGCGGATCGGAGAGGCCTCGTCCCGCCGCCCACGACCGAAGAGCGAGAGGAGCCAACGGAGCACGCGTCTAGCGTCGCAGAAACCCGGGACGGCGCCTAGCCCAGCGCAAGCTCGACGTCGGCGTCCGGGTAGAGCACGCGCCAGACGCGGAGGTAGAGCTCGAGCTCGAGATGCTGCAGATCCTCGGCGCTCTCGTCGAGGTCGACGCGGTCGGGCGCGCCGACGACGGCGCGCCGCCCGACGCTCGTCAGGAAGGCCGCGAGACGATCGGTGTAGGATGGATCGCGTAGGAAGAGCTGCATTGCCGCACGTCCGATCCTCGCTCCGCAGCCTCGTGCTCGGAATGCCCCGGCCGGGGGATCTCTCGGAGTCAGGCCGAGGCGAGGGCCGCGAGCACTTCGTCCGCATGCGTGTCGGGCTTCACGTCGTGCATGACCTTCGCGACCGTGCCGTCGGCCGAGACGAGGAAGGTCGTCCGGCTGACGCCCCAGTACGTTTGTCCGCGGTATCGCTTCTCACCCCAGGTGCCGTACCGCTCGGCGACCTCGTGCTCGGGGTCGGCGAGCAATGTGAACGGCAGGTCGTACTTGTCCCTGAACTTCACGTGGGACGCCTCGTCGTCGGGCGAGATGCCGAGCACGACGGCGCCGGCACGCTCGAACTCGGCGTACGCGTCGCGGATCCCGCACGCCTGCGCGGTGCAGCCGGGGGTGTCGTCCTTGGGATAGAAGTAGAGGACGACCGGGCGGCCGCGGAAGTCGGAGAGGCTGACGCGCTCGCCCGCATCGGTCGTCGTCGTGAAGTCCGGTGCCGGCTCGCCCTCGGTGACCACCTCGGCAGAGTAGTCGCCGCCGGGAAGTCAGCGCTTGGAAGGCCGAGCGCCCAGTTGCACCACATGCGCCGCGTCCTGGCCTACGGTGAGTCTTCGGCAACTGCCCGAATCCACAGGGGAGGTAGGAATGAAACGGGCAATCGTGGCCGCCATCGGTGCGGTGGCCTTCATGGGCGCCGGTGCGACGGGCGCCCTCGCAGGTGAGGTGAAGGGCCCGCCGGGCGTCCCGTGCGGCGCGGGGACGAACAACCCGGTCTGTGTCCACAACACGAACGACACGGCGGCTCTCGATCACGCGAACTCGGCCTGCGCGGCGAGTGGCTTGAACGACATGGATCCCGCAGCGGGGCAGACCGTGTCGAAGGTTCAGACCGCGGCAGATTCCTGGCGGTACTACGGCCTGCCTCACGGCGCGCCCGGAAAGCTGGGTCTCTGCAGGGGCGGGACGGGCGAGAGGTAGACGCCGACAGGGGGGAGGGGGCGACGCGCACTCGTCCCCTCCTGCCGCCTCAAAGGCAACCGGCCGCCCCCGGAGAGGCGGCCGGTGTCGTCGGGAGACGACCTTGTGCGGGACCCCAGTTGGAGGCGTCCCCCGAGCCTGGAAGCTTTCCAACTTTCAACTCGTAAACGGCGCGGGGCCGGCGCCGGTTACGGGCGGCGCGTCAGCCGAGGTTCAGCAGGTGCAGGTCGGGGAGCTCACGGTACCGCTCGTCGAGGTCGAAGCCGTAGCCGACGTAGAGCTCGTCGGGGACGACGAAGCCGACATAGCGCACAGGGAGGTCGTCGACGAGGCGCCGGTAGGGCCGGTCGAGCAGCGTCACGGCCGCCACGGAGGCCGGGCCGCGAAGCTCGAACGTGCGCACGAGGTAGTTGAGCGTCAGCCCCGTGTCGACGATGTCCTCGACGACGAGCACGTCGCGGCCGCGGACGTCGAGGTCGAGATCCTTGAGCATCCGGATCTGCTGGTGGCCGCCCATGCCCGCGCTGCCGTAGCCGGCGAGCTCGACGAAGTCGAGCGCGTGGAGGATGGGCAGCGCACGCGAGAGGTCGGCGACGAAGACGAGGCTCGCCTTGAGCGAGCCGACGAGGACGGGCTCGCGGCCGTCGTAGTCGCGCGCGATCTCGGCCCCGAGCTCCCGGACGCGGACCGCGATCTCGGCAGCGGAGAGATGGATCTCTCCGACGCGGTCGTCGCCGGGCAAGTAACCCGACTCAGCTGGCGAGGTCGAGATGGAAATGCTGGGCCAGGCGCTCCAGGTCGCGCCGGTAGAAGAGCTTGACCTTGACGTCGGGGTACCGCTCGCGCAGCTTGCGCAGCTTCCGGTTCTTGCGGGTCACGAGGGACTGCTTCATGGCGGTGATCTCGACGTAGAGGTCCTGCTCTGGGAGATAGAAGTCGGGCGTGAAGGCTTCGGTCACGCGGCCGTTCGCGTCCTCTTCGAGCACGAACGTCCGCGGCTCGTATTCCCATGCGACGTCGTAGTAGTCGAGCACCTTCGCGCATTCGAGCTCCGCGGGACTCGCAAACCGCGGCGGTTCAGCGCCGCGGTACGCCCGAAAGACCGGGAGCTCGAGCTCCATCGCCGGTCACGGTAGCGGCGCGGTCGGACGCCGAAAGGGCGGGCACCGGCCTTTGTGCCGCATCTCCCGGCGCCAGTCGTGATAGACAACCGCCTGCCGTGGCGCGTCTGACGCTGATTCCGCAGAAGCGCGAGTTCTTCGAGCTCTACAACCAGGCGGCCGAGAACATCGGCGCGATCGCCGAGCGTCTCATCGAGCTGCTCGACCGCTTCCCCGATGGCGCGGACGACCTCGTGCGCGAGGTCAAGGAGCTGGAGCACGAGGGCGACCGGCTGACGCACGAGCTCGTCGACCTGCTGAACCGGACGTTCGTCACGCCCTTCGACCGCGACGACATGTACCGGCTGGCGGGCGCGCTGGACGACATCTGCGACTACGTCGACGAGGCGGCCGGGAGGATCGTCTCCTACGGCGTGGTCGAGATCCGCGAGCAGGCGCGCGGCCAGGCGCAGGTGATCCGCCGCGCGGCCGGCAAGCTCGCCGAGGCGGTCGGCGGGCTCGAGGGATTCAAGGAGTCGAAGCGCGAGCTGATCGAGTTGCGCGAGCTCGAGGACGAGGGGGATCGTCTTGCGCACGACGGAGTGTCCTCGCTCTTCAGCGGCGACCACGATCCGCTCACGGTGATCCGCTGGAAGGACATCCACGAGGGCCTGGAGGACGCCGTCGACGCGTGCGAGAACGCGGCCGACGTCCTCGAGGCGATTCTCGTCAAGAACCGCTGACGCTTGGGCACAACCCTCCTCGTCGCCGTGATCGTCGTCGGCCTGGCGTTCGACTTCACGAACGGCTTCCAGGACACCGCGAACTACGTCGCGACCTGGGTCGGCACGAGGGCGCTGTCGCCGCGCCCGGCGGTCGCCGTCTCCGCCGCCGCAAACCTCGCGGGCGCCTTCGTGACGACGTCCGTCGCCAAGACGATCGGCGCCGGCCTCGTCGACACCCACCTCGCCACCGGCCAGACGGTCCTCGCCGCGCTGCTCGGGGCAGTGGCGTGGAATCTCACGTGCTGGCGTCTCGGCCTGCCCTCGAGCTCGACGCATGCGCTCGTCGGCGGGCTCATCGGCGCGGCGCTCGTCCGGTTCGGGACGCGTGGCGTCATCTGGCACGGCCTCTGGACGAAGGTCGTCATCCCGGCCGCGATCTCGCCCGTCGTCGGGTTCGCAGGGGCGTTCGTCCTCCTGCTCGTTATCTACCGGGTCTTCTTCGGCCTCGCGCCTGGCCCGGCGAATCGCGGATTCAGGCTGGGTCAGCTCCTGTCGGGAACGTGGGTCGCGTTCGCGCACGGGGCCAACGACGCGCAGAAGACCATGGGCGTGATCGCGCTCGCCCTCTTCACGCACGGCTCTATCTCGCACTTCTACATCCCGACGTGGGTGAAGATCGCGGCCGGGCTGACGATCGCCGCCGGCACCTACGCGGGCGGCTGGCGCGTGATCCGCACGCTCGGACAGCGGATCTACAAGATGCAGCCCGAGCACGGGTTCTCGGCGCAGGTGGCCGCCGGGACCACGCTCTACCTCGGGACCCATTTCGGCTTTCCGATCTCCACGACGCACGCGGTGACCGGCTCCGTCATGGGCGCGGGGGCGACGCGGCGCCTGTCGGCGGTCCGCTGGGGCGTCGCCGGGAACATCGTCACGGCGTGGCTGCTCACGCTGCCGGCCGCCGGCCTCGTCGCGGCCGCCCTGTACTACCCGGTTCGCTGGATCTTCTGATCCCGTCGTGAGACGATCGCGGCGTCATGCCGCACGCGGACCTCGACGGTCTGAAGCTGTACTACGAGCGCACCGGGAGCGGCGAGCCGGAGCTCCTCTTCGTCCCGGGCTGGTGCTGCGACCACACCGCGTTCCGCCCCCAGTTCGACCACTTCGCGCGAAGCCACGCTGTCACCGCCCTCGACCTGCGCGGCGTCGGGCAGAGCGACGCTCCCGCCGGCGGGTACTCGATCCCCGAGCTCGCCGACGACGTCGCCGCGCTCTGTGCCGCAGTCGGGATCGAGAAGCCGGTCGTCGTGGGCCACAGCCTCGGCGGGATGATCGCCGTCGAGCTGGGCGCGCGGCATCCGGAGCTGGCGAGCGCGCTCGTCCTCGTCGATCCGGGGCCGATCGATCCACTGCCCGAGACCGTCGAGTTCTTCCGCGGCTTCGCCGAGCAGCTCGAAGGAAGGGACGGAAAGGAGATCCGCCGCGCGTACGTGCACGACATGGGCGCGCGCGACGAGGCGCTCGCGCGCTGGATCGTCGACCACATGTGCCTCCCCGAGCAGCCGGTAGCGGCGGCGGTCATCCGCGGCGTCACCGAATGGAACGGCCGCGAGCCCTTCGCAGGCTGCGAGATCCCGGTGCTGCTCCTCCGCGCGGAGATCGGAGCGGACTCCGACGTCCTCCGGCTGCAGGCGATCAAGCCGGACCTGCAGGTCGGGATCACCGTGGGGGCGGGGCACTTCCACCAGCTCGAGACGCCCGAGCAGGTGAACGGGATGATCGACCGCTTCCTCGCGGTATCGCTCTGAAGCGCTGACGCGTAGCCTTCCGCGCGATGTTCCGGATCGTGCAGCTGTCGGACCTCCACTGCGGGCAGCAGTTCTTCCTCCCGCAGCACCTCGAGCGCGCGATCGCCGAGGTGAACGAGCTGGAGCCGGACGTCGTCGTGATCTCCGGTGACCTCACCTCGAACGGCTTCAAGGACGAGTACGCGCTCGCGCGCGAGTACCTGAACCGGGTCGAGTGCGAGGCGATGGTCGTGATCCCGGGCAACCACGACTCGCGCAACGTCGGCTACGTCCATTTCGAGGATCTCTTCGGCGAGCGGAACTCGGTGCTCCGGGTCGGCGACGCGACGATCGTCGCGGTCGACTCGAGCGAGCCCGACCTCGACAACGGCCAGATCGGCCGCGGCCGCTACCGCTGGATCGAGGAGCAGTTCCGGGAGGCGGCCGCGCTGCGCGTGTTCGTCCTCCACCACCATCTGCTCCCGGTCCCGGGAACCGGGCGCGAGCGCAACATCGTCAACGACGCGGGCGACACCCTCGAGAGCCTGCAGCGCGCGGAGGTCGATCTGGTGCTGTCCGGGCACAAGCACGTCCCGTACGCGTGGCGGCTCGAGGATCTGTTCGTCGTCAACGCCGGCACCGTGTCGTCGTCCCGGCTGAGAGGCAAGGGGCGCCCCTGTTACAACATCGTCGAGGTCGAGGGGACGCACGTGGACGTCTGGCGCCGCTACCCGTTCCACGGCCAGGAGCGGATCATCCAGTTCTCGACCGACACGAAGACGTACGAGAAGTACACGGCGCGGATCGAGGACGAGGTGCGGGCGACGTGAGCGCACGTGCGGTCGCCCTGATCGACGGCGAGCATCACGCACCGGTCGTCAGGGACGCGCTCGCGGCGCTGCCGTACGACGTGGTGGGGGCGCTGCTCGTCGGCGGGACGGAGAAGCTGCGCGGCAACGACGACTACGGCGTGCCGCTGGTCGAGGCGCTCGACACGGTCGAAGCGGATCTCGTCGTGGATCTCTCCGACGAGCCGGTGCTCGGGCCGCGCGAACGGATGCTGTGGGCGTCGCGGGCGCTGGCGCTCGGGCTGCCCTACGTCGGCGCCGACTTCCGCTTCGATCCGCCGCCGCTCCAGCCGGTCGAGTCGCCGTCGCTGGCCGTGATCGGTCTCGGCAAGCGGATCGGGAAGACCGCCGTCGCGGGGCACGTCGCGCGCGCCCTCGCCGAGGACCGCCGCGTCGTCGTCGTGGCCATGGGCCGCGGCGGGCCGGCGGAGCCGGAGCTCGTGGAGGAGCCGCCGACGCTGGACGACCTCCTCGCACTCTCGCGCT
>DATFCX010000047.1:0-8106 GCA_035252585.1 Gaiellaceae bacterium
CGGTGATCGCCACGAGATCCGGCTGCCGCTCGCGAGCCCAGACCGCCGCCTGCCAGGCGGCGCCGACCCCGGGTGACGGCACGCCGAAGTGGAAGTCGGAGAGGTGGACGATCCGGAGGCGGTCGAGCTCCGCGGGCAGCCCGGGCAGCTCGAGCTCGAGCTCGCGCCGGCGCAGCCAGCCCGCTTCGAGCAGGCCCCAGCCGACCGCCGCCCCGGCGGCCGTGCCGAGGGCCTTCAGACTTCCAGCCGCTCCAGGGCCGGCCGCGGATCGACGATGTGGCGCTTGAACTTCAGCTCCGCTTCCTCGAGCCCGGCCGCGACGCCGACCAGCTGGGCGAGGTGGAGGATCGGCAGGCCGAACGCCCGCCCGGTCGACGCCTCGAGCTTCTGCTGCCAGGCGTCGAGCGAGAGGTGGCAGAGCGGACAGGGCGTGACCATCACGTCGGCGCCGGCCTCCAGCGCCTGCTCGATCGGCTGGATGACCTCGCCGAGCGCCGTCTCCTCGCGCGCCGCGATGATCGGGAAGCCGCAGCACTTGATCTTCGCCGGGTAGTCGACCGACTCGCCGCCGCAGGCCTCGATGATCCGCTCGAGCGACCATGGCCGGTCCGGATCCTCGAAGCCCATGATCTTCGATGGGCGCAGGATCTGGCAGCCGTAGAACGGCGCGACCTTCAGGCCCTTGAGGCCCCTGTGCGCCGCGCCCTTGAGCCGTTCGTAGCCCTCGCCCTCGGCGATCTCCCAGAGGAAGTGCCGCACCTCGACCTTCCCGGAGTACGCAGGCACGCCGACCGTGGCGAGGTTCTCGTTCACCCGCGCGAGCAGCTCGGAGTCGCCCTGGAGCATGAAGTTCGCCTGGCGCAGGTTGAGCGTGCAGACGTTGCAGACCGTCATGAGCGTGTCGCAGCCGGTCGCCTCGGCGTAGGCGAGGATGCGGGCGTTGAGATGGACGTAGTAGTCGGGCTCCGCCTCGTGGATGTCGCCGGCGCCGCAGCACGTGACGGACTCCAGCTCGACGAGCTCCAGACCGACCTGCGGCGCGAGCGCCTGCGTGGACGTATCCAGCTCCTTCGCCGAGAGGGAGGCGAGGCAGCCCTTGTAGTAGGCGACTCTCTTCAGCGGCGTCTCGGTCGTACTCACGTCGGCGGTGCCTCCTCCACTTCGGGTAGCCACGGTCTCGGCGCGGCGCCCGGCCGCGCGTAGATCTCCTCGAGCGACTCGCCGGCATGCCCGTGGTCGAGCTTCGCCAGAGCATGCTCGCCCTGCACGTGCCCGAGCGCGCCTTGCCGGTCCTGGTCGCGGACGAGCTTGCGGAGGTTCCTCGCCTCGCCGACGTCCCGCGCCGTATGTGGGATCGGGACCGGGCGGACCTTGCCGTGCTTGGCGAGCGAGTAGCCGAACTTGAGCTGCTTGATCGCGGAGACGTAGCCCTGCGTCTTCGGGATGAGCTCTTCCTCGCGCAGCCAGCCCGTCGTCTCGCTCGAGCGGACGAACCACTTCGCATGCTTCGCGCCCATGTCGCGGTCGATGCCGAGGCGGATCGACTCCGCCCCGAGCTTGGCGATCGCGTCGCGCGGATCGACGCCTTTGGGACAGCGCTCGTTGCAGAAGTAGCAGCGCGTGCAGTCCCAGACGCCGTGCTCCTGGTTGTACCGCTCCAGCCGCTCCACGGTCGCCGCGTCGCGCGGATCGCCGACGAACCGCATCCCCTTCGCGAGCGCCTGCGGCCCGAGGAATTCGGGATCCGACTCCATCGCGTTGCACTCGGAGACGCAGCAGCCGCAATTGATGCAGAGCGACTCCTTGTGGACCACGTTCATCCGCTCCTGCGAGATCCGGTACTCGCGCCCGTCTTCCGGCCGGTCGTAGCCCGGCTCGAGCCACGGCCACATCGCCTTGAACTTGCTCCAGAACGGATCCATGTCGACGACGAGGTCCTTGAGGATGGGGAGATTCCCCATCGCCGAGATCACGGGCACGTGCCCCGACTGCGCGATGTCGTACATCCGGGTCTTGCAGGCGAGCACGGCGGCGCCGTCCATCCGCATCCCGCACGAGCCGCAGATCATCATCCGGCAGCTCTTGCGGAACGAGAGCGACCCGTCGTGGCGATCCTTGACGATGTCGAGGCAGTCGAGGAGCGTCGCCCAGTCGGGCGCCTCGATCTCGTACTCCTTCAGCGCGCGGTCTCCCGTCGCGGAGTCGTAACGCCATATCTTCAGCGCGACCTGCATCAGTACTTCCTCTCCTGGGGCTGCCACTTCGTCATCCGCACCGGCTCCCACGAGAGCTGCGGCACGCCGTCGACCAGCCGAACCATCGTGTGCCTGAGAAAGTTCTCGTCGTCGCGCACCGGATAGTCGTCCGGGCGCGCGTGTGCGCCACGGCTCTCCTTGCGCTCGACGCCGGCCACGACCATGCATTCGGCGAGATCGAGGAGGAAGCCGAGCTCGATGGCC
Source organism: Gaiellaceae bacterium (assembly GCA_035252585.1). Classification (GTDB taxonomy): domain Bacteria; phylum Actinomycetota; class Thermoleophilia; order Gaiellales; family Gaiellaceae; genus Palsa-739. The sequence goes on from DATFCX010000047.1 coordinate 2,460, forward strand.
TGCGTCAGGTCGCTGTTGAAGATCTCCCCCTTGTCCTCGACGACCACGCGGCGATAGCGATCGCGGAGCCCGGCCACGATCTTCCCCTGCTCCTCCATCGGATGCTCGCGGCGGAAGACGCCGAAGTTCTCGTGCATCGTGCTTGCGAGCTCGTCGCGGATGCCCCACGGCCGCTCGCCGTCGCCGGCCTCGAGGAGCGCGGTGAGCTCGCGCTCGGCGTCGCGCTCGACCGAGTCCGGCACCTCGACGGTCGTGTGGCTGAGCGCCCACTCCGCCGCGTGCGAGCCGGCGCGCTTGCCGAAGGTGATCGTCTCCATCAGCGCATTCCCGCCGAGCCTGTTCGCGCCGTGCACCGAGACGCACGCGCATTCGCCGGCGGCGTAGAGCCCCGTGAGCTCGGTCTGGCCCCAGACGTCGGTCGCGACGCCGCCCATGTGGTAGTGGGCTCCCGGCCGTACCGGAATCGGGTCGTAGATGGGGTCGACGCCGAGGAACGTCATCGCGAGCTCACGCGATCCCGGGAGCCGCTCGATGATCCGCTCCGCGCCGAGGTGGCGGAGATCGAGGAGGACGTTTCCGTCGACGCCGCGGCCGGCGTCGATCTCCATCTGCTCGGCCCGCGAGATGACGTCACGCGACGCGAGCTCCATCGTGTTCGGGGCGTAACGCTTGAGGAAGCGCTCGCCGTCCTTGTTGAGCAGATAGGCCCCCTCGCCGCGGCACCCCTCGGTGATGAGCACGCCCGTCGGAGCGAGGGTCGTGGGATGGAACTGCATCATCTCCATGTCCTTGAGCGGCAGGCCGGCCCGCAGCGCCATCGACATCCCGTCGCCCGTGCAGGAGTACGCGTTCGTCGTGCCGGTGTAGAGCCGTCCGGCGCCGCCGGTCGCGAGGATCACGGTCTTGGCGCCGATCGTCTTCAGGCCGCCGTCGAGGAGGTCCCAGCAGACGACGCCCTGGCAGCGGCCGTCGTTTTCCACCAGCTGCCAGGCGAAGTACTCCTCGTACGTGGGGATGTCGCGCTTGCAGACCTGCTCCCAGAGCACCTGGATCAGGACGTGTCCGGTGATGTCCGCGGCATATGCCGTACGGGGCGCGCCCGCCGCTCCGAACGGGCGCTGCGCAATGCGGCCGTCCTCGGTGCGCGAGAAGACCGCGCCCCAGTTCTCGAGCTGGTAGACGTCGCCGGGCGCCTCGTCGCAGAGGATCTCGATCGCGTCCTGGTCACCCAGGTAGTCGGAGCCCTTGACCGTGTCGAACGCGTGGATCTCGGGGTTGTCCTCCGACGCGTTCCCGAGCGCGGCGTTGATGCCGCCCTCGGCCGCGCCGGAATGGGAGCGGGTGGGGTGGATCTTCGAGATCATCGCCACGTCCGCGCCTGCGTCGAAGGCCTCGATCGCGGCGCGCATGCCAGCGCAGCCCGCGCCGACGACGAGCACGTCGTGCTTCGCGATCACACGAATGACGCTAGCGCACGGGAAAGGACCGACGCCCGGCGAACCGTTCTTGCGTGGACGCGCGCACTGCAGCCGATCGCTTCCTCGCCTCGCCGGCGCTCAGCGACGCGACGCGCCGCGCCTACGGCGGCGACGTCGGAGAGTTCTGCGCCTGGCTCGAGGAGCGCGGCACGAGCCTCGAGGCCGTCGACGTCCGCGTTCTCGCCGACTACGTGGCGTGGCTCGGCGGCGCGCGTCGCGGGAGGAGGCTCGCGCCGGCGACCATCAGCCGCAAGCTGGCGGCGGTTCGCGCCTTCCTCAGACATGCGCTCGGGCCGGACCAGGTTCCCGACGCCCGGCTCGCGCCCCGCCGGGCCCGCCGGCTCCCCGACGCTCCTGCCGCCGCCGAGATCGAGCAGATGCTCGAGGCCCTCGAGGGCGACAGTCCCGTCGCGGTGCGGAACCGCGCGCTCGTCGAGCTCGTCTACTCCGCCGGGCTGCGAAGCGCCGAGGCCGTCGGCCTCGACCTCGGAGACGTGGACTTCGAGCAGGAGCTCGTCCACGTCCGCCGCGCCAAGGGAGGCAAGGAGCGCGTCGTCCCGCTCGGCGAGGAGGCTGCGCTCTGGCTGGCCCGGTACCTGCGGGAGGCGCGACCTTCCCTCGCAAAGGGCGCGAACGACGCCCTCTTCCTCTCCGCCCGCGGGCGCCGGCTCGACACGAGCACGCTGCGACGGATCGTCCCCCACCCGCACCGGCTCCGGCACGCGTTCGCCACGCACCTGCTCGACGGCGGCGCCGACCTGCGGACGATCCAGGAGCTGCTCGGCCACAGCTCGCTCTCGACGACGCAGGTCTACAGCCACGTCGACCCGCGCCACCTGCGTCGCGTGTACGACCGCTCGCATCCGCGTAGCTAGCTGCCGCAGAATGCCCGGATGCGTGTCTCCGCGAAGGTCGACTACGCGCTGAGGGCGATGGCGGAGCTCGCCGCCGCGCCGCCCGGTCTGACGACCGCCGAGCAGCTCGCCTCCGCGCAGAGCATTCCCCCGAAGTTCCTGGAGAGCATCCTCGCTCAGCTACGCAGCGGTGGACTGGTCGCGAGCCAGCGCGGCGCCGAGGGCGGATACCAGCTCGCGCGCCCGGCCGAGGAGATCTCGATCGCCGAGGTCATCCGGGAGCTCGAAGGACCGATCGCCACCGTGCGCGGCGTGCGACCGGACGAGCTCGCATACGAGGGAGCGGCCGTGGGACTGCGCGACGTCTGGCTCGAGCTACGGACGCAGATCCGCGGCGTGCTGGAGCAGACCACGGTCGCCGACATCGCCGCGGCGCAGCACGACGCCTGACTGTTCGGATTCCGTTACGGGACTTGCAGACCAACTCGTGCTTATGGTAGTCATCAGCATCGCCAATACCTAGAAAAACGGTAGGTAATCCCGAGAAAGGACCGCAGCGCGATGCGTCGACTCCTGTTCTCCGCACTGATCCTCCCCATTCTCTTTGGCTGTGCCAGTAGCGCCGCCCAGGCGCGCGGGGCAGGGACGACCGTGAATCTCGTCGCCTACTCGACCCCGAAGCCCGTGCTGCAGAAGCTCATCTCCCGCTTCGGTCATCTACCTGCCGGCCAGGGGGTCTCGTTCTCGCAGTCGTACGGCCCCTCGGGCTCCCAGGCGCGGGCGGTCGTGGCGGGGCAGCCTGCGGACGTCGTCTTCCTCTCGACCGGACTCGACATCGACTCGCTCGTCGATGCGGGCCTCGTTCCCAAGCGCTGGACCAAGGCTCCGTACGGAGGGATCGCGGCCGACTCGGTCGTCGCCTTCGTGGTGAGGCCCGGCAACCCGAAGCACATCCACGGCTGGAAGGACCTGCTCAAGCCCGGCGTGAAGGTCGTGACGCCGAACCCGTTCAGCTCGGGCTCGGCGAAGTGGAACGTCCTCGCCGCCTACGGGGCGATGCGCAAGTCGGGGGCGAACGACCACAAGGCCGTCCAGCTCGTGACGAAGCTCTTCCAGCACGTCGTCTCGCAGGACCCGTCGGGGTCGACTGCGGCGAACACGTTCTTCTCGGGGCAGGGCGACGTTCTCATCACCTACGAGAGCGAGGCGTACGCGGCCTTCGCCGCAGGCAAGCAGGGCAAGCTCGTCGTCCCGAAGCCCACCATGCTGATCCAGCTCCCGATGGTGGCGCTCAAGAACGCGCCGGGGGCAGCCAAGGCGTTCATCAAGTACGCGCATGCGCCGAAGCAGCAGAGGATCTTCGCGGCCACCGGCTATCGCCCGGTCGTGAAGTCGGTGCTGAAGCGCCCGGATCTCGCCGGCTGGCGCAAGAAGTACGACACCGGGCCGGCCTTCAAGATCCAGGACCGCCTCTTCGGAGGCTGGCTCAAGGCGAATCGCGTCTGGTTCGACCCGAACGAGGGCCGGATGGTCGGGATCGAGCGCTCGGTCGGAGGTCCCACCCATTAGCGCCGTCGCGGCCCCCACGGCGGCGCCTACTCGCCGGCTCACCGCCGGCGGACGGGCCAGCACCGGCCTGTCCGTCGGCGTGATCTCCACGTTCCTGACGATCGTCGTCGTCCTGCCGCTCGCAGCGCTCCTGTGGGAGGCGAAGAAGAGCGGAGCGCGCGGCTTCTGGCAGATCGTGACGAGCCCGGAGGCGGTGGCGGCGCTCGAGCTCACGTTCGGCGCAGCGTTGGTCGTCGTCCTGATCAACGCGGTCCTGGGGACGATCACCGCCTGGATGCTCGTCCACGACGACTTCCGCGGCAAGGCGCTCGTCAACGCCGTCATCGACCTGCCGTTCGCCCTCCCGACGATCGTGGCGGGCCTGACCCTGCTCGCGCTCTACGGCCCACGCTCACCGGTCGGTGCGCACGTCGCCTACACCCGCGGAGCGATCGTGCTCGCGCTCTGCTTCGTGACGCTGCCCTTCGTCGTCCGGACGGTGCAGCCCGTGCTCCTCGAGCTCGACGTCGAGATGGAGGAGGCCGCGCGCTCGCTCGGCGCCGGCCGGCTCGCAGTCTTCCGGCGCATCGTCCTGCCGAACCTGCTGCCCGGCATCCTCTCCGGCGTGGTGCTCGCGCTCGCGCGCGCGCTGGGAGAGATCGGCTCGATCGTCGTGATCTCCGGGAATGTCCCGTACCACACCGAGGTCGCGTCGGTGTTCATCTTCACCCAGATCCAGAACGGCTACCCGGATTACGCCGCGGCAGTCGCGGTCGTCCTTCTCGCGGCCGCCTTCGTCCTCCTGCTCGCCGTTGGCGCCCTCCGTTTCTTCGCCACGAGGCACGAACGTGCCTAGCCGGCTCGGCCTCCGGGCGACGGCGCTCGGCTATCTCGTGGTGATCCTGCTCGCGCCGCTCGCGATGGTCTTCTACCGCACGTTCGAGAGTGGACTCCACCCGGTCTGGCAGACGCTGTCCGATCCCGACACGCTCCACGCCTTCGAGGTGACCCTGATCGCCACCGGCATCGCGGTGCCGCTCAACACGGTGTTCGGCGTGCTGTGCGGGCTCGCGATCGTGAGGCGCCGGTTCCGCGGCAAGGGACTGCTCAACGCATTCATCGACCTCCCCCTCGCCGTGTCCCCCGTAGTCATAGGGCTCTGCCTGTACCTCCTCTACGGACCCAGGACAGGCTGGTTCGGCAGCTGGCTGTTCGGACACGGGATCCAGGTCTTGTTCGCGCTGCCGGCGATCGTGCTGGCGACGCTGTTCGTCTCCGTCCCGTTCGTCGCCCGCGAGGTCATTCCGACGCTGCGTGAGCTCGGGAACGAGCAGGAGCAGGCGGCGGCGACGCTCGGCGCGACGCGCTGGCAGCGATTCTGGCGGATCACGCTGCCCTCGATCCGCTGGGCCGTGATCTACGGAGTCGTGCTCACGACGGCGCGCTGCCTCGGCGAGTACGGGGCGGTCGCGGTCGTGTCCGGAAACATCAGCGGCAAGACGGAGACGGCGACGACGCGCGTGGAGGAGCTGACCCAGAACTTCGACACCGCGGGCGCGTTCGCGGTTTCCCTCGTTCTCGCGACGATCGCCGTGCTCGTGCTCGTCGCCCTGACCGTGATCCGGCCCCGGGAGGGGGCTCACTAGATGTCCATCGAGATCCGCAACGTCACGAAGCGCTTCGGCTCGTTCCTCGCCCTCGACGACTTCTCGCTCGAGATCCCGGAGGGCTCGCTCACCGCACTCCTCGGCCCCAGTGGCTCCGGCA
>DATFCX010000048.1:0-17750 GCA_035252585.1 Gaiellaceae bacterium
AGTTCGTACCGCCGCCGGGGGCACGGCGCATCTCGCGGCCGCGGCACTACGCAGGCGTCCTCCGCCGGACGGGGCCGACACCGCTCGGGGAAGTGGTCGACGCCCACCGCTTCTGGCGCGTGCGGAAGCCGCTGAAGGCCGTGATCGCGTTTCTCCGGGCGCACCGGCTCCACGGTTTCGCGCACACGAGCGCGACCTGGGGGAAGAAGCCGCACTACCTGACCATGAGCTCCGGCGGAGTCGCGCCCGGCCGCTTCCTCAACGTGACGAGCGTCGGGCTTCGCACCCGCACGCTGATCCGCGTCGACGTCCAGGTCGAGTGGACCTATCCGCGCTCGCCGGCCGAGAAGGTGCCCGCGGCGACGCGCACGATCGCGGTTCGCTCACCGCGGGTGTCCCTGACCGTGACCGATCCGGCGAAGGTCGCGCGGATCATCCGCTGGTTCGATGCGCTGCCGGTCTCACCGCCCGGCATAGTCGCCCTCTGCCCGCTGCCCGCGCATGCGCAAGCGACGCTCTCGTTCCGGAGCGCCGGCGGGATCGGGCTCGCGCAGGCTTCGGTGCCTCTCTATCCCCCGGCGAACCTCTGCAGCCCGATCGGGTTCACGATCCAGGGCAAGCGCGAGCAGCCGCTCATCGACAGCGAGCACGGCCGCACGTTCATCCACCGGCTCCAGAGCCTGCTCGGCCGTCGGTTCGTCCCGAAGCGCCGCTAGCCATCACCCCAAAGGGTGATCTCTTGCGCCCACCCTGCGGCAGGTTTCGGCAGGAACTCCTCCCGCCAGCTGACCAAGCCGCGACGCGGCCTGTCCTCATCGCGACCCGGGTTCTTGCCGACAGAGAAGGCAGAAGTTGCCGTCAGCAAGAAGGGGGTTCGGTCATGCGCCGCATACGTCGAGTCCTGGTCATCGACGACGACCGGCTGCTGTGTGAGCTCGTCCGGACGACGTTCGAGCTCGAGGGGTACGAGGTGGACACGGCGTACGACGTCATCGAGGCCGAGCGCGTGCTCGTCGAGTCGCGGCCGGACGCGATCCTGCTCGACATCGGGCTCCCCGGGATCGACGGCATCTTCTACCTCGAGCGGCTGCGCGAGACGCCGCAGACGAGCAAGATCCCGATCGTCGCCATCAGCGGCTCCGACGAGGCCGGCCGCTCGGCGCGGGCCGCCGGCGCGCAGGCCTTCCTCCGCAAGCCGTTCAGCCCGCTCGAGCTGATCACGCTCGTCACGCCGCTCGTCCGGGAGAACGGCTTCGGCGAGCTCGGTCCGAGCGACGTCGTCGACGTCGCCGACCTGAACCGGCTGATCGAGATCGGGCGGCGCCAGCACCAGCTCCTGCACGAGGCGTACGCGCAGACCGTCGCGGTGCTCGCGTCGGCGCTCGAGTCGCGGGACTTCGGGACGAGCCGGCACTCGCGCCGGGTCACCTCCTACGCGACGAGGCTCACCCTCGAGGTCGCGCCGGGCCTGCTCGACGACCCGAGCCTGGAATGGGGCTTCCTGCTGCACGACGTCGGGAAGATCGGCATCCCCGACGGCATCCTCCTCAAGCCCGGCCGCCTGACCGCAGCCGAGCGCCGCCGGATGCAGGAGCACGCCGAGCTCGGCGAGCGGCTGCTCGCCCACGTCCCACTCCTCAACCAGGAAGGCGCGCGCGTCATCCGCTCCCACCACGAACGGTGGGACGGCAACGGGTACCCAGACAGGCTCTCCGAGGAGAGCATCCCGTTGGGCGCGCGGATCTTCGCCGTCGTCGACTCGCTCGACGCGATGACCGACCAGCGCCCGTACCGGGCGCCGGTCAGCTGGGAGGCCGCCGCGGAGGAGATCCGTCGCTGTCGCGGCACCCACTTCGACCCCGACGTCGTCGACGGCTTCGAGGCGTGCGAGCCCGACCTCTACCGGCTCCATCTCGAGGAGCTCGCCGCCTAGCAAGGTCAGCGAGGGAGGGCGGCGCCGCACCGCCCTCCCCCAGTTCAGGTCAAATCAGCGGCCGTGGGCGCGGAACGACGGTGCGTGCATCGACGCGTGCGGGAGCCGGATCCCGGCCTTCGCCGCGGCGTGCCGGAGCGCGCTCGCGCTCTCGCCAAGGTCGGTCGCACAGGCGGGCAGACTCCCCGCCGTCTGGCTCGCCTTCGCGCCGACGAACCACACCGCGCCGGTGTCACTCGTGCTGGTGACGTCGAGGCCCGTCGTGAAGAACCCTGTCGTGGGACCGACGGTGCCGGGGAACGTGCCCTCGCCGTAGTCGTATCCCTGAGCAGTGCCCGAGAGCGAGCCGTCGGGATCGCCGAACTGGTCGATCGGGATGGCCGCCTGGACACAGTCCGTGAGCTCCGTCGCCTCAGCCGCAGAGAGCTTCTTGAGCGTCTTCACGGTCTTGCTCAGAGTCGTCACCTGCTTCTTCAGCGCCTTGAACTGCCTCGCCGTCGGTCCCTTCGCCTGCTGGCTCGCCGGGGAGGCGGCGACGTACATGGCTGCGGCCACCACCGCGACCCCTACGAGCATCAGAAACCGCTTCATCGATCCTCCTTGTCGACCCCCCGCGGCATGCGTGGGAATGCCGTGACTCAACAGCCCGCCCCGACACTTGTCAACTGCGCGGCTCGGCCCATGCCGACCGGGGCATTCCCTAGCCTCGGACGCGATGCTGGGCGAGGAGCTGCGGCGCCTGATCACCTGGAGCGAGCGTCATCGGCGGCTGCTCGCGCGCGTGCTCATCGCCTTCCTTCTCTCGGCGATCGTCGACGCGGTGTGCGCGGTGCTCATGTGGTCGTTCGAGAGCGGCCTGCACGGAGGCAGCATCCACGGCTTCGGCGACGCGCTCTTCTTCGCGACCGTGCAGATCGTGACCGTCTCGTCGTCGTTCCAGAATCCCGTCACGCACGCGGGTCAGATCGTCGACGTCGCGCTCGAGCTCTGGGGCATCTTCGTCGTCACCGCCGTCGCCGGCTCGTTCGCGTCCTTCTTCATGAGCGGGGACCAGGGCTCGGGATAGGCTCCGCCGTATGGCGGTGCAGTTCCGGCCGATGCGGGAGGACGAGTACGGCGCCTGGCTGCCGCAGATGCGGGAGGGCTACGCGCGGGCGATGATCGACGACGGCGGCTTCGCCGCGGACGTGGCCACGGCGAGGGCGGAACAGCAGATCGAGGAGCTCTTCCCCGGCGGGCGCCCGTCGGAGGAGCAGATCGTCTTCGTGCTCGAGGCGGACGGGGAGCCGGTCGGCGAGCTGTGGCTGGCGGAACGCGAGGACATGAGCCGGCGTCCCTGCCTGTTCGTCTACGACGTGCACGTCGACGACGCCCACCAGGGCCGTGGCTACGGGAAGGCCGCCATGCTCTTCGCGGAGGAGGAGGCACGGCGACGCGGGGTCGACCGCATCGCCCTGAACGTCTTCGGGCGCAACGAGGTCGCGCGCGGCCTCTACCGGTCGCTCGGCTACGAGGAGAACGCCGTCGCGATGAGCAAGACGGTCTAGTCGCCGCCGGAGCGGAGGAGCTTGTAGGCGAACACGCCCGCTGCACCCGCGGTCACGAGGGCCGCGAAGAACGCATGCATGCGCGACGGCTGCTTCCCCGTCACGCGTTGAGCGGCTGCCTTGATGACGATGGGTCTCATGGTCTCACCGCCGCCTAGCGCGTCTTCTTCTTCACAGCGCTGCGAGCCTTGCCCGCCGCCTGCTGCGTCTTGCCCTTGAGGGCCTTGCCGGCGCCCTTGGCCTCGGTCTTCTTGCTCCCTGTCTCGTAGCCCGCGTTGGCCTTCGCCTTGCCGCCGACCTCGTTCGCCTTCCCCTTCAACCGTTGGGTCCGATCTGCCACGGATCTACCTCCTTTGCGTACTTTCGGAGGACAACGGCCGCGTCCGGTTCCAAGATTCGGAGCTAGCTGTCGGAAGGAGCCCAGTCCTGGGCGATGCGCCACTCGCTCCTGAGCACCGCGGCGTAGACCTCGCCCGCCCTCGCCTCGCCGCCGGTCGCGTCGAGGATCGCCCGGCTGCGGGCGGCGCGGGCCGGAAGCCCCCGCCGGCGTGCAACCTCGCCGAGCAGCTCCCATGTTCCGTCGGCCCGCTCGCGCAGGACGACGAATCCCGGGGCGCGGGCGCTCGGCACTACGACGCGGGGAGCCCGACCGGACAGGCGACTCCGGTGCCGCCGAGCCCGCAGTAGCCGTTCGGGTTCTTGGCGAGGTACTGCTGGTGGTACGGCTCGGCGTAGTAGAAGGGACCGGCCTCCGCGATCTCGGTCGTGATCTCGCCGTAGCCGGAGCGCGCGAGCTCGGCCTGGAACATGTCGCGCGTCGACTCGGCGGCCGCGCGCTGCGCGTCGCTCGCCCAGTAGACCGCCGAGCGGTACTGCGTGCCGCGGTCGTTCCCCTGTCGCATGCCCTGGGTCGGATCGTGCCCTTCCCAGAACAGCCGGAGGACGCCTTCGAGCGGAATCACGGCCGGGTCGAAGACGACCAGCACCGCCTCGGTGTGGCCGGTGCGCCCGCTGCACACCTCCTCGTAGGTCGGGTTCGGCGTGTAGCCGCCGGCATAGCCGACCGCGGTCGTGTAGACGCCGTCGGCCTGCCAGAACACGCGCTCGGCGCCCCAGAAGCACCCCATCCCGACGACGAGCTGCTCCATCCCCTCCGGGAACGGCGGCCGGAGCGGCGTTCCGAGCACCTCGTGCCGCTCGGGCACCGGCATCGGAGTCCCGCGGCCGGGTAGAGCCTCGTCGGGTGTGACCTGCTCGGACTTCTTCGTGAAGAGGAACATGCCCTCCAGCTTACGTGCCGCCCTCCTCTGCACCGAGCTCCTCGGCGACCGAGCCGCCGACCTCTCGCTCGGCGCGCTCCTGGAGCTCTGCCTCCTTGCGTCTCGTCCAGACGACGAACGCGACGAGGATGGCGGTGCCGGTGACCCCGAGCACGACGTCGATCGTGGTGCTCAGCTTCCTCAGCGCGCCGCCGAACTCGTAGTACGCGACGCTGTAGAGCGTCGCCCACACCGTCCCGCCGGCCGCGTTGAAGAAGAGGAAGCGGGGCCACTCCATGTGATTCGCTCCTGCGAGAAACGCCGCCCAGGTGCGGAGGATCGAGACGAAGCGGCCCCAGAAGACGACCTTGCCGCCGTGGCGTCGGAAGAGCCAGATCCCGATCTTGAGCCGCGCCTCGTGCAGCCGGATCTTGTGCCCGTAGCGCACGAGGAGCTTCGCGCCGCCGTAGCGCCCGATCGCGAAGCCGATGTTGTCCCCGATGACGGCGCCGGCGATCGCGACCGCGATCACGAGCCAGATCTCGAGCTTGTGCGTCGAGCCTGCGTAGAGCGCCGCGCCGATCAGGGCCGTCTCGCCCGGCACCGGCACGCCGATGCTCTCGATCATCACGAGCAGGAAGACGACGAGGTAGCCGTACGACGAGAGCCAGCCGTCGATCGTGTGGGTGGAGAGGAAGAAGCCGAGCGTCACGCGCACATCCTCACCTGCGACTCACGAAGGTTCACTACCTTCAAGCCATGATCGAGGCGCGCGATCTGACGAAGGACTACGGCTCGAAGCGTGCCGTCGACGGCCTCAGCTTCACGGTGAAGCCGGGGATCGTGACGGGCTTCCTCGGGCCGAACGGCTCCGGGAAGTCGACCACCATGCGCCTGATCCTCGGCCTCGACGCGCCCACGCGCGGCGACGTCACCGTCAACGGCCGCCACTACCGCGAGCACACGGCGCCGCTTCACGAGGTCGGCGCGCTGCTGGAGGCCCGCTCCGTCCACACCGGCCGCTCCGCGTACAACCACCTGCTCGGCCTGGCGCAGACGCACGGGATCCCGAAGCGCCGCGTCTCGGAGCTGATCGACCTCGTCGGCCTGCACGACGTGGCGCGCAAGCGCAGCGGCCAGTTCTCGCTCGGCATGGGCCAGCGGCTCGGCATCGCGCAGGCGCTCCTCGGCGACCCGAAGACCGTCATGCTCGACGAGCCCGTCAACGGCCTCGACCCGGAGGGCATCCACTGGATGCGCAACCTCCTCAAGGGGCTCGCCGCCGAGGGCCGCACCGTCTTCGTCTCCTCCCACCTCATGAGCGAGATGGCGCTCACCGCCGACCACCTGATCGTGATCGGCCGCGGGAAGCTGATCGCCGACACGAGCGTCGACGACTTCGTGGCGCGCGCCTCGCAGAAGGTCGTGCTCGTCCGCTCACCCGAGCTCGAGCGGCTGCAGGTCGAGCTCGCAGGCCCAGGCGTCGAGTTCGTCGCCGGCGGACGCGGCGCGGTCGAGGTGCACGGGCTGACCGCGGAGCAGGTCGGCGAGGCCGCCGCCGGCGCCGGGATCCCGCTCCACGAGCTGACGCCGCAGCAGGCCTCGCTCGAGGAGGCCTTCATGAACCTCACGCGCGACGAGCTCGAGTTCGCGGCCGAGCTGGAGGCGGTCACGTGAACGCGGTCGCCCCGGCCGCCCGTCTGCCGCGCCTCGAGGCCAAGGGACAGGTCGCGTTCCATCGCGTCCTCGTCTCGGAGTGGACGAAGCTCCGCTCGGTGCGCTCGACCAAGTGGTCGCTCGCCGTCGGCTTCCTGCTCACGATCGCGTTCCCGATCATCTTCGCCTTCGCCACGTCGTCGCACTGGGGGACGATGTCTCCCCAGGACCGCGCCGGCCGCCACCCGCTCGAGATCGCGCTCGCCGGCGTGAACGTCGCGCAACTCGCGATCGCCGTCCTCGGAGTGCTCCTGATCAGCGCGGAGTACTCGACGGGCTCGATCCGCTCGACGTTCACCGCGGTGCCGACACGGCTGCCGGTGCTCTGGGCGAAGGTCATCGACTACGCGGTCGTCTCGTTCGTCCTCACGGTGCCGGCCGTGCTCATCAGCTTCTTCGCGACGCAGGCGATCCTCGCGCGGCACGACATTCTCCAGATCTCGTTCACGCATCCCGGCGTCACGCGGTCGGTGTTCGGCGGCGCGCTCTACGTGATGCTCGTCGGGATCTTCGCGCTCGGCCTGGGCGCGATCGTGCGCAACACGGCGGGCGGCATCGCGACCTTCGCCGGCATCTTCTTCGTGCTGCCGCCGCTCATGAACGTCCTGCCGCTGAGCTGGAACAACGCGATCAGCCAGTACCTGCCGCTCGAGGCGGGAAGCCAGCTCTTCACGCTCCACCACGGCGCGCACACGCTCACGCCGCTCGCCGGCGCGCTCGTCCTGCTCGCCTACTGCGCCGCCGCGATCGCGATCGCCGCAGTCCTGCTCGTCCGCCGGGACGTCTGACCGAACCGGCCGGCGGCGCAAGCTGCCACTCCTGCGACCATGGGAGCGTGAGCGCCGACGAATCGCGTACCCAACGCGTTCTCACCGACGCCGCTGCGCTCGGGTCCGCGGCGGCGAGCGCCTTCGCGCGGCGCCTCACGATCGCGCTCGGCGGCGAGGAGCGTACGCGCGTCATCGTCGTCCTCGCCGCGATCCTCGGGCTGAGCGGCGCCGACGCAGCCACGGTGGGCGCCCTGGCGAGCGAGCTCCGCCACAGCCTGCACATCACGAACACGGACATCGGCCTGCTCGTCGCGGTCAGCTCCCTCGTGGGCGCGGTGGCGACGCTTCCGTTCGGCGTCCTCGCAGACCGCGTGACGCGCACGCGCGTGCTCGGCGCCACGATCGTCCTCTGGGGCGGCGCGATGCTGTGGAGCGCCGCGGCCACCGACTTCACCGAGCTCCTGTGGACGCGGCTCCTCCTCGGTGCCGTCACGGCTTCCGCCGGCCCGATGGTCGCCTCCCTCGTCGGCGACTGGTTCGGCAGCTGGGAGCGCGGGCGGATCTACGGCGTGATCCTGGCCGGCGAGTATCTCGGCGCCGGCGTGGGCTTCGCGGTCACCGGCAACATCGGCGCCCTCTCCTGGCGGGCTGCCTTCGTCATCCTCGCGCTGCCCGCGTTCGCGCTCGCCCTCGTCGTCTGGCGCCTGCGCGAGCCGGAGCGCGGCGGCAAGGGCGTGCTCGCCCACGCATCGAAGGCTCCGCCGCCCGAAGCGGCGCAGACCCCCGACGAGGGCCGGCAGGCGACCGACGCGCAGCGGCTCGCCCAGGAGCGCGGCCTCGCGCCGGAGCCCGAGCTCATCGTGACGCCGAAGGAGGCCCGGCGGATGGGGCTCGTGCGCGCGACCCGCTACGTGCTGCGCGTACGCACGAACGTCGTCCTCATCGCCGCGAGCGCCTGCGGCTACTACTTCCTCGCCGGCCTGCAGACGTTCGGCCTGGAGTTCTCCAAGGAGCAGTACGGCATCGACCAGGCGCTCGCGAGCTCGCTCCTGCTCGTGGTCGGTGCAGGAGCGCTGGCGGGTGTCCTCTTCGGCGGCTCGGTCGGCGACTACCTGCTCAGGCGAGGGCTGCTGAACTCACGCGTGCTCACGCCGGCCGTCGCGGCTGCGGCCACGGCGATCCTGTTCGTGCCGGCGATCTTCACGCGCGAGGCGGTGACCGCCGTGCCCTACCTCGTGGCGGCGGCCTTCTTCCTCGGCGCCCAGAACCCGCCGCTCGACGCTGCGCGGCTCGACATCATGCCGCCGCTGCTCTGGGGGCGTGCGGAAGCGGTGCGGACGCTGCTGCGCTCGCTCGCCATGGCGCTTGCCCCGCTCCTCTTCGGCGCGGTGTCGGACTACGTGTTCGGCGGCGGGCGCTCGGGGCTGCAGTGGACGTTCGTCGTCATGCTCGTGCCGCTCGGGGCCAGCGCGTGGCTCCTGTTCAAGGGTCTGCGCACATATCCGGCGGACGTGGCGACGGCGGCCGCGAGCGCGGACGACGCGCCCGGCTACCCTCAGCCTCGCGATCACTGGGGTCTCTGATGTCCACCGGCAACACGTTCCTCGTACTGTCCGCCTTCCTCGCCAGCGGCGTGGAGATGGTGGAGGCGCTGACGATCGTGCTCGCGGCGGGGCTCGCGCGTGGCTGGCGCTCGTCCTTCGCGGGGCTCGGCGCGGCCACACTCGTGCTCGCGGTGACGGTCGCGGCGCTCGGGCCGGCGCTCACGGTGATTCCGCTGCAGGCGTTGCGCCTCGTCGTCGGCGCCCTCCTGCTCGTCTTCGGCCTGCAGTGGCTGCGGAAGGCGATCCTGCGCGCGAGCGGGTACAAGGCTCTGCACGACGAGGATGCGATCTTCGCGCGCGAGCTCGAGGAGGCGCGGAGCGCGGGCGAGCTCGAGCGGGCGGGCGTCGACTGGTACGGGTTCACGCTCGCGTTCAAGGGAGTCCTCCTCGAGGGCCTCGAGGTCGTGTTCATCGTGCTCACCTTCGGCAGCGCACAGGGCTCGATCCCGCTCGCCGCGGCCGGCGCAGCCGGTGCGCTCGTGCTCGTCGCCGGAGTCGGGGTGGCCGTGCGCGCGCCGCTCGCCCGCGTGCCCGAGAACGCGATGAAGTTCGCCGTCGGAGTGATGCTCACCACGTTCGGGATCTTCTGGTCGGTCGAGGGCGCGGGCGGCGAATGGCCCGGCTCCGACGCGTCGCTGCTCGGCGTGCTCGGCTTCGTCGTCCTCTCGTCGATCGTCCTCGTGCGCCTGCTGCGGCGCGAGCACCGCGCCCGGTTCCGCGCCGCGGAGGTGCGCGCGTGAGCCGGCTCGCCGCGTTCGGGCGCTTCTGGTGGGAGTTCGTGATCGGCGACGACTGGCTCGTCGCGGTGCTCGTGGCGGTCGCGATCGGCGCGACGGCGGCCGTCGCCGCGGCGGGCGTCGCCGCGTGGTGGCTGCTGCCGCTCGCCGTGCCGCTCGTGCTGTGGCTCTCGCTGCGGCGGGCGATACCCTCGACCTGACCCGCGGGCCCGTAGCTCAGCTGGTCAGAGCAGCGGACTCATAATCCGTTGGTCCCTGGTTCGAATCCAGGCGGGCCCATGCGAAAAGACGCTGTTAGGACGAGAGCCGGTAGCGAACGTGTCTCACGCGAGCTCCCACCCGATCGGACAAGTCCAGCCGTCGCCATCCGCCGAGGATCAGGCCTGCGAGGAGAAGCGCTCCGAGACCGCCGCCCAGCCACCATCCGGCCGGAAAGCCCGACGGGGCGCCGTACGACGTGAGCGTCCCCTTCCGGAGCGCGAGCCGCAGGATGTTCTCCATCCGCGGGCTCGCCATCTGCCAGTGGTCCCAGCGCCGCCCATGCGAGCCCTGGGCGGCCGGTGTCAACACGACCCCGTGCGTCCCGTAGGCCCGCGTCGGCGGGTAGTAGAGCATCGAGCCGTTGGGCGCCGAGAGCAGCCAGGCCGTGTACGCGCCGGGCCAGTAATGGCCCGGAGTCGTGAGGTGCCTGAAGAGTCCGCTCGCATAGCGGGCGGCCGCGCCTGCAGAGGTACAGGAGCAGCCGCGCTTCCCGGGCGTGTCGTAGTCGTGCCACCAGGCATCCGCCGCCGATCCCCGGACCCACCCGACCTTGCCCGACGGCGTCACGACGCGGAGCGGGAAACCCTCCTTGGCGCTCGCCGTCTGCGGCAGCGCGAGCAGCAGCACGGCCGCCAGGAGCGCGAGGACGAAGCGCGGGCTTCGCATCGGATCAGAGTCTACGGCCCCCAGATAACGTCCGAAGGAGGCCCGTGAATGCTCAGCTCGATCCTGGCTCGGCGGTGGGACCTGCCTCCCGCGCAGACTCGCGCGGTCGTGCGCGAGCAGAAGCTGAGCGTGCCGATGGACGACGGCACGGTGCTCCTGGCCGATCGCTGGGTGGCCGAAGCCAACCGGGACAAGCCCCAGCCGACCGTCCTCGTCCGCTCCTGCTACGGACGCGGTGGGCCTATGGCCTGTTCCACGGACGCATGCTGGCCGAGCGCGGCCTGCAGGCGGTGATCCAGAGCGTGCGCGGGACGTTCGGCTCCGAGGGGACGTTCAACCCGCTCGACGAGCGCGCTGACGGCCTCGCGACGCTGCGCCGGCTGCGCGGGCAGCCCTGGCACGAGG
Organism: Gaiellaceae bacterium; assembly: GCA_035252585.1. Classification (GTDB taxonomy): domain Bacteria; phylum Actinomycetota; class Thermoleophilia; order Gaiellales; family Gaiellaceae; genus Palsa-739. The sequence continues at coordinate 10,899 of DATFCX010000048.1, forward strand.
GGCCGATCGGGATGACGGGCGAGAGCTACCTCGGCCTCGTGCAGTGGGCCGTCGCCGCCGACGCGGACGACGACCTCACGTGATGACCGCGACGCAGGAACGCGGTCTCGCGCCGCTGCCGATGCTCTTCGCCCTCTTCCGGCTTCCGTCGCGGCTGTCCGAGCGTTCGTTGCGCGATCTCGACCGGCGCACCACCGGAGGCGAGGTGGCCTGGTTCCGCGAGGCGCTGACCCAGACCGAGCGAGACGACGCCTGGTGGGTGGCGCGCGACTTCTCCGACGGGGTCACTCGCGTCAGAGCCGACGTGCAGATGGTCACCGGCTGGTACGACGCGTTCCTGCCGTGGCAGCTCGAGGACTACGCGGCGCTCCAGGATGCCGGCCGCGCGCCGCAGGTCGTCATCGGGCCGTGGTCGCACGTGCAGGAGGGCCTCATCGGAGCGGGCGTGCGCGAAGGCCTGGCCTGGCTGCGAGGGCATCTGCTGGACGACTGGCGGCATGCCGACAGGGCCGCGGTGCGGGTCTACGTGACGGGCGAGCACGCGGGATGGCGCGAGCTCGAGCGGTGGCCGCCTGCCGAGAGCGGCCAGCGCCGGCTGTGGCTCGCGGGCGTCGGCCGCCTGGCGTGGGAGCCGTCGGAGGCGCAGCCGGAGGGTGGTACCCGGTATCGCTACGACCCGACCGACCCGACCCCGTCCGTGGGCGGCCCGATCATGATCACGGCCAAGCCGGTCCGCGACAACCGGGAAGCTCGAGGCGCGCGCGGACGTGATCACGTTCACCATCGAGACGCTCGACGGCCCGGTCGAGGCGATGGGCCCTACCCGTGTCGCGCTCTTCGCGCGCGCGAGCGAGCCCTACTTCGACCTCTTCGCGCGCGTCTGCGACGTCGATCCCGACGGAGCCTCCCGGAACGTCACCGACGCCTTGGCGAGCGTCGCACCGGCCCGGTTCGAGCGCTCCGAGGAGGACGGCGCCTGACGGGTCGAATTCGACCTGTGGCCCATCGCTCATCGCTTCGGGACGGGGCAGCGCGTCCGGCTGCAGGTCTCCTCGGGCGCGCACCCGCGCTATGTCCGCAATCCCGGAACCGGCGAGCACCCGCTCGAGGCCGACACGCTCGTGCCCGTCGACGTGGAGATCCTCCACGGGCCGGCGCACCCGTCGGCCGTGGTGCTCCCGATCGTTACCCCACGCTGACTACTGAACGACGACGACCGGACAGGTCGCGTGGTGGACGACCTGCTGGCTGACGGATCCGAGCAGCAGGCTCTTGAAGCCGCCGAGGCCGCGTCTGCCGACGACGATCAGATCCGCGTCCGACTGCGCGAGCAGCGCATCCGCCGGCTGCCCGGTGGCCGTCAGCGCTTCCACCTCCAACGCAGGCTGCAGCTTCTTCACCGCCGCGGCCGCGTCGTCGGCGATCTGCTCGGCGCGCAGGCGGAAGGCGTCTAGCGTCGCGGGATCGAGCGGAGGCGCGGCACCGGCGCTGTAGGCGGCGACGGGGATCTCCCACGCCGACACGATGCGAAGCCGCGCCCGGCGGAGCGCCGCCTCCTCGGCGGCGAACTCGAGAGCCTTTCCGCCTCCCTCCGAGCCGTCCACCCCCACCACGACCGTCGACTCCGCCATTCAGGCTCCCGCCGTAGCCGCGGAGCGAGCCTGGAGCACCTCGCGCAGGCGCTCCTCCGACTCGTCGTCGAGCGAGGTCTGGATCACGTCGCCGCCGTAGCTCGCGATCTCGGGCAGGACCTTGTCGGCGGTCACCTTGCGCACGAGCACGATCAGGGCGGCTCCGCCGGGAGTGAGCTTCTGACCGAGCTCCTTCATGAACGGGTCGCCGGCGTCCTCGATCTCGATCACGTGCTCGGACACCAGCTCCGTCAACCGCGAGCGGACCGTCTCTGCCGTCTGCTTGTCGGGATACGCGACAGCGATCAGATCGCTCATCACTCACCTTCCAGTCGAACCGGATTCGCGCCGCAGGTGGACGCTCGAGTCTACAACGGTGTTCTCCGCCGCGAGCCGCGCCAATCCCGTCGGCCTAGGATGGTCGACGGGACAGGATGAACCTCTTCCGCTTCATCCCCGGGTACGACACGCACATCTACCGGCGGTCTCGCGGTGGGGCTCGGGCCACGCGAGCTCTGGCTGGCGGTGCTCGCCCTCTTCTTCGGCGCGGGCGCCGCGCTCGTGCTCGACGAGTTCGCGATGCTACTCCACCTCGACGACGTCTACTGGACGACGGAGGGGCGCCTTTCGATCGACGCCTGTATGGCGGCCGTCGCCTTCCTCGGCCTCGCCGTCATGGTCACCTTCCCGCTCCCCACCGACAGCGCCAACGAGCGGCTCGCGCGGGCGCTCGGTGACGGGCTGATCGCGGTGCTTGCGCTCTTCGTCGTCGTGACCCTGGTGAAGGGGAAGCTCAAGGTGGGCCTGCTCGGGATCGTCTTCCCTCCGCTCGCGCTCGTCGCGGCGTTGCGCCTCGCGAAGCCGAGCTCGATCTGGGCGCGCTGGTTCTATCCGGACGACGGCTGGCGCATGCCGCGCAGCCGGGCCCGCTTCGAGTCGCGCGAGACGCGGTGGACGCATCGCCGCGAGCGGTTCTACGACCTGATCGGCGGCGCCCCGCACCTCGGCTCGAAGCGCGACACGGCAGCCGGGCCCAAGTAGCTAACTCGGCGCGCGGCCCACCGCTCGCAGGAGGTCGTTCCAGACGCGTCGGAACCGCGGCTCGCAGTCTCCCCGCAGCCTGGAAGTGTGGCTGCCGAGGCGGATGTACCGGGTCGCGATGTCCGGGAGTGCGCCCGGGCAGATGCGGCTCGTCGCGAGGTGCGCCCGCTCGATCTCGTGTCCGAGCCGCCGTACCCTCCTGACCGGGATCCGGCGATGACCGAGACGTGCGACCGGGCTCGTCGTCGTGACCTTGCCGGTCGGCCTGATCGAGATCGTGTAGCCGGCGATGTTCCCGCCGCTCAGGCCGAAGCGGATGGCCTGCGGGCGCGTCTCCGAGCCGGCGCCGCAGGCGGTGAGGGCGGCGACTCCGGCGACGGCGAGGAGGAGAGCCGCGCGCACGTGCCGAGCGTAGCGACCTGCAGGATCCACTGAGAGTGTGGTGTTCCGGCCGCCCCATCGGGTAACGATTCCCGCACATGGCCGCCGCGATGAAGGTGTTCCAGCACGAGACGCGCCTGCGCACGGCCGGCGGCCTCACGGTCACGGACATCACCGAGGACGTGCAGAACGCCGTCCGGGAGAGCGGCGTCCTCGACGGGATCGCCTGCATCTACTCCCCGCACACGACCTGCTGCGTGCGCGTCAACGAAATGGAGACAGGGTTCCTCGAGGACTTCTGCCAGCTGCTGAAGCGGCTAGTCCCGCACGACTCGTACTACGCGCACGACGACTGGGACCGCAGGACCGAGAACATCTGCCCCGAGGACATGGACCAGGGCAACGGCCATTCCCACTGCATGGCCATGCTGCTCGGCACCGCAGGCGAGTCCGTGCCGGTGCGCGACGGGGAGCTCCAGCTCGGAACCTGGCAGCGCGTCCTCTTCATCGAGCTGGACCGCGAGCGCGACAGGCGCTGGCTCGTCCAGGTCGTCGGCGCGTAGCCGGCAGTCGCCGGCAGGCCGGCGTCGAGGTGAGTCGCCATCGCCTGGGCGAGCGTCTGGACGTCTGACGGCTGGATCGTCGTCGGCCCCTCCGCCACGGCGAAGTCGAGGGCTTGCCCCCGCCACATGGTCACGACGACGAGTGAGACCGCGGCACCCGACTGATCCACGCCCGCAGCGATCGCCCCGCGCGCGTTGTCGCCGATCGCGCTGAGGTCGACGGCAGGCCCGGCGGACGAGAAGATGTCGGCGAAGAGCGTGCCCTCCCACGTCACTTCGTTGGCGTTCGCGTACCAGCCGATCGTCTGCTCCACGCCGGTGAACGGCGCGGCGGGACGCAGATCGAGCTCGTACGTCGAGATGGCGGTGGGATCGGGCGCGTAGGCCTGGTCGAAGATCGTCGCCGCGGGAGTGAAGTCGGAAGTGCCCAGGACCAGTTGCGCGAGATCGGGTCCGCCGACGGGTGGGCCCGCCGCGGGGAGCGCCGGCAGCTTGGCCGGTCTGCCGTGCAGATGGCCGTGGAGCCCCTCGCGCAGGCGGTTCGCGAGCCTGGCCATCAATACCGGAGCCAGGTGCTGTGCCGTCGACTCCGTTCCGGCGGCGACGGTCGCATGCAGGACGAAGCCCCCGATGCTCGCCACCTCGTCCACGGTGTAGATCACGTCCGCGTTCGGGATCTGCATCGAGGTCACGTAGGCGAAACGACCGCTCCCGACGGCGCGCACCTTGACGAAGCGAGCGCCGACGGTGACACCGATCGCCCGGTAGACGAGCGGCACGAGCGTGTCGGTCCTCTTCCAGTACTTGAGGCCCTTCTTCGCCTTGGCGGGCGTACGGAAGCGCTCGACCTGCGTCTCGATCGAGGTCACGCCCGGACCGCCGCTCTCGGGGTTCCCGTAGTCGAGGAGGTAGCCGCTGACGCGGCCGAGCTTCTTGAGCGACGGCCCCGCGTCGCGGTCCGGCACCGTGCCGGAATCGAACTCGAGCGGCAGCGACGCTCCGTCCGGCCCGAGCTGGGCCGTCTGCAACGGCACGAGCGCGAGGCGCAGCTTCGGCGGGTGCTTCTTGGCGGAGGCGGCGGCAGCGGTCGGGACGCAGACAATGGCTCCGACGAGCGCGGCGACGAGAATCTTCCAGCTCACGTGACGAAGTAACGCACGATTTTGCGTTTCTGTCGACCCCCGTTCGGTTAGCCGGCCGGCTCCTAGTGCGTGCCGAGGCCGGCGTTGAGCCGGTTCGCGGTGGCCTGGGCGAGGTTCACGACGTCCGCGGGCTGGGTCGCCGAGTCGCTGCTCGTCAGCACGAGATCCTCGACCTGGCCGGACGAGAGCGAGACGATGGCCAGGTAGATCGTCGGCTGGCCCGTCTGCGACACGCTCACGATCCCGCCGAACGCCCCGTCCCCGACGGTGCTCAGGTCCACCGGTGTGAAGTGGCCGGACCCGCCCGTGCCGAGACCGCTGCCGAGGACGTACGCGAATGCCGCGCCCGTGAACCGGCCGAAGACGGTCGCCTCGTTGACGCTGGGGAACCAACCGAGCAGCTGGGTCAGAGCCGAGAAGCGGCCGGCGGGCTGCATGTCCAGCTGGTACTCGGAGAGCGAAGGCGGGCCCGGCGTCTCGTATGCGTGGTCGACGATCGTCGCCTGGCCGCCGAGATCGGCGGTCGTGAGTGCGAGCGTCGCGAGATCCGGCCCGCCCGCGGGAGGGCCGACCGCGAGCCGCGGCGGCAGCTTGACCGGCTTGCCCCGTAGGTGACCTGCCTCGGCGAGCCGCAGCCGGTGGTCGAGCTTCCGCGCCAGCTTCGCCGCCAGGCGAGAGCCGGCAGAGAGCGAACCGGCCCCCACCTCCACTCGAAGGAGGTACCGGCCGTCGGTGAACTGCTCGTCGACGAGCGCCACCGGCGCCGCGTTCGGCACGCTGAAGGTGGTGCCCTCGGCGAAGCGGCGCTTCCCGGCCTTCGGCGCCTTGAGCGACCTGACCGAGACGGCGAGACCGTAGGAGCCGAGGACGCCGATCTTCGCGTCGTCCTTCCGCCAGAACGCGAGCCCACGCCTGGCGCCGGCCGCTGTCTTGTACTTGTCGATGCCGGTCGCGATCTCCGTCACCCCGGGCCGGCCGCTGTAGCGGTCGCCGTACGTGAGGTCGTAGCCGGTGAGCCGGCCGAGCTTGGCGAACGTGGTCGGATTCGCGGTGATCGAGTTGTTCGACGCCGCGGTGTTCGAGATCACGCCCGAGCCGCGGGCGACGGTGAGCCCCCGGGCTGCGGCGCCCAGCGCGGACTTGGGCAGCGGCACGAGCGAGAGCTTCACCCGGTGCGAGCTGCTCGCCGCCGCGGCCGGCACGAGAACGACTGCGGTCAGTGCCGCGACGAGCAAGACCTTCTTCACCGGAAGCCTCCTAGTGGCCGTTGATCGAGAAGTGCATGTAGTCCTTCGTGGAGCCGAACCACGCACCTCCCCAGCCCCAGCCGATCGAGGCGAAGGCGCGCCGCACGGCCGGCGTCACCATCCCGCGGCGGTGATGCGACCGCTTGAGGTACGAGAGCGCGGTCCTGTCGCGCGTCATCCCGCAGCCGACGTACGGGTTCTCGCGCGGATCGAGGTCGATCGCCTCCCCGTACGCGTGCATCGACCAGTGGTGAGTGCTGGCGCTGCTGCTGCACGGCGAAGCAGCGGCGTCGCGGCATTCCATCGACGCGGTCACGTCGCCGCTCTGGTCCGGGTGCGGCCCGTACGTCGACGCGAAGGCGGCGTCCCGGATCGGGAAGCGCATGCGGTAGAGCTGGCCGAACACCTTGGCAAGCGGGTGCGCGACCTCCGCGTTGACGACGACCTGGCCGATGTGCGTCGCCCGGTCGAAGCCGTAGTAGCGGAAGCTGAGGACGCGCAGCTGCGACATCCAGACCGGACAGCCGCGATGCCATTCCCCGGCCGCCTTGATCGCGTGCCGCTGCGCGGGTGTGAGCCTCGCGACGCCGGTACGCCGGGCCGCGTGACGGGCCGTATGCGGCGTCGTCGCGGCCGTGACCGAGAGAACGGCCGTGACGACGAGGCTGGCGATGCCCTTCATTCGCGGGCCATGGTGCCAGCGATCCGCGCGTCTCGCGGCCCGACCGAACGGGAGGGCCGCCGCCGCAGCCGCGGCCCTCCCGCCCGCTATTCAATCGCCGTTCGCAGACGTCTGCCAGGCGGACGGGCCCGGCTGGTGCCGGGCCCGTCCGATGCAGAGCTCGCG
>DATFCX010000049.1:0-9420 GCA_035252585.1 Gaiellaceae bacterium
CGTGGTGCTCGACGACCCGCTCTCGGCCGTCGACACCCTCACCGAGCGCCGACTCGTCGCCCGCCTCCGGCCCGCGCTCGCCGGCCGGACGGTTCTCGTCGCGACCCAGCGCCTGTCGACGGTGGAGATCGCCGACCGCGCGGTGGTCCTCCTCGACGGACAGATCGTCGAGTCGGGCAGGCCGGCCGACCTGCTGCGCAAGGGCGGGGAGTTCTCGACGCTCTTCGGCGACGAGGTGATCGCCGCGTGAGACGGCTCTGGCGGTACATGGAAGGGCGCAAGCTCTTCGCGGCCGTGATGGTGCTCGTCGGCGCCGGTAACGCCGCTGCCCAGACGGGCGGCTGGTTGATCGTCAAGGACGCGATCAACCACGGGATCGCCATCTACGACAAACACGGCACCCTCGTCGGCGACAAGCACTATCTGACCGTCGCCGTCGCTCTCTACCTCGGCGTCGCAGCGACGGGCTGGGTGCTCCAGGCCTGGCTCATCCGCGGTCTCGCGACCATCGGCCAGGCGGTGGTGATCGGCCTCCGCCGTCACCTCTTCGACCACCTGACGGCCCTCTCGCTCCGCTACTTCTCGCAGCAGAAGGCCGGCTGGATCATCGCGCGCCTCACGAGCGACGTCGACGCGGTCTCGGACGTCCTGTCGCAGGGCATGCCGACCCTCGTCTCCAACGTCATCCTGCTGCCGGCGGCGGTCACGGCCCTGCTGATCGCCGACTGGCGCCTCGGGCTCATCTCCTTCGTCGTCCTGCCGCCGACCCTCATCCTCTCGCGCTGGTTCCAGCGCGTCTCGCACGCGGCGAACGTCGAGCAGCGGAACCGGATCGCGGCGGTGACGGCCCAGATCGCGGAGTCGGTGGCCGGGATGGCCGTCGTGCAGGCGTTCAACCGCGAGCGCCGCTTCCAGGCGGAGTTCGACGCGCTGAACGAGGCGAACCGGGCTCAATCGACCTACGTCCAGCGGATCTTCTCGGTCTTCTTCCCGTCGATCGAGCTGCTCGGCGTGCTCGCGATGGTGGCGGTCCTCTACTTCGGCTCGGGCCTCTACCGGCACGGCACGATCGCCATCGGGACGCTGATCGTCGCGATCTCCCTGCTGCAGCTCGTCTTCCAGCCGCTGCAGGAGCTCTCGGACGTCTACGGGCAGCTCCAGTCGGCCGGGGCCGCGATGGTGAAGATCGCGAGCATCCTCGACGAGGAGCCACAGATCAGCGACCGGCCCGGAGCGAAGCCGCTGCCGCGGCTCGAAGGCGACCTCGACCTGGACTCCTTGGTCTTCGCCTACGGCAAGGATCCCGTCCTGCACGGCGTCTCGTTCCACATCGAGCCGGGCGGTTGCTTCGCGCTCGTGGGCGAGTCGGGCCACGGGAAGTCGACGCTCGCGCGGCTGATCGGCCGCCACTACGACCCGGACCAGGGAGCGGTGCGCGTCGACGGCCACGACCTGCGGGACGTGCAGCTGCGCTCGTACCGCCGCCAGCTGGGCGTGGTCCTCCAGGATCCGTTCCTCTTCAGCGGCACGATCGCGTCCAACATCCGCTTCGCCAAGCCGGACGCCAGCGACGAGGAAGTACAGGCCGCGGCCGCGGCGGTCGGCGTCGATCGGGTGGCGGCGCGGCTCTCGGGCGGATTGGATCACGAGGTTCGCGAAGGCGGCGCCGGGCTCTCGGCGGGCGAGCGGCAGCTCATCTCGATCGCGCGCGCGCTCCTCGCCGACCCGCGCATCCTGGTCCTCGACGAGGCGACGTCCAACATCGACCGGCCGACCGAGGTGCTGATCGAGCAGGCGCTGGACCGACTCCTGCGCGGCCGCACCTCGATCATCATCGCCCACCGCCTGTCGACCGTCCGCCGCGCCGACGAGATCCTCGTCGTCGAGAACGGGCAGATCATCCAGCGCGGCACCGAGCGCGAGCTCCTCGAGGTGGACGGCCCGTTCCGCCGCCTCGCACACACGCTCGAGGGCGGCGAGCCGGAGCTCGCGGCAGCCGGCTAGTCCTTCTCGGACTGCTCGAGGACGCGCAGGGCGACCTCGACGACGTGCGGATCGAACTGGCTCCCGGCGCCCTCGGCGAGGCGGCGCACGGCTTCCCGGTGGCTGAGGGCACGCCGGTACGGCCGGTCGGTCGTCATCGCGTGATACGCGTCGCAGACGAAGATGATCCGCGACTCGAGCGGGATGTCCTCGCCGGCGACCCCGTCCGGATAACCGCGGCCGTCCCAGCGCTCGTGACAGGCCCGGACGATCGGACGTACGACCTGCAGCCGGTCGATCGGGGCGATGATCCGCTCGCCCAGCTCGGGATGGGTCTGGACGATCTTCCGCTCGGCCGCCGTCAGCCGGCCCGGCTTCGAGAGCACGTCGCTCGGGATTCCGATCTTGCCGATGTCGTGGAGGAGCGCGCCCAGCTCCAGGTGCTTCAGCGCGCGCTCGTCGAGCCCGAGCTCCCGGCCGACGCGCAGCGAGAGGTCGGTGATCCAGCGCGCGTGTGTCGAGGTGTACTCGTCGTTGGCCTCGAGCGCGTTGGCCAGCGCCTCGACCGTGGAGACGAAGGTGCGCTCGAGACCCTCGTAGCTCGAGGCGTTCGCGATTGCGAGCTTCGCCTGCTGCGCGAGGCCGCCGAGCAGCGCGAGCTCCCGCTCCCCGAAGTCGTCCCGCTCGACGAGCGCCACGAGACAGCCGGCCCGGTCGTCGACGGCGAACGGCGCGATCGCGTAATGCCCGCCCGGTGTCGGTGTCTGCGCGGCGAGCGAGGAGTACTCGTCGGGAGCGATCACGTAGGGATCTCGACGGACGTCGATCGCGTCGACCGGGAACGACCAGTCCGCCAGCGCGTCGCGCCACGCCTCCGTGTGGCCGTGCTCCGCGCAGATTCGGAGGACGCCGTCGCGCTCGAGCCAGAACGACGTCTCCGAGCTGCCGAGGATCTCAGCGGAAAGCTCCGTCACCCGCCCCGCGATGTCCTCGAGATCGACGAGGGTCGCGAGCTCCCGGCCGAACTCGAGCAGCGACGTCGCACTGTCGGCCTCGCGCCGCGCCGACTCGTACAGGCTCGCGTTCTCGACGGCGACGGCCGCGTGGCCGGCGAGCACCTCCAGCAGTCGCACGTCGTCCTCGTCGAACTGGTTCAGCCCGAGCTTCGAGACGACGATCACGCCGACGACGCGCGTGCCGTAGCGGAGCGGCACCGCGAGCAGCGACTCCTCGATCGGGTCGGTGCCCTCGATCTGCCTGCCGAACTCGCAGTTCGCGGCGTCGGCGACGACGATCGACTCGCCCAGCTCGGCGCAGCGGCCGGTGATGCCCCGGCCGATGCGGGTACGCAGGAGATCGAGCGACAGCGCCTCGGAGGTCGAGCTCAGCTCCCCCATGAACGCGACGGGAATCAGCTCGTCGCCGTCGGGGACGAACACACGGCAGTTGTGGTAGTCGACGAGGGAGCGGAGCTCGGTCGCAATGGCCTCGCCGATCTCGCGCACGTCGTTGAGCCGGTTCAGCCTCCCCGTCAGGCTCTGCAGCATCTTCAGATGCGCGATCGACCGGACGTCCCGCTCGATCCCCGGCGCGTCGGGCCGCCTCGTCCCGTCCTCGCGGTAGACGACGACCTGGTTCTTGCCCTGCGCCTTGGCGGTCATCATCGCCGCCTCGGCGCAGGCGGCGAGCTCGCGCGGGTTCATCGCGTGCTCGGGGCCGAGGGAGAGGCCGACCGAGACCGTCATGCGGCCGATGCCGGGGAAGTCGACGGACGCGAGCCGGGTCTGCACCCGCTCGGCGACGCGCACGGCGTCCTCGCCGCCACACGCGTCCATGAGCACTGCGAACTCCTCTCCGCCCAGCCGGCAGATGACGTCTTCCGGCCGGACGATCGCGCGCAGCGCCTCGGCGAGAAAGCGCAGCAGCTCGTCGCCGACGGCGTGGCCGTGGACGTCGTTGACGTGCTTGAAGTCGTCGATGTCGAGCATGAGCACCGCGAGCGGCATGTGCGTGCGGCTCGACTCCTGCAGCGAGTGCAGCAGCCGCTCGTAGAAGACGCTGTGGTTGAAGAGACCGGTGAGCGAGTCGGTGCGGGCCTGGTGCTCGAGGCGCGCGCGGATCTCGGCGTTGTCGAGCGCGAGCGCGGCCGCGTCCCCGAAGCGCTTCGCGATCTCGAACTCCGTCTCGCTGAAGGCGACAGCTTCGCCCTCGCGGTAGATGTTGAGCGCGCCCTTGATCTGGCCGCGCGCGATGAGCGGGACGCAGATCAGGGCCTCGGGCTCCGCCGGCGTTCCGGGAACGGTGCGCACGCGCGGGTCGAGGTGCGCCTGGTTGGAGAGCACCGCCTCGCGATTCCGCGCCGCCCAGCCCGTGATCCCCTCGGCAAAGGTGATCGTCGTGCTCATGATCTCGTCGGCGTACACGTCGCGGACGAGCACCGGCTTGAGTACCCGCTTCGTCTCGTCGGCCTCGTAGATCGTCAGCGTGTCGAGCGGGATCAGGTCGCCGACCGTGTCGGCGATGCGGACGAGGAGGGCGTCGAGGCTCTGCTCGGCGAGGACCTCGTGGAAGACGTCGGCGAGCCTCCGGTAGGACTCGACGAGGGTCGGATCGCCCGACTGGGGGTCGCCGTCCAGCAGCCGCAGATGGTTTGGCTGGACTACCACCGATCCCCCGACCGATCGCAGTTGAAGGACACCGTTCGATTCTCCCGAGGGTGGACCGCAGCGGACTGACGAAGCATCGGTGCGCAGGCTCCTGCTCGTATCCCTCGGGCGGGTGAACCCGGACCCGATGCTTCGCCCCGCTCCCGGCGGGAATGGGCCTGCGATGCCCGCCTCCGCCGCCGATCTCGTCCCGCCCCGCCCGAGCCTGCCGAAGCTCCGCGAGGCGGCGGCCGGCTGCCGTGCGTGCCCGCTCTGGGAGAACGCCACGCAGACCGTGTTCGGCGCCGGTACTCGCAGCTCGGTCGCCATGTTCGTCGGCGAGCAGCCGGGCGACCGGGAGGACCGGGAAGGGGCCCCGTTCGTCGGCCCGGCCGGGCGCCTCCTCGACGAGGCACTCGAGCTGGCCGGCATCGAGCGGCGCGCCGCCTACGTCACGAACGCGGTCAAGCACTTCAAGTGGGAGCCGCGCGGCAAGCGCCGCATCCACGCGAAGCCCAGCTGGAGCGAGCTCGCCGCCTGCCGCCCCTGGCTCGAGGCGGAGCTCGCCGTCGTGCGCCCGGCCGTGCTCGTCTGCCTCGGGGCGACGGCCGCGCAGTCGCTGCTCGGCCGCCAGTTCCGCGTCACGCAACAGCGCGGCGAGTGGCTCGAGTCGGATCTCGCGGAACACGTGACGGCGACGATCCACCCGAGCGCGATCCTCCGCCAGCGAGACGACGAGTCACGTCATCGGGAGATGGAGGCGTTCGTGAGCGACCTGAAGCTGGTCGCTAGCGTGTTGTAGAACGGGAGCAGGTCGGGTGAGCCGGCGTGCCCGTCAGCTTCGGAACCGAGTCGCCGAGGCGGAGGCGCTGGCGGATCGCAGTGCCCTCGGGGGTGCGGTACAGGAGTGTGACTCTGCGGACTGTCGCGCTCCTGCGGAACCTTTTGCGCCAGCAAGGCGCAAACCGGAAATGCAGCTGGGCGAGACCTTCCTGACCCGGGACGAGAGCGAGCGGAACAGGGCGAGCCGGGACTCCGTAGGGGCCGGGGCCGATCGGAACGACGAAGGGGCACGACGCGCCGGGCGGGCAGACGAATGGCTCGAAGGCGATCAAGCGCGATCCGATCCGACGGAGCGGGGAGCGGCGCGGGATCAGGGCACGCGCCCCCTCCAACGTGATCCGCCCGCCGGCCTTGTTGGTCACGATGACCGCAATTGCGAAGCTTGCCCCAGGTCTGAAGCGGAGGATCGTGGGGGTCGCTATCTGCACAAGTGCCGTACCGCGGCTTTCGGCGGCCCCCACGAGAGGCGACTTGACCAGCGCGGCCCCGATCGGTCGCGTGGCCGCATACGACGAACCCGACGAGAGGATGGCTGCCGCGGCACCTCCACCGGCGATCACCACGACCACGACGGCAAGAACGACCCGGTGCCGGCTCACATAGTTCCTCGCAGCAGCGGCCGGCGACCCGAAGCCGGGCCGTGGCGACACCCGCTGCATCGATCCAACGCCGTCCATCTGACCGTTATACGCCGCCGACAGCGGTTTCGTCACGCCTCCGTCAGGCTTCGGCCGAGGCGATCACTTGGCCGAGACTCCGCTCGGTGTCGCCGGCCAGGATCGGCGTGATGTTCTGCCGCATCCAAGGCCCACCGACGTCACGAGCGATGCGATCCGCGTCCGCGGCCGTCGAGAACTCCAAAATCAGGATCAGGTGCGTCTCGTCGACCCGCGCGACACGAGCCGCGAGAGCACCCGCGTCGACTACGAGCTGCACTCCCTCGTGGAGCGCCTCGGCCGTCGCATCCGAGACGGGCTGGCGGAGCCGGAGGTGATTGACGACAACGAACACCCGGCGACTCTATCGCCAGAAGCCGGAGGCCTAAGCCTCGCGGAGCGGGCTTGGCCGGAGGCAATCCCGCTTCCGCAGACGCCGCGAAGCGGCCTCAGCGGGCGGGTGAACGAAACAGCACGGAGCGTTCGCGAGACCGCGTCTCGCGAACGCGGAGTTCGTTTCCTACCGTGAGCGAAGCGTCAGCTTCGCTCGCGAGACTCAGTCGCCCCAGTCGAAGTCGCGGGCGCCGCCGTTGCCCCAGAACGCGGACTCCTCGATCGCGGGCACGGTCGCCTCGCGCGTCTCGGCCGTGACGTCCTCGACCGACTCGTCGCCCGGCCAGACGGCGACGTTCTCGAGGCTCGCGTCGCTGAAGTCAGGCTCGACGCCGTCCATCGTCTCCTCGATTCGCGCCTGCTCCTCGCTCTTGAAGAGCGGGTGGTTCTCGAACGTGTCGTCCTTGTAGTGATCGATCGGCATCGCGTTTCCGAGACGCGCGTTCCGCTCTTTCAGATCGAGGTGTTCCTTGATCACCTGCGCGAAGATAGACGGTGTCTCTACCGGCATAAACGTGTCCTCCCGTGGGTCGTGCTCGTCGTCCGCGGCATGATAACCGCGATAGCAGCGGTTTCTGGCGCACACAGTGTCAGAACGCGGCCGGCACGGCCCGCTCGACCCTGTTCCTTCCCCCGCGCTTGGCCCGGTACAGCGCGCTGTCGGCGGCGTCGAGGAGCTGCTCCGTGTTCGCCTGTCCCGCATGTTCGGCCACGCCGAAGCTCGCCGTCACGCGCAGCCCCGGTGCGCTTGCGATCGCCCGATCGAAGAGAGCGACGCGGACGCGGTCGGCGAGCTGCGCCGCGCCCTCCTCGTCCGCGCCGGGCAGCAGGAGCAGGAACTCCTCTCCGCCCCAGCGCCCGGCCACGTCCGACTCGCGGAGGGTCTCGCGGAGCACGTCGGCGAAGACGCGGAGGACCTCGTCCCCGACGGCATGGCCGTGCACGTCGTTGACGTCCTTGAATCGGTCGAGGTCGGCGAGGACGACGGAGAGCGGCGTCTCGAGGCGCTGCGCGCGGGCCGCCTCGGCATGGAGGGCGTCGGAAGCCGCGCGGCGGTTCGCCAGCCCGGTGAGGCCGTCGACGAGCGCCTGCCGCTCGACCATCCCGTGGAGGCGGGCGTTCTCGAGCGCGACCACGGCGTGCGCCACCAGCGAAGCCGCGTTCATCCGCTGCTCCTTGCTGAACGAGTCGCCGACGAGCTCGAGCGTCCCGAAGCGCTGTCCGGCGGCGATGAGCGGCAGGACGAGCCGCTCGCCGTCGGCGTCCACCTCGCCGCTGACGACGATCGCACCGTCGGTGGACGTGATCCGGCTTGCCCGCGCGGAGGTCGCCTCGACGGCTGCGGCCGCGACGATGCGAAGGAGCTGCTTCGCGTCGTGGGTCGCCGCGAGCGCCTCTCCGAAGCGTGCCAGCCCCTCGCGCGCCCGCGCGCGCTCGGTCTCGAGCTCGGCGAGCCGCGCCTCGAGCTGCGCCGCCATGTCGTTGAGCGCGGCGCCGAGTGCCGCGAACTCGTCCCGCCCGCGCACGGGCACGCGCTCGCCCAGGCTCCCGCGCGCGATTCCCCGCGCGGCGGTCGCGAAGCGGCGGAGGTTCCTCACGATCGAACGGCCCTGGAGATAGGCGACGACGCCGACGAGCGCGAGACAGGCGAGCAGGCCCACGAGGAGCCGGTCGCGCGCCCGTGAGTCGGCCGCGTCGATAGATGCCTTCTGCGTGAGGACGGCGAGGCGCGCCGAGGGGGTGCCGGGCAGCGCCGGCGCGACGAACGCGCGGTAGCGCGTGCCGCCGACCCTGACCGTCGCACTCCGCCCGGCCGCTGCGGGGACGTGCCCGCGAAGCGACGGCGACGAGACCGCGATCCTTGTCCCCTGGAGCAGGACGAGGACGTCTTCCGAGTCCAGCACGGCGCCGCGGCGCAGCCGTTCGACGAGCGCTCCGTCGAGAGGAACCGTCGCCACGACCTCCCCGAGACGTCGCGTGCCGGCGACGACGTCCACGGGAAGGCGTGCCGCGAGACGCGGTGCGGCGCCCACGCGGAGGCCGGCTGCTCCGACAACGTAGAGCGACGGCTTGCCGGCGAGGATCTGCCCGAGCGCCCGGCGGTCGCGGCGCACGAGCGCCCGCTGCAGCGGCCGGGAGCGCGCGACGCGCTCTGCCTGCGCCTGGGCGCGGTTGGCCTGCTCCGAGTAGAGCGCCAGCGCGGCGCGGAGCCCCGCCTCCTGCCGCAGCGTGACCTGCCGCGACTCGCCGGACCCGGCCACCGTGCTGAGCCCCCAGTACGTCGCCGCCATCGGGACGAGCGAGAGCAGCACGAAGTAGGCGACGAGCTTCAGCTTGAAGCTGCTCAGCTGGGCCCCCCGGATCTCAAGCGAACCCTCCCTCCTGCCGATAGTCCCTGTGGGAGATGGTGTCGGCAGGAGGAGGGGACAACATGAGCCGTAAGGAGAGGGTGATCGCAGCACTTCTGCTCGCGGTCGCCGTCGGTGGTGGAGCCCTGATCCCCCGTTTGCTGGCCTCCCCGTCGGCTCCGCTCGGCATCGCGCTGGGACCCGGTCCCGGCCGCAGCGTCGTCCAGGCGCCCGCGATCCCCAAGCCACCCCTGCATCACGCCTCCACCCGGCCGAAGCCGTCGTCGCAGACTGCAGTCCAGCCCTCTCCGATCCTGCCGAGCGTCCCGGCGCCGACCGCCCCTCAGAGCTCCGCCCCGCAGGCCAAGCCACCGGTCCATCCGCCGTCGCCGCCGCCGCCGTCGACACCTCCGCCCTCGCCTCCTCCGCCGTCGCCGCCACCTCCGACGACGACCCCGACCCCGCCTCCCGGGCTGATGCCGCAGGCGCCCACTCGGCCGGGACACGGCTACGGCGACAAGAACCACACCCACACCGGGCCACCTGGTCACG
>DATFCX010000050.1:0-43194 GCA_035252585.1 Gaiellaceae bacterium
GCCCGAGCCGAGCTCGCTCGAGGAAGCGGCGGCCGGGCGCGTCGCCGTGCCCGGGCGCGAGACGACGGCCTTTCTCCTCCTCCGGCTCGCGGCGCCGTCGCTCGGCGAGGTCGTCGAGCTCCGGTACGACAGGATCCTCGCCGCTGTCGTCGCGGGCGAGGTCGACGCGGGCCTGATCATCCACGAGAGCCGCTTTACGTACGCCGAGCACGGGGTCGTCTCGGTCGCCGACCTCGGTGAGTGGTGGGAGGGAGAGACCGGCCTCCCCGTCCCCCTCGCGGGGATCTTCGCAAGGAGCGATCTCGACCCGGAGCTCGCCGACGCCGCCGAGGCGGCGATCCGCGCCTCGGTCGAGCACGCCTTCGCGAACCCGGATGCGAGCCGCGACTACGTGCGCTCGCTCGCGCACGAGCTCTCCGACGAGGTCTGCGCCGCGCACATCGCGCTGTACGTGAACGAGCACAGCGTCGACGTCGGAGACGAAGGGCTCGCCGCGATCGACCGCCTGCTCGGTCGCGCCACCGCCGCCTAGACGGCGAATCGCCTGCAACGCAAAGATGCGTTCCGGACATGGAGAGGGCATGACGTCTCCGGCAGCTGGGGCGCCTGACCCCAACGAGCAGCTGAGGCGGCTCTACAGCTTCATGGGCGCCCGGTCCTCGCGTACGCGTTGCGCCGAACGTCCAGTGCCGAGGATGCGGCCGACGCCCTCGCCGAGACCTTCCTTGTCGCTTGGCGCCGACTCGACTCCGTTCCGTCTGACGATGCGCTTCCGTGGCTGTATGGCGTCGCGCGTCGCGTCCTCGCGAACCAACGACGGGCGCCCCACCGCCGCTACGACGGGCGAGTGACGGAATTCACCACGCAGGTCGGCGACATGCATTCGCTCGACGCGCGTCTCGATGCCCTGAAGCCCGTCTCGACCGATGCCTGGATCCAGGCGCTTCCGCCCGGACGCGGTGCCGACTGCCAGCCGCGCCGCAGTCGTTGCGCAGATGCTGCGCGGCATCCCGCTGCCTCCGGCCTTCACCGCGGCCGACGTTCCGGGGCAAGGGCTCACGAACAACCGGTACCTTCCCGCCGCACTCGGCTCTCGAGGCGAGCCGACGGTAGCGGTCGGCTACCTAGACTTCGCCCCTGTGAGCCGGGCCGTCGTCCTCTCCGCCGTCCGCACGCCGATCGGCCGCTACGGCGGGGCGCTGTCGGGCGTGCGGCCCGACGACCTGGCGGCGCTCGTGATCCGCGAGGCAGTGTCGCGCGCGGGCGTGCCGGTGGAGCAGATCGAGGACGTCTGGCTCGGGGCGGCCAACCAGGCCGGCGAGGACAACCGCAACGTGGCGCGGATGGCGGCGCTGCTCGCAGGTCTGCCCGAGTCCGTGGCCGGCGTCACCGTCAACCGCCTCTGTGCCTCCGGTCTCGCGGCCGTCGTCGGCGCGTGCCATGCGGTGATCGCCGGCGACGGCGACCTCTTCGTCGCCGGCGGCGAGGAGTCGATGAGCCGGGCGCCGTTCGTGACGCCGAAGGCCGAGAAGCCGTTCGAGCGCGGCGACCGTCCCCTGTACGACACGACGCTGGGCTGGCGGTTCACCAATCCGAAGCTCGTCGAGCTCTTCCCGCCGGAGTCGATGGGCGAGACCGGCGAGAACGTCGCCGAGCGCTGGGGCGCGACGCGCGAGGATCAGGACGCGTTCGCGCTCGAGTCGCAGCGCCGCTGGGCCGCCGCCGACGAGGCCGGCCGGTTCGCCGACGAGCTCGTGCCGGTCGGTGACGTCACGCGCGACGAGCATCCGCGACCCGACACGACCGCCGAGAAGCTCGCCTCGCTCAGGCCGGCCTTCCGCGAAGGCGGGACGGTCACCGCCGGCAACGCGTCAGGGATCAACGACGGCGCGGCGGCGCTCGTGATCGCGTCGGAGGAGAAGGCGCGCGAGCTCGGCGTCGAGCCGCTGGGCGCGTTCGTCGGCAGCGCCGTAGCGGGGGTCGACCCACGCGTGATGGGCATCGGGCCGATCCCGGCCGTGCGCAAGCTGCTCGAGCGGAGCGGCGTTTCGCTCGGCGAGATCGACCTCGTCGAGCTCAACGAGGCGTTCGCGTCGCAGAGCCTCGTCGTGATGCGCGAGCTCGGTCTCGACCCTGAGAAGGTGAACGTCAACGGCGGCGCGATCGCGCTCGGCCACCCGCTCGGGATGAGCGGCGCGCGCCTCGTCGTCTCTCTCCTCCACGAGCTCCGCCGGCGGGGTGGCCGCTACGGCCTCGCGACCCTCTGCGTCGGCGTCGGCCAGGGGCAGGCGGCGCTGTTCGAGCGTTGAGCGCGGCGCGCCGATACCTGGAGCTCGGTCTGCGGGTCGGCAAGCACGCCGACGAGCTGATCGACGCCTATTGGGGGCCGGAGGAGATCGCGCAGCGCGTCGACGCGGAGGAGCCGCGTGCGCCGGCGGTGCTCGCCGCGGAGGCGCAGGAGCTGCTCGCGGAGGTCGCCGACGATCCGTGGCTCGCGGGGGAAGTGCGGGCGCTGTGGGCGCAGGCCCGCAAGTTCGCGGGCGAGGAGCTGACCTATGCCCAGGAGGGCGAGCTCGTCTACGGGATCGAGCCCCGCTGGCACTACGAGGAGCCGTTCCGCACTGCGGCAGCCATGCTCGAAGAGGCGCTTCCCGGCGCCGGCGACCTCCGGGCGCGCACGGCCCGCTGGCAGGACGAGACCGCCGTTCCCTCCGAGATCCTCGAACCGGCGCTACGGGACGTCGCGGCCGAGCTACGGCGGCTGGCCGGGGAGAAGATCGGGCTGCCCGAAGGCGAGGACTTCGAGCTCGAGCTCGTGACCAACAAGCGCTGGCTGGGCTACGCCAGGTACCTGGGCGGCCTGCGGACGCAGATCTTCGTGAACACCGACCTGCCGATCCTCGCTTCCGTGCTCGTCAACCTCGCTTCCCACGAGATCTATGGCGGCCATCACACGCACCACGTCTGGCAGGAGGTCGACCTCGTGCGCGGGCGGGACGAGCTCGAATGGACGCTCGTCCTCCTCTGGGCGCCGTCGTCGGTGATCTCCGAAGGCGTGGCGACGACGGGCCCGGAGATCGTCGCGGGCGACGGCCAGGAGCTCGCGGCCGCCGTGCTGGGGAGACTGGGCTTCGAGTACGACGCGGAGGTCGGTAGCCGCGTCGTGGAGGCGGCCCGGCTGCTCCAGGGAGTCTCGGCGAACGTCGCGATGCTGCTGCACGATCGCGGAGCCTCCGTGGCCGAGGCGCGCGAGTACGCCTCGACGTGGTCCCTGCAGCCGGACGATCGGCTCGACAAGCTGGTCGAGCGTCAGGTGCAGAACCCGTCTCCGGTCTACCAGCACTGCTACTGGCAGGGCCACGAGCTCGTTGCCGGATACGTGCGAGGAGACGCGAAGCGCTTCCGCGAGCTCTTGAGCGCGAGGCTGGTGCCGGCCGACCTCGGGCCGAGCTAGCCGAGGCGCGGCGCTGCTCGCGCGCCGAAAACGGTTGTAAACTGCCGAATTCCGCACTAACGTTCGCCCGTGAGCGGCGGACTCCGTTTTCTGGCTGCCCTGCCTCGCCGTGGTGCTGGCGCTCGCGCTGGCGCCGTCGGCCCTCGGGGACGCCCCTCCGTACCAGCTGGCCGTACTGAATGGGAGCTCGGGCTGCGTCGGTTTCACGATCGAGACGACCGACGGGACGCCGACTGGTTGTACGCCGCAGCCTGACGGCGTGAACCCCTGGAACGTGTTCTCCAGGGCCGCCTCCGACGGCTCGGTCGTCTTCATGGCCCAGGACAACATGTCCGGCGGCGACGTCGGCTCGATCTGGCTTGCCAGACCCGACGGATCGTCCGTACATCTCGACGACTCGAACTGGGACTTCGATCCGTCGATCTCGTACGACGGATCGAAGATCGCGTTCGCCCGTTTCGATCCCACGAACTCGAGCTCGGACATCTACACGGTCAACTCCGACGGATCGGGCCTCCAGCTCGTGGTCTCCGGTGGTGGAACGCACTACCTGAGATTGCCCTCGATCTCTCCGGACGGAAGCGTGCTCGCCTACTGGTGCGGGCCGGCGGACAACCAACTCGGCCTCGGCGGGTGCGGCCCCCTGACCGACGGGACGTATCGCGATAGCGGGCTCATGCGCGTGAACGCGGATGGAACCGATCCGCGGATGATCGTGATCGGAGGCGGCGACGCGCTCGAGCCGGTCGGTCCGACCGGAATGAGCTGGTCGCCGGATGGGCAGTGGCTGGCACTCGACGGCTTGCTCGAGGTCGATCTCGGCAACAACGAGTCGACGGCGCAGCGGCAGATCTTCGAATACCGGACCGACGGAAGCGACCTGTTCAACAACGCCGATCCGACTCGTCAGATCACTCATGAGACCGATCCATGGGGACCTGCATTTCCGCAGTTCAGCCCCGACGGCTCGCAGCTGCTCTACATGGAGTTCGTCGACGGGAACGGCAACGGCGGGAACTTCACGTACATGGGCGGCGTCGACGGGACGGGTCGCCAGGAGCTACCCCTCAACTACGGGGCGTTCGTCCCGACCGCAACTCCGGTGGCGCCGCCGCCGCTGGTGGACGCGACGCACATCACCGTCCCCTCGGTCCAGGCCCTCGATCTCGGTACCGCCAAGCAGGATCTCGACACCAAGAACCTGACGGTCGGAACGGTGACCTACCAACACTCGGCCACGGTCGGCAAGAACCTCGTCGCCTCGCAGGACCCGGCGGCCGGCGCGACCGCGCACCGTACGGAGAAACAGGGCCCACCGGTGGATCTCGTGATCAGCCTCGGACCCGCGCCGCCCTCGAAGCTTTGCGTCGTCCCGCGGGTGAAGGGCACGAGTCTCAAGACCACGAAGCGGCGCTTGACAGCTGCGCATTGCGAGGTCGGCACGATCAAGCGCGCCTTTTCGCGGACGGTCCGCAAGGGCCACGTAGTCGCCGAGAAACCAGGCCCCGGGCGGAAGTTGCACCATGGGGCCAGGGTCGCCCTCACGGTGAGCAAGGCCAAGCGCCGCTAGCCGACCGGCGGCCTGATGTAGATCACGCCCTCGTGCTCGATCGGCACGAAGGGCGCGCCTACGCTGAAGACGAGGCCCTCCACCTGGTGGAAGAGCTCGCCGCTGCCGTCACCGACGGGGACGACGATGCCGATCTCGTCCTCCGGCTCGGCGTCGAGGCCCTCGTCGCGGAGCGCCTCGAGCAGCCGGTTGCGGTCGGGGATGCGTGCTGCCTCGACGCGGACCTCGCTCGACATGTCCTCTCCTCCCATTCGGTTTCGGATCCGAAATCTACCGCACCGGACGGCTGCGCAAACGCCGAGGCGCAACCGCTAAGTTCCGCCCATGGCGGTGACCGCGGGGCAGGAGTACGGACTCTTCATCGGCGGGGACGTCGTGGAGCCCGCGTCCGGCGAGATCCGCGACCTGCACGAGCCCGCGACGGGCGAGCCGCTCGCCCGCGCTGCGATGGCCGGCGAGGCCGACGTCGACCGCGCCGTAGAGGCCGCCCGCGCCGCGCTCGACGGTCCGTGGGGCAAGACGCCGCCGAACGAGCGCTCCCGCCTCCTCCAGGGGCTGGCGGACGCGATCGTGGCGAACCGGAAGGAGCTCGCGGAGCTCGAGGCGCGCAACGTCGGCAAGGCGATCTCCTCGGTCAAGGCCGAGGTCATCGGCGCCGTGGAGAACTTCCGCTTCTTCGGCTCTGTCGTCGGCTCGATCTCGGGCCGCTCAAATCCGATCGGCGGCTCGCTGCTCAGCTACACGCTGAAGGAGCCCGTCGGCGTGTGCGCGCAGATCGTCCCGTGGAACTACCCGCTGCTCATGTCGGTCTGGAAGCTCTCGCCGGCGCTCGCGGCCGGCTGCTCCGTCGTCCTCAAGCCCGATCCGCAGACGCCGCTCAGCGTGCTGCGGATCGCGGAGCTGGCGAAAGAGGTCGGCTTCCCCGACGGCGCGATCAACATCGTCCCCGCGGACGGCCCGACCACCGGCTCGTACCTCGTCCGGCATCCGGGTGTCGACAAGGTCGCGTTCACCGGCTCGACGCGGACGGGGAGCGAGATCATGCGGCTCTGCTCCGAGCCGATCAAGCGGCTGACGCTCGAGCTCGGCGGCAAGAGCCCGGCCATCGTCTTTGCCGACGCGAACCTCGACGACGCGATCCCGAGCTCGGCCTGGTCGATCTACTACGCGGCCGGCCAGAGCTGCGAGGCACGTTCGCGGGTGCTGGTCGAGGCCTCGATCTACGACGACTTCGTCTCGCGCTTCGCCGAGGCGGCGAAGAAGCTGAAGGTCGGCGACCCGCTGGACGCCGAGACACAGGTCGGCTCCCTCATCTCGACCGCCCATCGCGACCGCGTGCACGGCTACGTCGAGAAGGGCCGCGAGGAGGGAGCGGAAGTGGTGCTCGGCGGCGAGGCCGGAGAGGGCGCGGGTGCCTTCTACCTCCCGACCGTGCTCGCGGGGGTCGAGAGCTCCATGACCGTCGCCCAGGAGGAGATCTTCGGTCCGGTCGTCACGGCGATCCCCTTCGAGGACGAGAAGGACGCGATCCGGATCGCCAACGACGTCAAGTACGGGCTGTTCGCCACGGTCTGGACGGGCGACCCCGCCCGCGGCCACCGCGTCGCACGCGCGGTCAAGTCGGGGATGGTCGGGATCAACATGCCGTTCACCGCCTTCCCCGGCATCCCGTTCGGCGGCTACAAGCAGTCGGGCTTCGGCCGCGAGCTGTCGATCGACACGCTCGACCTCTACCTCGAGACGAAGGGCGTGCTCTTCTCCACGAGCCCCAAGCCCTTCAACCCGTTCGGGCTCTAGCCCTTCCGCAGCGAGAGCGCGGCGCCGACCGCGAGGAGCGCGATCCCGAGCAGGCGCGGCCAGTGGAGCGCGATCCGCTGGGACCCGAACAGACCCCACCGATCGATCGCCGCACCCATCGCCAGTTGCCCGGCGATCAGGATCCCGACGGTCGCCGCGACGCCGATGCGCGGACCGGCGTACGTCACGGTGAACACGATCAGCAGCCCCATCACCCCGCCGAGGAGCATCCACCAAGGCTGGTGGACGGCACGCTCGAAGCCGGCGAGGCTCTGGTGGGCGAGGAGGAGGATTACGACCGCCAGCCCGGCCGTCAGCGCCGCGGAGAACGCGAGCGCCTCGAGCACGCCGATGCGCTCGCCGAGTCGCGACATCAACGCCACCTGGATGGAGCCGGCCAGGCCGGCCGCTACCGCCAGTCCTGTTGCGACTGCGCTCGAGGACACGCGGCACACCCTAATTTGCGCGGCGGCGGGCTTGACAAGATTGTGAGTCATCACTAGCATCGAAGGCGATGAAAACGAAGGCTCCGAGATCGACGGCCGCAGCGAGGCGGGACGACGTGCTCGATGCCGCGCTCGTGGAGTTCGCGGAGCACGGATTCGAGGGCGCCTCGACAGAGGACATCGCCCGGCGTGCCGGCATCTCCCAGCCCTACCTCTTCCGCCTGTTCGGGACGAAGAAGGAGCTCTTCAAGGCCTCTGTCGCCCGCTGCCTCCGCGAGACGCTCGAGCTGTTCCAGCGGGCGGCCGAGGGCAAGCGCGGCGAGGCCGCTCTCGAGGCCATCGGCGAGGCGTACCGGCGGCAGCTGGAGGAGGACCGGCTGAGGCTCCGCGCACAGATGCAGGCCTACGTCGCCTGCGACGATCCCGAGATCCGGGAGGTCGTCCGCGCCGGGTACGGCGACCTCGTCGCCTACGTCCGGCGGGTCTCGAACGCGGACGGGCCGACCGTTTGGCGGTTCTTCGGGAGTGGGATGCTCCTCAACGTCCTGGCCTCGATGCACTTCGACGAAGAACCCGAGCCGTGGATGGAGGAGCTCGTCACCGGCTCGGGCAAGGAACTTTGATCGGTCTCTTTTTTTCGCATTGGAGGAAGTGATGACTCACACACAAAAGCGCTCGCTGATCTGGACCATGGCGATCACGTCCATCGCACTCTTCATGGTCAGCCTCGACAACCTCGTCGTGACGACGGCCCTCCCGGTGATCCGGCGCAACCTTCATGCCTCGATCTCGCAGCTCGAGTGGACGGTCAACGCCTACACGCTCACCTTCGCGGTCCTCCTCCTCACCGGCGCGGCGCTCGGCGACCGCTTCGGCCGGCGGCGCCTGTTCGCGCTCGGCCTCCTGCTCTTCACCGGAGCCTCGGCGGCGGCCGCCCTGTCCACGAGCGCCGACGCCCTCGACGTCGCGCGTGCCGTCCAGGGCGTGGGCGGCGCGATCGTCACTCCGCTCACCCTCACCATCCTCTCGGCGGCCGTGCCACGTGAGCGGCGCGGGCTCGCACTCGGGATCTGGGGAGGCATCGGCGGCCTCGCCATCGCGATCGGCCCGCTCGTCGGCGGCGCGATCGTCGACGGCGTCTCGTGGCACTGGATCTTCTGGCTCAACGTGCCGATCGGGCTCGTCCTCGCGCCGCTTGCGCTCGCGCGGCTCGACGAGACGCGGGGCGCGGATGCGGCCCTCGACGTCCCTGGTCTCGGCCTCGCGAGCACCGGATTGCTCGGCATCGTCTGGGGTCTCGTGCGCGGCAACGCGCACGGCTGGACGAGCCTCGGCGTCGTGCTCCCGATCGTCGCCGGCGTGTTGCTCGTGGCCGGCTTCGTCGCGTGGGAGCGCAGCGCGCCCTCGCCGATGCTGCCGCTCCACTTCTTCCGCGAGCGGACGTTCGCGCTCACGAACATCGCGTCGCTGCTCATGTTCTTCGGGATGTTCGGCTCGATCTTCCTGCTCGCGCAGTTCTTCCAGACCGTGCAGCACATGACGCCGCTCTCCGCGGGTCTGCGGATCCTGCCGTGGACGGCGATGCCGATCTTCGTCGCGCCGGTCGCGGGTGCGCTGTCCGATCGGATCGGCGGACAGCGGCTGATGGCCGTCGGCCTCGCGCTCCAGGCGGGCGGCTTGATGTGGCTCGCGGCGCTGCAGTCGCCGACCGTGCCCTACGTCGACCTGGTCGCGCCCTTCGTCGTCTCCGGGACCGGGATGGCGCTCTTCTTCGCTCCCGTCGCGAACGTCGTCCTCAGCTCGGTCGCCCCTCAGCACGAGGGGAAGGCGTCGGGGGCCACGAACGCCATCCGTGAGCTCGGCGGCGTCTTCGGCGTCGCGGTCCTCGCGTCGGTCTTCGCTCACGCGGGCGGCTACCGCACCGCCGACACCTTCACGCACGGCACGTCGACGGCGGTGTGGATCGGCGGAGCCGTGGTCGCGCTCGGCGCGGTCGCCGCCGGACTGATCCTGCAACCTGCGCGCGTCGTCGAGGCGGTGGAGGGCGAGGTGCTGTCCGAGGCGGCCTAGGTGGACGAGAGGACCAGCTCGAGCCAGGCCTGTCCTTCGCGGTAGAGGCTCGGGTTGTTCTCGGGCGTGTAGTAGCTCACTGCGCCGACGGCCTGGGAGACGGCCCAGCCGCGGGCTCTCTCCCAGGTGGCGTCGTCCGTCGGCAGCGCCTCGCGGAAGGCGTCGCGGGCGGCGTGGGAGTGGAGCTTCCACGCGACCATCACGTCGACGGCGGGGTCGCCGACGCCCATCGAGCCCCAGTCGATGACGCCGGTGATGCGCCCGTCGCGGACGAGCCAGTTCCGACAGTCGAGATCCCCGTGGTGCCACATCGGCGGTCCGCCCCACGGCGGCGCTGCGAGCGCCCGCTCCCACGCGGCGACGACGCGCGGATCGCCGTCGTAGTGTTCGAGCCACCCGTGGAAGGCGAAATCGCGCTCTGCCAGGGCCACTCCCCGCCCTCGAGGAGCGTCGGTCGGATCGATGCGCTGGAGCGCTCGCACGAGCTCCGCGAGGTCGCGAGCGGCCTGGATCGCGTCGATCTCGTCCACCGGCACCGTCTCGCCCTCGACCCACGTGTGGATCTCCCAGAACCACGGGTAGCCCTCGCCCGGCCACCCCTGCGCGACGGGGACGGGGACCTCGACAGGGACTTGCGGCGCGAGCCACGGCAGCCATTCGAGCTCCCGGCTGCCGGGCTCGGTCGGGCCGTCGCGGCGCGGCAGCCGGAGCGACAGCTCGTCGCCTAGCCGGAAGACCGCGTTGTCCGTCCCGCTCGGCTCGATCCGGCGCAGCGGCAGCTGGGCCCACTCCGGGAACTGCGCGGCCAGGAGCGACCGGACGAGCGCCTCGCCGATCTCGAGCTCGTCCTCGTGCATCCTCGTCATCGGCCGACGTGCGCGAGGTAGTCGTCGAGGTTGAGCGGATCCGGACTCGAGCGCCGCCGGGCAGGAGGATCGCCGGTCACCGGCTGGTAGCCCGAGAACTCGGCGTCGAGCACGCCCTCGCCGCCGGTCAGACCGGGAAGCTGGCGGCGCAGCTCCGGGACGCGCGACGCCGGCAGCGCAGTCTCGAGGACCGAGAGGTCTCCGCCCGGCGTGGGCATGCCGGCTGCCGCGCCGAGTCGCCCGAGAGCGGCGAGCACCGGCCCGATCGCTTCCGTCGGGACCTCTGCCTTGATCCGGAAGACCGGCTCGCAGACCACCGAACCGCACCGCTTGAGCGCCTGCATGAGCACGAGCGGCACGAGTCGCTTGATGTCGCGGGCGGTGGGCATCGGCCCGCGTCTCGACGGCGGCCCGTCGGCGAGGCTGTAGGCGATCTCGGTCAGCGTGACCACGCAATCGGTGACCTGCCAGCCGAAGAGACCCTCCGCAAGCGTGAGGCGCACGTACTCGTCCATGTGCTGGACGAAGCTGTCGAACGTCTTGAAGACCGCGAGTGGCGCGTCCCGCGGATCGATACGCGGGTCCGAGCGGAACACGATTCCCGAGCCGGCCGCAGCCGGCTCCACGCGCAGTCCGAGGTCGGCGTGGAACGGGTTCGTCGGCGTGTTGAGGATCTCGACCGCCTCGCCGCTCCCCGCCGGACGCTCGACGCAGATCGTCGTCGTCTGGCGGAACTCGACGTCGAGGCCGTAGTCGTCGGCGAGCGTCGCCTCGATCACCTCCCGCTGCACCTCGCCGTACAGCGACACCGAGATCTCGGCGCGCGTGTCGTCCTGGCGGACGTCGATCAGGGGGTCCTGCTCCGCGAGCTGGGCGAGCGCAACGTGGAGGCGCCGGCCGTCCGCAGGGTCGGTGGGCGCCACGACCGACTCGAAGGTCGGCGGTGCGAAGTGGTGCTCGACGTCGCGGCGCGGCTTTCCCAGCCAGTCGCCGATCTGGATCTCCGCCAGGCCCCAGAGCTTCGCGATCTCGCCCGGCCGCACCTCGTCCCGCTGCTCGGCCCCGCCGTCGGAGAAGACGCGGACCGCGGTGACCTTGCCCGCGGCGAAGCGATCCCGCACCTTCACCGTTCCCGAGAAGACGCGGGTGTAGGCGATCCGGTCGCCGGTCGGGCCGCGCTCGATCTTGAAGACGCGAGCCGAGAGGGGCCCGTCGCCGTCGTCCCCGCGGCTCGGCAGCAGCCGGGTGATCGCGTGCATCGCCTCCTCCACGCCGGCGCCGACGAGCGCCGAGCCGAAGAAGACGGGATGCAGTTCGCCGGCGCGAGAGCGCGCGGCGAGGTCGTCGTCCGCCGGGCCGAACGTCGCGAAGGAGGCGGCCCGCGTGCCGAGCCCGGCGGCCGAGCCCATCGGCACGACCTCGGGCGTGAGGCGGTGCTCGATCTCGGCCAGCACGTGCTCCGGATCCGCGCCCGCGCGGTCGATCTTGTTCACGAACAGCAGCGTCGGCACGTCCAGCCGTTGGAGCGCGCGCATGAGGATGCGCGTCTGCGGCTGTACGCCCTCGACCGCGGAGACGACGAGCACCGCGCCGTCCAGCACGCTCAGCACCCGCTCCACCTCGGCGATGAAGTCCGGGTGGCCGGGCGTGTCGATCAGATTCACCGTCACGTCGTCGAGCGAGAACGAGACGACCGCGGACTTGATCGTGATGCCGCGCTGCTGCTCGAGCGCGAGCGAGTCCGTCTGCGTCGTCCCCTTGTCCACGCTGCCGATCTCGTCGATGACGCCGGCGGCGTGGAGGAGCCGTTCGGTGAGAGTCGTCTTACCGGCGTCTACATGCGCCAGGATCCCAAGGTTGAGCGTTCTGCGAGGCAAGCGTCAAGACCTCCAAGAAGTAGGTCACTCCGGGCTTCTCGATGGCAATGAACGCTGCGCGCACGACGCCTCCTGGTCGATCCGACTGGCGCTTCCGGAAAGAGAATAATCGGAGGCGTGCCGATCTTCCAGCCCGAGCTGGAGACGATGCCGCGGCCGGAGCTCGAGCGGCTCCAGCGCGAGCGGCTGCGGGAGCGGTTCGGCGTCGAGCTGGAGGCGCTGCCGGACCAGCCCTTCCGCGTCAAGTCGGACCTGCGCGACGCCTATCCGTTCGGGCTGCTCCGGGTGCCGCTCGAGGAGTGCGTCCGGATCCATGCCTCCTCCGGCACGCGCGGAAAGGCGACGATCGTCGCGTACACGCGCGCCGATCTCGAGGCCTGGGCGGACTGCTGTGCACGCGCGCTCGCGGCGGCGGGAGCAGGGCCGGGCACCGTCGTCCACAACGCCTACGGCTACGGCCTCTTCACCGGCGGCCTCGGCCTCCACTACGGCGCCGAGCGCCTCGGGTGCACGGTCGTCCCCGCCTCGGGCGGGAACACGCCGCGTCACGCACAGTTGCTCGACGATCTCGGCGCCGAGATCCTCTGCTGCACGCCGAGCTATGCCCTCGCGATCGCCGACCACGTCTCGGAGGCGACGCGCCTGAAGCTCCGCGCGGGCCTCTTCGGCGCCGAGCCCTGGACGGAGGGGCTGCGCGAGGCGATCGAGGGCGCGCTCGAGCTGATCGCCGTGGACATCTACGGCCTCTCGGAGGTGATGGGGCCGGGCGTCTCGGCGGAGTGCGCGGAAGCCCGGGACGGCGCCCACGTGAACGAGGACCACTTCCTCGTCGAGGTCGTCGACCCGAAGTCGGGCGTGCCGTTGCCGGATGGAACCGTCGGCGAGCTCGTGTTCTCGACCCTGACGAAGGAGGCGCTGCCGCTGCTGCGCTATCGCACGGGCGACCTGGCCTCGCTGACGCGCGAGCCCTGCGTCTGCGGCCGTACGTTCGCCCGGATGTCGCGCATCCTCGGCCGGACCGACGACATGCTGATCATCCGCGGCGTCAACGTCTTCCCGAGCGAGATCGAGCGGGTGCTCCTCGCGATCCCCGAGCTCGCGCCGCACTACCAGCTCGTCGTCGAGCGCCCAGGACATCTCGACGAGCTGGCCGTTCAGGTCGAGGGGGCCGTCGACTCCGCTCCGGTCCGAAGGAAGCTCGAGAGCGCGCTCGGGCTGACGGCGCACGTCGAGATCGTCCCGCCGGGGACGATCCCGCGGAGCGAGGGGAAGGCGTTGCGCGTGATCGATCGGCGCACCGCGTAACCGGAGCGGTCGAAGCGCCGTTCACCCGTCGTGAACGAGCCGACCGACGCCCAGGCGAGCGAGCACGACGAGTGGCCGCTCCCGTCGAACAGCGTGCTCCGCGAGCTCGAGCCTCCCGCGGTGGTGTGGTCCGACTCCGAGCCGGTCGCTAACCGGCCGAGTCGTCCGCCTGGAAGAGGTTGAAGCCGTTCCCTTCGGTGTCCTTGCAGTTGGCGAACCAGCCGATGCCGGGGATCGCCTGCTTGTCGCTCGACTCGCCGCCGCCCGACCGCACCTTGCCGATCGTCGAGTCGATGTCGTCGGTGTCGAAGTAGACGTCCAGGCTTCCAGGCTCGCCGGCCATGAGCCCGCCGCCCTGGTCTTCGCCGGTGCGGAAGAGCCGGTAGTCCATCTCGGGCATGCCGGACGGGGAGATCTCCCAGCCGAACACTCCGTTCCAGAAACCCTGGGCGCGGTCGACGTCCCCCGCCTTGATCTCGACGTGCACGAGCTTGCCTGGCATCGCTCCTCCTCCTGACCGGGTTATCGTCCCGTCGCCATCTCCTGGAAGGAGTCTATGTACAGGGTCGCAGTCCTCTACGAGCACGAGCCGGACGCCGAGGCGTACGCGGAGCACGCCGAGTTGTGCGCGCAGGTGCCGGGCGGTGTCTTCCGGCACGGCAAGGTCACGGGCTCGCTGATGGGGCAGCCGTCGCATGCGTACTACGCCGAGTGGGAGTTCGCCGACGAGCAGGCGTTCCAGAGCGCGATCCGCAGCGACGAGTTCATGGCCACGGGCAAGGACGCGTACAAGCGCGGCTTCCCGCAGCCGACCGTCGAGTTCCTCGAGCTGTCGTAATGCCCGAGGTCGAGGTCGGGCGCGACGGCGCGGTCCAGACGATCACGCTCAACCGGCCGGACAAGCTCAACGCCTTCACGCGCACGCTGCACGAGGAGCTGCAAGCGGCGCTCGAGGAGGCGCGCGATCCGGCCGTGCGCGCGGTGGTGATCACCGGGGCCGGCCGGGGCTTCTCGGCCGGGCAGGACTTGACGGCATTCGGGGAGGGCGGTGACATCGCCGCGATGCTGCGCGCGACGTACCACGTCAACGTCATGGCGATCCGCTCGCTCGAGAAGCCGGTGATCGCCGCGGTCAACGGCGTCTGCGCGGGGGCCGGGCTCTCGCTCGCGTGCGCCTGTGACATCCGGCTCGCCTCCGACGCCGCCTTCTTCGTCCCCGGCTTCGTCGGGATCGGCCTCATCCCGGACTCCGGCGGGACGTACTTCGTCCAGCGCCTGCTCGGGACGCCGCGCGCGTTCGAGTGGATGACCTCGAACCGCCGCCTGACCGCCGCGGAGGCGCATGCGTGGGGGCTCGTCTCCGAGGTGGTGGAGGCAGGCTCGTTCGCCGAGCAGGTGGGGGAACGCGCCGCCGAGCTCGCCGCCGCGCCCACGCGCGCGATCGCGCTGACGAAGCGGCTCTACGACGAAGCGGCGACGTCGACGCTCGAGGAGCAGCTCGAACGGGAGGCGGAGGCGCAGTCCGAGGCGGCCCGGACCGACGACTTTCGCGAGGGCGTCGCGGCGTTCGGCGAGAAGCGGGAGGCGCGCTTCAGCGGGAGGTGAGGAGGCTCAGGATCTCGCCGTCCTCCGGCCAGCGGCCTTCGGTCTGCTTCGAGAAGATCAGCTCTCCGTCGGCGAGGACGTCGTACTGGGACTTCTTCCCCTCGCGGGTCGAGGCCTCGATGCCGTTCTCGTTCAGCTCGGCCGCGAGACTCGCGGCCCGTCGGTCGTAGCCGCTTCAGACGGGGCAGTAGTGGATCTCGACCGCCACGTCGTGAGCGTACCGACGGAGCCGCGAGCTACGCGGTGCGATACTCGGCGTCGTGGACGAGGACGATCTGCGCAGGCTCGAGGAGGTCGGCTCCCGCGTTCAGTTCGAGGCCGGAAAGGTGCTGATCGAGCGAGGCAAGCCGGGCACGGGTCTGTACGTGGTGGTGAAGGGGCATCTCGTCGTGGAGGCGCCGGAGGGGACGCGCGAGCTCGGCCCGGGCTCCGTCGTCGGCGAGCGGGCGGTCCTCTCGCCGGACGGAATGCGGACGGCACGCGTTCGTGCCCTGAGCGACGGGATCGCCGTCGCCGTCGAGCGAGCGGAGGTCGACCGTCTGTGCGCGGCCGACCCCGCGTTGGCCGAGCGGCTGGAGCACCTCTACTAGGCGCCCCCGTCAGGAAAGGCATTCGCTAGACCACTCAGCTCGTTTCGACCAGCTGCTTCTCCTCCACCTCGGTAGCGACGCCGAGCACGTGGCGGTTCATCCACCCGAGCAGCGCCTCGTTCTGCGCCCGCCGGTGCGTGATCGGCCCCAGGACGGATCCGGCGTGCGGCGTGTTCGGGAAGCGGAGCATCTCCGCCGGTATGCCGTTCACCCGGAGCACGGTGAAGAACTGCTCCGTCTGCTCGGCCGGGCAGCGGAAGTCGCTCTCGTGCTGCAGGAACAGCGTCGGGGTGGTCACGCGGTCCGCATACGTGATCGGCGAGCAGCGCCGGTAGACGTCCTCGGCCTCGTGCGGCGTGCCGCCGAGCTCGCGGACGCTGAAGTCGGCTCCGAGGTCGCTCGTGCCGTACATCGAGAACCAGTTGAAGACGGGGTTCTCGGGGCAGGCCGCCTTGAAGCGATCGGTGTGTCCGATCACCCAGCCCGTGAGGTTGCCGCCGCCGGAGATCCCGTACACGCCGAGGCGATCCGCGTCGGCGAGCCCTTCGTCGATCGCGTGATCGACGCCCGCCATCAGGTCCGCATAGTCGAGGTTGCCCCAGTCGCCCCTGATCGCGGTGCCGAAGGCGTCGCCGTATCCGGACGACGCGCGATGGTTGACGAGCAGGACCCCGTAGCCGGCGCCGGCGAACATCAGGTGGTCGAAGTTGAACTGGGCTCCCCAGGCGGAGTGCGGGCCGCCGTGGATGCCGAGAAGCGTCGGGAGCGGACCCTCCGCTCCGGGCTGCTGCAGGAACCAGCCTTCGACCGGTGCGCCGTCGACCCCCGCGAAGTGCAGCGGGACGACGGCCGGCAGGTCGAGCTCCGAGAGCAGCTCTTCGTTGAGCCGGGTGAGCCGCCGCTCCTCTCCCGTGCCGAGATCGACGAGATGGAGGTCGCCGGGCTCGGTGAAGCCGAACGCACCGAAGAGCACGCTCCGGCCGCGCGCGGCGAGCGGGACGCAGACGCGGGTGCCCCCGGCCACGACGCTGTGAGACTCCTCGCCGTCGAGCGCGATCCGCACGAGCTCGACCGCGCCTCCCGTCTGCACCGTCACGAGAAGGTCGCCTCCTTCGGCCAGAAGCAGCTTGCCCTCGCCCAGTCCCGCCGCCGGGTGGTCCGGCTGGATGCCGCCTTCGATGTGACCTTCGACGCCGGCGCCGCGCCGAGTGCGATCCCCGGTCGCCGGGTCGAGGACGTAGACCGACGGCCGGGAGCCAAGCACCTTGTCCCGCTCGAAGTACAGGACGTACACGACACGGCCGTCCGCCAGCGGCGCGTGGCCGGCGACGAGCCCGTCCGGGGGCGTGAGGTCCGTGACCGCGCCCTCGAGGTCGACGCGACGCAGCCGCGACATGAGCTCGTGCGAATCGGGGTCGTGCGACGCGACGTAGACGAGGGACTGCCCGTCGGCGCTCCACTTCGGGAGCGAGTTCATGAAGCGGTCGTCCGTCAGCCGGCGCGGCTCGGCCGCTTCGTCTGCGGCGTCGACGAGGTAGATGTCCTGGATCGCGTCCTCGAGCACGCCGATGCCGTCGAAGCGCCACATGGTGCGGGTCACGCGATAAGGGTGCTCCGGCTTGCGCGGCTCCTCCTGCCGACCGGCGGTGAACGCGATCGTGGTTCCGTCGGGCGACCACACAGGCCCGCCGCCGACGCCCTGAGGGAGATCCGTCAGCCGGCGCGGCTCGCCGCCGTCGAGCGGGAGCAGCCAGAGCTGCGGCTTCTCCGTCCGGCTCGACATGAACGCAACCGTCGAGCCGTCCGGGGAGATCGCCGGCGCCGAGTTCGTCGAATCGCTGAACGTCAGCCGGCGGACCGTCCCGCTTTCGACGTCGAGGAGATGGAGGTCGCTGTGCTCGACCTCGTCGTCCTCCTCCTTCTCGCCGGGGACGATCCTCGTCTGCGCGAAGACCACTCGCGTCGCATCGGGTGAAAGGTCGGCGGCGACGACGAAGCGGAACCGGAACAGATCCTCGGGAGCGAGCGGGCGTGTCATCGGTGTCTCCTCGTGCTCGTGGAAAGGGTGCGCCGGACCCCATCCTGAACTACGCGACCGGAGATCGTCTCCCGTCGCTCGAAGGGGCGCGGAACGCGCGGCGGTAGGCGCGCGGAGATGTGTGGAGATGAAGCGTGAACTGCGCCCGCATCGTCGTGCTCGAGTCGTAGCCGGCCGTCCGCGCGACCTGCTCGACCGGCAGGTCGGTCGACTCCAGGAGCCGCTGCGCGCGGTTGAGCCGCGCTCGCTGAAGCCATTCGCCCGGAGGGAGGCCCGTCGCCGAGCGGAACCTCCGGGTGAGCGTTCGTGGGCTGACGCTCGCGTATCGCGCCAGGTCGTCGACGGTGAGGCCGTCGCCCACGTGACGCGACGCCCAGTCGACGAGGTCGCTCGTGGACGGCGCGACCGGCGTCTCGATGTACTGCGCCTGCCCGCCCGACCGGTGCAACGGCGTCACGAGCCGCCGCGCCACGGCTGCGGCTGCATCCGCCCCGTGATCCAACGTCACGAGGTGGAGGCATAGATCGACGCCTGCCGCGACTCCGGCCGACGTCAACACGTCGCCGTCGTCGACGTAGAGCACGGACGGATCGACGTCCACGAGCGGGAACCGCCGTTGCAACTCGTCGGCCCATCCCCAATGTGTCGTCGCCCGGCGACCGTCGAGCAAGCCGGCCTTCGCGAGGACGAACGCACCCACGCAGACGGAGGCGATTCGGGCACCCCGCTCGTGCGCGCGGACGAGGCCGCGGAGGAGCGAGGTGGGCGGCTCGTGAACTGTCGTCGCACCGGGGACGATGATCGTGTCCGCGCGCGCGAGCGCTTTCAGGTCGTGCGTTCCCTCGAAGACGAGGCCGTTCTGCGTTCGCACCCGATCGCCGACGACGACGAGCTCGTACCACGGGTCGGCGATCGCGCGCCGGTCAGGGCCGAAGACCTCGCACGGAATCGAGAAGTCGAACTCGACCACTCCGTCCATCAGCACGACGGCCACGGTGTGCATGGCGTGAAATTAGCGAAAGTCGTCTCAGAGCCAGAACTCGGGTCGTGCAGAGTCGGGTCATGGACGACTGCCGCATGCCATCGTGCTGTGGGACGGCGTGGAGGAGCTCGACTTCGCCGGCCCGTACGAGGTGCTCACCGCGTGGTCGCGGGCCAGCGACCGCCCCATCACGGTCCTCACCGTTGCCGTGTCCCGCGATCCGGTGACCTGCGCTCACGGCTTGAAGGTCACTCCTCACGCGAGCCTCGACGAGCTCGGCGAGGTCGACGTATTCGTCGTGCCCGGCGGCAACACGCGCCCGCTCGTCGCCGACGACGCGTTTGTCGCGCGCGTGCGCGAAACCGCCGAGCGGGGCGCGCTGATGGCCAGCGTCTGCACGGGTGCCTTCGTCTTCGAGAAGGCAGGTCTGCTCGAGGGTCGCCGCGCCACGACCCACTGGGCCTCGATCGACCGCCTCGAGGGGCTGGGCGTCGCCGTCGATCGCGACGCGCGCTACGTCGACGAAGGAATGGTCGTGACGTCGGCCGGGGTGTCGGCGGGGATCGACATGGCGCTCCACCTCGTCGCACGGCTCGAGAGCGACGAGATGTCGTCGAGCGTACGCCGCTACATCCAGTACGAGCCGGAGCCGATCAGATCGTCTTGAACTGCTCGAACGGCTGTCGGCAGCTCTCGCAGTAGCGCAGCGAGCGGCACGGCGTCGGGCCGAAGATGTTCTCGAGCCGTGTCTCGGTCGAGCCGCAATACGGGCACCGGAAGACGTTCGCCTGCAGCTGGACCAGCTTCGGCGCCGACGCCTCGCGCGGCGCCGGGGGTGCGAAGCCGGCGGCGCGCAGCTTCTCGCGCCCGGCCGGCGAGATCCGGTCGGTGGACCACGAGTCGTCGGAGACGACCTCGACCTCCGGCTCGGCGCCGAGCGCAATCACCTTGTCCTCCATCGCGCGCTTCATCACCTCGAGCGCGGGACAGCCGAGGAAGGTCGGCGTGAACTCGATCCGGACGTGTCCGCTCCGGACATCGACCGAGCGGATGACGCCGAGATCGACGAGCGAGACGACCGGGATCTCGGGGTCCGGGATCTCCTCGAGGGCCTCCCAGACCTGAGGCTCGGTCAGCACGACAGCTCCTTGCGCAGCCAGACGCCCGGGTTGGGAATCGGCGCGCCGGTGTACCGGAAATCGTGTTCCGCGAACGCGGCGTATCCGAGGCGCTCGTAAAGCCTCCGGGCACGCGGATTGAAGTCCTCGACGCCGAGCACGATCGCTCGGCAGCCGCGCTCGCGTGTCAGCTCCTCCGCGCGGAGCATGAGCTCCGTGCCGATTCCCCGGCCGCGCACCTCGAGGATGACAGCCGCTGCGACGAGCACGGCGGCTTCCTCGCCGGCGCGCTCTTCGAAGTCGAGATGGACCTTTCCCACGGGCACGTCGTCCTCGTCGGCGGCGACGAGAATCGTCAGTGCACGCGGCCCCCGGGCGAACTGCTCGCGACAGTACTCGGCGTGGTGCGTGCCGCCGAGCGGCTCGAACCGGTCGAGATCGCGCTCCTCGCAAGAGCGGACCGTGACGGAGGCCCGCGTCAGTCGAAGTCCGTCGGCCAACCTGGATGCTCCCGATGCTCGAACCTCCGCCGGGTCACCATTGCGCTCCCGCGGGCGCCGAGCGCCGCACGACCGTCATCTCCTCCCAGAGCTGCGCGAGGTCGTCGGCGTGCGTGCCGCGCTCGACCGCCTCGACCTCTGCGAGCCCGACCCGGGAGACGAGCTCTCCGCGCAGCTCGGCCGGCAGGACGCCGAGCGCGCGCGGCCAGAGCTCCTCGACCGCAGCCTGAAAGCGCGGCTCGCCGCGCAGCCGCGCGTGCCACATCTCGGCGTGCATGCGGTGGTACGCCTCCTCGCGGTCGATCTTGGCCGCGAGCCCGGCAACCGCCGGGTCGGAGTCGTCCTTCAGCGCGGTGATCCGGATCTCGTCGGCCACCTCGTACAGCCAGCGTCGGGCGATCGTGTGGGCCCACTCGAGGAGGTGGAGCTCGACGAGCGAGGCGCAGCGGTACTCCTCCGGCTTGCGGTCGAAGGCGAGCGCGTCCGCGTCGCCGTCCTGCCCCGCGAGCAGCTCGTAGACGGCGCGAGCGTGCCCGATCTCGTTCTGCGCGATGGAGGAGAAGGCGACGTCCTCCTCGAGCAGCGGCGCGATGCCCGTCCACTCCGAGTCGCGCCAGCCGAGGACGAGCTCGTCGTCAGCCAGGCCCAGCAGTGCCTGCTCGCTCACGCGCCTCCTTCAGGCGGGCCTTGATGGAGTAGCCGTCGACACGGCGGTACTTGAGGTCGAACTCGTCGGCCCAGTCCTCGACGTCGCGGATCGCCTCGCGCGGGACGAGCCAGAGCGCGACCGACTCGCCGCGGCGGCCGTACTGCTCGCGCGCCCAGGCCTCGGCGAAGTCGGCGTCGGGCGCGACGACCGAGCCGGCGTGCTCGAACGCGGCGCCGCGCTTCTCCTTGCGGAAGACCTCCCAGACCGGACGACTCATGCCGCCAGAACGGCGTCGCGCACCCACTGCTCCTGCTCGAGGAAGCGGCGGCGGAAGGCGAGTCGCTCCTCGGTCTTGGGGCCATGGCCGGTGACGACGTGCTTGAGCTCGTCCCAGTCGGGCTCGGTGTACTCCCAGACGCCGTCGTCACGCTTGCGCAGCTTCGGGTCGGGCACGGTCAGGCCGAGCTCGCGGATCTGCGGCACGTAGCCGTCGAGGAACTGCTGCCGCGCCTCCTCGTTCCCCTGCGACTTGATCCGCCACAGGAACATCGGATCCTCGTCGCGCGGGATCGGGTTGCCGTGGAACTGCATGAGCGGCCCCCACCAGCGGTCGAGCGCCTCCTGCACGAGCTCGAACTGCTCGGGCGTGCCCGTGACCATGGCGAGGATCACGTCGCGCCCGTGGAGGATGTGGAACGACTCCTCCCAGCAGATCTTCTTCATGATCCGCGCGTACGGCGCATACGAGCACTTGAGGAGCGCCTTCTGGCTGATGATCGCGGCCGCGTCGACGAGCCAGGCGATGACGCCGACGTCTCCCCACGTCTTCGTCGGGTAATGGAAGACGTTGTGGAACTTCGCCTTTCCGTCCACGAGGTCGGCGAGGCACTGTTCGCGCGGCTTGCCGAGATCCTCGACGACGCGGTAGATGAGCTGCGCGTGACCGACCTCGTCCTGCACCTTCGCCGTCAGCGCGAGCTTGCGCTGGAGCGTCGGGGCACGGAGGATCCACTCGCGCTCGGGCAGGACGCCCATGAGCTCGGAGTTGCCATGCATCTCGATGAACTTGACCAGCTTGGCCCGGTAGTCCTCCGGCATCCAGTCGGCCGTCTCGACCTGGCCGCCGGACTGGAGATACTCGAGAAATGCCTGCTCATTCCGGGGAATCTCGACTGCTGCCACGCAGCACCACCTTCCGAACGATCGTTAGCCTGCACAGTCTAGATGTCCGCCCGTCGCACCGAGCTAACACGCACCGCCGCTCGTCTCTTCGCCGAGAAGGGCTACCACGGGACCTCGATCGGCGACCTCGCCGAGGCGATGGGCGTGCAGAAGGGCTCGCTCTACGCGCACATCGAGTCGAAGGCCGACCTGCTGTGGGAGGTCGCGCGCGAGGGCTCCGCCGCGTTCCACGCCGCACTCGACGCGGTACCCGAGGAGGGGCCGGTCGTCGGACGGATCCGCGCGGCGTTGCGCGCACATCTCCGCGTGGTGGCCGAGCAGCTCGACGTCGCGACCGTCTTCGTGCGCGAGTGGCGCTACCTCGAGGGCGAGCGGCGGGACGAGTTCGTCGCCGAGCGGCGCCGGTACGAGGAGCGCTTTCGCGCGCTCTTCCGCGAGGGCCGCGAGCTCGGCGAGCTGCGCACCGATCTCGACGACGCGACGGCCGCCCTGCTCGCCTTGTCGGCTGCGAACTGGGCCTATACCTGGCTGCGGCCCGGCTCGGAGACCGACGAGCTCGCCGACCGCTTCACGGCGCTTCTGCTCGACGGGATGCGCGGCTACGCGAGCCGGTGAAGGTCGCGCTCGTCGTCAATCCGTTCGCCACCCGTGTGAGCGAGGAACGGCTCGCGGACGTGCGCGCCGAGCTGGAGCGCGTCGCCGAGCTCGACGTCGTCCTCACCGAGCGGCCGGGCCACGCGACGGAGCTGGTGACGGGTGCGTGTCGCGGCGGCGTCGAGGCGGTCGTCGTCTTCTCCGGCGACGGCGGCTTCAACGAGGCGCTGAACGGCCTCGAATCCGACGCGCCGATCGGCTTCCTGCCTGGTGGCGGCACGAGCGTGCTGTCGCGCGCCCTCGGCTTGCCGCCCGACCCGGTGGCGGCTGCACGCGATGTCGCGGCCGCGCTCGCGGACGGCCGGACACGGAGGATTGCGGTGGGGCGCGTGAACGGCCGTCGCTTTGCGTTCAGCGCCGGCGTCGGCCTCGACGCAGAAGCCGTGCGCATTGTCGATGCGCTCGGCCGGAGCCCCGACGGGAAGCGCCCGGGCGACCTCGCGTTCGCAGTGGCAATCGTCCGTGCGTTGGCCGCGCATCGCGGCCACCTCGAGCCACACCTCGAGATCTCCGGCCTCGGACGTGCTGCCCTGGCTTTCGTCGCCAACGGCAGCCCGTACACGTACGCCAAGGGGCTGCCTCTGCCGATCGCGCGCGAGGCGCAGTTCGAGCTCGGCCTCGATGTCGTCGCGCCGATCCGCGTTCGTCGGCGGACACTCGTGGGAACCGCGCTGCGGATCCTCACCGGACGCGTCGGGCACGGGCCATATCTCTACGGCCACGATCTGGATCGGGTCGAGATCGCGTGCGACGAGCCGATGCCTCTACACGCGGACGGCGAGGACCTCGGGGACGTCACGCAGGCTCTTTTCGAAGCCGAGCGGGACGCCGTCTCGGTGCTCGTCTGACACCGGCTCCACTAGAACTTTTCGCATCTTCGGCGTAACCTCAGCCGGGCTCTTTGGACTGCAGTCGCGCCCGCGCTTGCGGGTGAAAGGGGAGAGGAGATCATCGTGCGGATGAGAGCTCTGTTCAGCCTGGTCGGAGCACTGATCGCCGCAATTGCGCTCGTGTCGGCATCGGGAGCAGCTACGACGAAGGCGCAGAAAGTGACCAAGATCGACGTTTCGACGCGGGCGGCCGTGATCCACTACCTGCACTCGATCCACGTCAAGACGAAGGGCGCGGTGATCCAGCGCGGCCTCCGGAACTACGCCGGCGGGCGCTGTCCGGGTAAGGGGTGGACCTGCGCAAGCACGCGGCACACGGTCGTCCAGATCGCCAAGCACGGGGGCGCGAACCGCTTCGTCTGCAGGAGCGCGAGCTGCGCTGTCGTGCAGTTGGACGGGGCATCGCATGGCCTCTACGTAACCGGCCGCCGGCTGCAGTCCAAGAACGCGCCCGCTGCGACCAACACGGCGACGTGCATCAAGACGAGCGGCCTGAGCCAATCGTGCACGATCAGCCAGTCGAGCACGACCAAGAACAACAAGGCTGTCGTCTACGAGAACGTGCTCAAGAACTCGGGTCTCGTACAGACTGCCTCCGCCACGGCTTCGATCACCCAGCAGTCATCGGCGTCTGGCGCGACCAACACGGCCTGCGTGACTCAGGTGATCACGATCGACGGCTCGACGAACCTGAGCGGCAGCAAGGGGAAGCCGATCACTGTGTCACTCGAAGCTCATCAGTCGATCGCGATCGCGCAGGACGCACCGAACGGCTCCAACGACGCTTCGCAGAGTGCGACTCCAACCGGAGGATGCGACTCGACGAACAGGCTTACCCAGTCGCAGACGCTGACCTCGAAGGCCGGCGGCTCTGGCGCCAGCTCCGTGACCCAGAACGAGGACGCCGCCAGTAACGGGGCGAACCTGTCGCTCGACATCGAACAGAACCAGGGCACGGGCACCGGAGGCGGTTTCGGAAGTCAGACCTCCCTCACCAACAACGCGACCTTTACGCAGAGCAGCGATCTCGAGGCGGTTGCGTTCACGACCAACGGAGCCAGTGTCAACCAGACGCAGAGCACGTCGGTCGGCGGCATCGTCGGCACCGTGAACCAGGACTCCAACGGCGTCTCCACCGCCGACGCGCATCAGACCGAGATCCAGTGCGAGGACGCCGATGCGGCGTCGACCCCGTCGCCGTGCTCGAGCTCTGCCGACACGGACACGCTTCCGGCCACGCTTACCCAGACTCAGGTGGGGCCTGTGCGGAAGGGCGACGGCACCTCGTCGCAGACGGGTGGAAACGACGGCGACACGTTCACCATCCATCAGACTTCGACGCAGAACAACGACACGGGAAGCGGCCAGACCAACACCGTCCAGGGCGACTGCCACACCGACGGCAACTGCACCGACACCCAGAACACGAACATCAACGGCACGTCCAACACGAACACGCAGAGCGGCCAGGACGTCAACACCCAGACGACCTGCAACGGCAGCGAGTGCTCGAGCACCGGTCCGACCACCACGGGGACATTGACGATGCTCCCGGGTGGATTCTCTGTGGCGAACACCGACGTAGCCGAATTCGGCGTCGGGGGGATGCGCGGAGGAAACGGCACGGGCTCGATCGCGGTGAGTGGGATCAGCGCGCCGATCCTCCACGCCTTCCTCTACTGGAACGGCCCCACCAACTCGGAAGACCCCGATTCGAACGCGGCCGTCACCTTCAACGGGACGCCGCTCACGGGTACCAACATCGGGACGGCGAGCAGCAACTGCTGGGCGTTCTCGAACGGCCAGTCGTACCGCGCCGACGTGACCGCCCTCGTCTCCGGCGACGGCACATACTCGTTGAGCGACTTCGTGAAGGACGGTGTCGACATCAACGGCGCCGCGCTTGTCGTCTTTTTCGACGACGGCAACTCGTCTGACGATCGGAACGTCGTTCTGTGGAACGGCAACGACTCGAACGTGGGGTTCGGGGACGATCCGGCGGGTTGGAACGAGACGCTTTCAGGCGTCGAGTATCCGGGGTCTGGTCCCGCCAGCCTCGACCTCGTCGTGTCCGATGGGCAGTCCTTCGAAGATCCGGCCCTGGTGCTGAACGAGAGTACGCTCGTTCCGGATGGGTCGATCTTCCAGGGCGACTCGGTGCCGCCGTCGGCAACCGACGGGCTGTGGGATATCGAGTCCTTCGACATCACGTCGTTCCTCTCGGCGGGTTCGAACACGCTCAACCTGACGAGCGCCGACCCGCTCACCGAGCCCGAGAACGAGGCAGGCTGGGACTGCCTGTCTTTGGTCGTGGCCGCGGCAAACGTGCCGGTATCGGCATCCGGTCCGATCATCGAATCGCCGGTTAACGGCACTGGGCTCCGGTTGAACCCGGCACCGCATGTGCCAGCTTCCTCGAGGCCGGCCCCAAGGGGCGTTGCGGGCGGCGTCAGGTAGATCTAGGTGGTCGGGGGGCCGGTGGGAGCCGGCCCCCCGACCATCTCTGCGAGCTCCGCGTCGATCTCGTCCCGCCGGATGTCCGCGCGGACGAGGACGAACATCGAACGCGCACGCTCGAGCTCGGTCCTCGCGCCGCCGATCTCTCCGAACGAGCGGAGCGACCGGCCGAGCGCCATGCGGGCTTCGGCAAGGTCGAGCGGCATGTCCAGCTCCTCCATCAGCCGCAACGCCTCTACGTAGGCAGCCGTAGCCGTCGCCGGCTCAGCTGCCGCAGTGGCCACCGTCGCCTCGGCCAGCAGCAACAACGAGCGTGCGTAGGCGTCCTCCTCCGGCACGCTTCGCGCCGCGAAGGCGACGATCTCGCGCGCGTCCTCGAGCCGGTTCTGGGCAACGAGCGCCTCGGCGAGGTGCCAGTAGGTCTCGAGGACGACCCAGCCGCCGATCTGGAGTGCGACCGGGAGTGCCTCGCGCAGCCACGCTTCGGCCTCGTCCGCGCGCCCGTCCGCAAGTGCGAAGAGCGCCAGCGCGCGGATGACGTTCTGCACCTGAAAGTAGCTGTCTCCCGTGCGCTCGAACCACGTTCGTGCCTGAAGGCAGAGCCGCTCGCCTTCGTCCGGCCGCCCTCGGTAGTAGACGACGATCCCGAGCCAGGACGTCGCCTCCGCCTCGAGTCGGTGGCTGCCGAGCTCGGCTGCGATCTCGAGGCAACGGCGAAGCTCCGTCTCCGCGGCAGCGAGGTCGTGGCTGATCAGCAGCGCCGCGATGCGGAGGTGACCCTCGGCGACCAGTGCCGTGTCCCGGACTTCTTCAGCGAGCGCGATCGCGTTCCGAATGTCCTCGACGGCCTGCTCGTACTCCCCCTTGTAATCCGCCATGAAGGTGGCGAGCACGAAGGCTGCTCGCGCGCGCAGGCGGAGGTCGTCGGCCGGCGCGAGCCGTTGCGCCTGGAGCAGACGCTCATGTGCCTCCGCGCCGCGTCCCTGGCGCTGGTCGATGTCGCCGAGGAGCAGCAGCGCCTCCGACTCGAGGTCGGTGCGGCCGACCGCTGCCGCCTCCTCCGTCACCTCGAGCAGCTCGTCGGTCGCTTCCTTGAGTTGGCCGAGCATCATCGACATGTCCGCCCGGTGTAGTCGCAGCCGCACGCGCAGGTCGGCGTGCTCGTCGTCGAGGAGGTCGAGGGCGCGGGTGTAGTAGCGGTGCGCCTCGCGCAGACTCTCGCGGCGCTCCGCCCGGCCGGCTGCCTCCGCGAGCATGTTCGCCGCTTCGCGGACCGGAGGATCGATGGGGCTCCGGGTGACCCCCCGCGCGAGTAGGCATGCCTGCTCGAGATGCCACGCGACGATCTCCACGAATTCGTCCGCGCCGCTCGGCAGGCTCTTCACCCACTCGGTGAAGCCGAGGTGGAGCTGCGCGCGCCGACCCTTGGGCACCTGGCCGTAGGCGACGTCGCGCATCAGGATGTGCTTGAAGGAGTACTCCTCGTCGTCCTTGACCGTCGAGACCCTCAGGTGCGCGACGAAGTCACGTCGCTCGAGCTCCGAGAGACCGGGCCGAGGGTCCTCGGGCGCAGGTGCGTCTCCGGCGCCGAGGTGGGCCACGGCGCCCGCCCAGAAGACGGCGCCGATCACCGCGGCATGGTGGGCGAGCTGCTTCTCCTTCGTCTCGAGCCGGTCGAGGCGCGAGCTGATCAGGCCCTGGACGCTGGTCGGGATCGGGACGTCGCTCATCTCGTCGCTCTGCCAGCGCTCGAGGTCCAGCAGCCCCTCTTCGCGCAGCATCCGCACCGTCTCCTCGAGGAAAAGCGGGTTGCCGCCCGCATTCGTGATCAGCTTCTCGGCGAACGGCGTGTCGGCGAAGGCGGGGTCACCCGCAAGGCCGCTCAGCAGCGCGGCCGCCTGCTCGGCCCCGAGCGTCTGCAGGTCGACGGTCCGGCGCCGCCCCTCCTTGCCGAGAAAGCCGGGGGCTTCGTCTTCGAGCTCGGGGCGCGCCGTCGCGATGATCGCCAGCGGTACCTCCGCCTCGTCGGCGAGGAGATACGAGATCAGCTCCAGCAGCGTCGGCTCGGCCCAGTGCAGATCCTCGACGACGACGGCGATCGGCCGCTCTCCGGCGAGCAGCTGCAGCGCGCGCCGGATCCCCCAGTGAAGCTCGGCCTGCGAGATCTCGCTCGTCACATACGTCCCCCGCGGCGTCGTCGGGATCCCGATCAGGTTGGAGAGCGCGGAGGCGATCGTGCGCAGCTCGTCGAGATCGTCGGTCGCGAGCGTCTCGAGGAAGGTGTCGAGCTTCTGCGCGCTCGCGGGGCGGTCGTCGCTCTGCAGGATCCCCGCTGCGGACTTGAAGATCTCCACGATAGGCCAGTACGTGATGCCCTCTCCGTAGGAGAGGCACTTGCCGCGGTGGACGGCGAAGCGCTCCTCGAGCCCGCCCACGAGCTCGCGCAGGAGGCGACTCTTGCCAACGCCCGGCGCGCCGACGATCGTGGCCAGGCCGGCGAAACGCTCCTCCAGCAGCTCGTCGCAGAAGCCGGCGAGCTCGGCGAGCTCGGCGTCGCGGCCGACGAGCTCCGTCTCGCGCCGTTTCTCCGCCCCTGCCCCTTCGATTTCGCCC
Source organism: Gaiellaceae bacterium (assembly GCA_035252585.1). Classification (GTDB taxonomy): domain Bacteria; phylum Actinomycetota; class Thermoleophilia; order Gaiellales; family Gaiellaceae; genus Palsa-739. Next base: position 28,664 of record DATFCX010000050.1, read on the forward strand.
GCGACCACCCAGACCTCGACCGGCTCGCTCTTTCCCTTTGCCTGGATGGGCTCGGCCGCCTCGAAGGCGAACACGTCGTTCGTCGCGAGATAGGTCGTCCGACTGACGAGGATGCCGTCCACCGGAGCGGCCGACTGGATGCGCGCGGCGGTGTTGAGCACGTCTCCGGCTGCCGACCACTCGCCCTGCCCCGGGTTGGCGCCGAGCATCACGAGCGCCTCGCCGGTGTGGATGCCGATCCGGATGTGGAGATCGAGCCACTCGTCCTCCTCGTTCAGCTCGGCGATCCCCCGACCGACCGCGAGCGCCGCCCGGATGGCGCGCTCGGGATCGTCCTCGTGCGCCTTCGGCGTGCCGAAGAGCGCCAGGATCGCGTCGCCGCTGAACTTCTCGAATGTGCCGCCGTGGCCTTCGAGCTCGCCGCGCACGCGCGCGTGGTACGGCGCGACGAGAGCCTTCACGTCCTCCGGGTCCAGGCTCTCGGAGCGAGCCGTGGAGCCGACGAGGTCGACGAAGATCGCCGTGATGACCTTGCGCTCCTCGCTCGGAGCGACGGGCGCCGGCGCCTGCGCCATCGCAGTGCCGCACGAGAAGCAGAACTTCGCCTGCGGCGGGTTCTCGGTCCCGCACTCGGTACAGAAGGGCATGCGAAGAGCGTACGCCGCCGCTCAGCCGCGTTCTAGCTCCCCGCGCCAGGAAGCCGCGGGCGCGCAGGGGAAGAAAGCGCGCAGCCTGCTCCGTCTAGTAGGAAACGGCACGAAAGCCTAGGAAAGTCGCGCACAAGCTGCTTAACTCAGGAGCTGGAGCGCTCGAGCTCCCCGGGGGTCACTGCGGTGGGAGGAGGATCATGAAACGGTTTGGCATGCGCAGGGCGCTCCGGTTCGGAGGCGCTGCAGGGGTCCTGATGGCGGTCGTGGTCGCAATCGCGCTGGCCGCGGCCACTGCCGAGGCGACACCGAACAAGCCGTACACGGCGAACGTCCATCAGACGCTCAACACGCCGGGCAGCTTCACGCTGACCTTGACCAACGACCCGCACGCGTCGCAGTCGCTCGGGTCGGCGAACTTCACGGCTCCGGCCGGCTTCGTGCTCGGAGCTGTCACGGGCAAGGGCGGTACGGACGCTTCCGGCTTCAACGTCACCGTCTCCGGGAACGTCGTCCAGTTCCGCGCGATCTCGAGCCAGACGGCGCTCGGCAAGGGAGCGACCGTCAGCGCCGACGTCACGGTCACGGGCGGGATCACCGGCTGCACCTCGGCGACGTGGGGTGTCGAGGCGAAGCAGTCCAACGACTTCAGCGGCACGCCGGGTAACGATCTGACGCTCGGCACGTCCGACCTCACGCCGCTCGGGAGCTACGACTTCGGGCCGGTCGAGAGCGTCCAGACCGCGCCGGACAGCAGCCGGATCCACGTTCCGCAGATCCTGGTGAACCAGGCGACGTCGTTCGACATCACGGCGCTCGACACGTGCGGAAACGTCGACGCGGACTACACGGGCGGGGCGTTCGTGCTCGGCACAGGCCTCGCGAACGCGACCTTCTCGGCGCTCAACTGGTCCGGCGGGTCCGTTACGGCGAGCCTCACACCCAAGACCGTGGAGGTCGGCGACCAGTTCTCGATCCAGGACGTCCCGAGCGGGATTTCGGCGAACAGCGTCTCGACAGGCGGCAAGACGACCTTCGACGTGGTGCAGACGATCTGTGCCGGCGAGGGGGCCAGCTGCACATGGGCGGATCCGAACGGGAAGTCCCCGATCACCGCGAGGTCGACCGTCCCCGGTGACAGCAACGGCCACGCGAGTCTCGGACTGGGCTACAAGCCGTTCAAGGACGGCGTGACGTGCGGTTCGGCCTCGCCCGTGGGCGACAGCATCTACATCGACCCGTTCCAGTACACCGGGCCGTTCACGATCGTCCTCACGTACGCGAAGTCCCTGGCTCCGAAGGGCCCCGCGTCCGGCTTGATCACGTGCAAGAGCACGGATCCGGCGGAGACGAACTGGAGCCCGACGCTGATCCCGCCGTGCGGTAACACGCCTGTGGCCCCCTGCGCGGATGCGGCGAACATCCAGGGCGGCGCGCTGCAGGTCACGCTCCACCTCGATCCGAACGATCCGCACACGGGCGGCTTCCACTAGAGCACGAGCGGCGTACGGGCGGCCGAGCGCCGCCCGTACGCCTCAGTCCAGCGGCACCTCGGGCAGCCGCACGACCTCGAGGGCCTCGAGCAGCGACGCCGCCTCGGCGGCGTCCTCGCTTCTGCCGGGCAAGGACGAACGCGCCGACAGCAGGAGAGCGATCTCGTAGCGGGCGTCCACGCTTCGTGCCGAGTCGAGACCCTCGTCGAACTCCCTCGCCGCGTCCTCCGGGCGTCCCGCCTGCAGGTGGGCGTAGCCGCGGACGCGGTGGAGGAGCGCCTTCAGCTGGGGCGGTACCTCCTCGCCTGCTTCCTCTGCGTTGTCGGCCTCGCGCACGGCGCGCTCGTGATCTCCCGCCAGGACCGAGGCCTCCGCGAATCGCGCGCGGGCCTCCTGCTCGAAGCCGCCCGCATGCATCTGGCGGAACCCCTCGGCGGCCTCGGCGAACAGGTCGTCGGCTTCGTCGAAGCGGCCTTCTCGAGCGGCGGCCCGGCCGAGATTCAGGCGTGCCAGCAGCGCCAGCGAACGGCGGCCGGCCCTGTCGGAGGTCTCGAGAACCTCCTCGAACAGGCGCGTCGCCTCTTCCAGATGGCCCTGGTCGGAGAGGATCTCCGCGATGTTGTTGTTCGCCATCGCGACGTTGGTGACGTCGCCGATGCGCTCGAAGAGCGCCCGGCTGCGCTCGTAGATATCGAGCGCCTTCGCCCAGTCGCCCTCGTAGTAGTAGTCGATGCCGAGGTTGTTCAGCACCGTCGCCTGGCGCTTGAGATTGCCGAGCTCCTCGAAGATCGGGAGCGCGATTCCGCGGAACGAGACGCGTTCCGGCGAGCCGATCTGCATGTGGACGACGTGCAGCAGGAGGTACGCGTTGCCGAGCTGTTCCTTGTCGTCGACCTCGAGCGCGAGCTTCATCACCTCGTCGCACAGGTTCAGGCAGTCCTCGATGTCGCCTCCGCGGTAGAGGGCGTGCGCGACGTACATGCTCAGCTCGAGGTGGAGCGCGTCGCGCTCCCGGCCCTCGGGAAGCCGCTCGACGGCGGCGAGACCGTCGCGGTACCGCCGGATGGCTTCGTCGTACTCGCCCATCTCCTCGCGGATCAGGCCTTCCTTGGCGAGCAGACTGATGTACTCCGGCGTCCCGGCTTCGAGGAGAGCGCGCGCCTGTTCGTACGAGGCCGCGCTCCGCTCGTAGTGCCCGGTGAAGAACTGGCATTCCGCGAGCGCCGCCCAGACCTCGGCGATCGTCTCGCGCGTGAGATCGGGCACGGCGTCGGCCCAACCGAGCGCGCGCTCGTAGAACTGGGCCGCCTCGAGATTGGCCCACTTCGAATGAGCCCGGCGCGCCGCGGCGCGGGAGTGCTGCCACGCCTCGGCAGGTCGCTCGGCCCGGTGGAAGTGGAGCGAGAGGAGCTCGACGGCCTCGGGGTCGCGCTGCTCCAGGACCTCCGCGACGCGGGCGTGCAGCTCGCGCCGGCGCCTGAACGAGAGGCCCTCGTAGGCGCCGTCGCGGATCAGGGCGTGCCGAAAGCGGAACGCTCCCGGGACCTCCGGATCCCGCTCCACGAACTCGGCGAGCCGGTCCCAGGCCTCGGAGTCGGAGGCGGAGGTGGGATCGCCCTCGAGGACGTCCGCGATCAGGGTGCCGGAAAACGAGGTGCCGAGCACCGACGCCCAGCGCAGCAACGCGCGGTCGCCGGGCGCGAGGCGGTCGATGCGCGTCGCGACGAGCGACTCGACCGTGTCCGGCATCTGCTCCTCGCCCTCTCCCTCCGGCGAGGCGAGCTCCTGCAGGAAGAGCGGGTTGCCGGCCCCGCGGTCGAAGATCTCCGCGAGCTCCTGGTCGCTCAGGCTGCGCTCGCCGGCGGCGGCGCGAATCAGCGTCTTCGCGTCGTCGGGCGGAAGCGGCTCGAGCCTGAGCGTCAGCGCGGGCAGCGGCGGGGTGCCCTCCGACGCGAGAAATCCGTCTCCCTCCGGCCGCCGCGTCGTGCACGTCAGCCACGGCTTCGTGGGCAGCTGCGTCCCGATGTGCCTCAGCAGGTCGGAGGACGCGTCGTCCATCCAGTGCACGTCCTCGAAGACGAGGAGGGTCGGCGACTCGAGCACCTTGCCGAGCAGCGAGCCGACGATGCCGTGGAGACGCGCCCGTCTGAACGACGGGTCGAGGTCGTCGACCTCCGGCGTCGTCTCCACCTCGACGTCGAGCGGGGCGCCGAGAAGCGGCGCCCACGGGACGAGCTCTCGGTCGATCGTCGCCAGCCGCTCCGAGAGGGCGGTGCGGTTGTGCTCCCCGCCGCCGTTGAGCTCGACGTCGAGGACGGAGCGGAGGAAGGGGCGGAACGGGTGATAGGCGGTGGAGGACTCGTACTGCTGGCACCGGAGCGTGATCTGCTCCATGTCGCCGCAGTTGTCCCGTAGCTCGTCGGCGAGGCGCGACTTGCCGATGCCGGGCTCGCCGATCAGCTCGACCATCGTCCCGAAGCCCATGCGCACCGGCGCGACGGCGGCGCCGAGCACCGCGCGCTCCCGTTCCCGGTCGACGAACGGCAGCTTGTCCCCCGAACCCTGGGGCGCCTCGGCCTCGACGGCGAGCGTGCCGAGCACGAAGGCGCGCTGCGGTTCGGACTTCCCCTTCAGCTCGAGGGGCTCGAGCTCCTCGGCCGCGAAACCGGTGCCGCCGCGCTCGTACGCCGAGGCTGCGACCCAGATCTCGTCCTCCCCGGCCCTCGCCATCAGGCGTGCGGCCAGGGCCGCCGTGTCGCCGAGGATCGTGTAGGTGCGCCGGAACGGCGCTCCGACCTGGCCGGTGAAGACACGCCCTTCGCTGACACCGACGTGCACGGGCAGCGGAAGCCCGGCGTCGACGATCGCCCGCACCGTGCGCAGCAGCCGTTCCTCGTCGTCGCCGAAGGTCTGCGGCGCCCCGGCCACGAGGATGACCCTGCCGCCGTCGCGGTCGACGTCGCTCTCGAGGAAGGTGACGTCGTGATCGTCCGCCGCCTGCTGGATCGCCAGCGTGAGGACCTCGATCGCCTCGGCGGCCGACACCGGCCCCTCCGTCGCGAGGATCTCGTCGACGCCCGAGTAGCGGACGAACGCGATCGCCGCGTGGCGATGCTCGCCCTCGAACGGTCCGACCTCGAGCAGCTGGGCGCGCAGGGGCCTGGGCACCGCGAGCTCGATCGGGAGCCCCTCGAGCTCGGGCAGCGGCTCGAGCTCGCCGGTCACGTCGGGCGCAGCCTGGAGGAGTCGCCCCGGCCCCTTCTCCTCCCCGAGCGTCGCGCGATCGAGCTCGGCGGCGGTCTCGGGGCTGAGCAGGATCTCGCCGGCCTCGGAGGCGGCCTCCATCTCGACGGTCCGGCTCGCGGCCGGCCCCGTGACGAGCAGCTCACGGTGGGAGTCGCCGACGAGGAAGAACTGGAACCGGCCCGTGTGGAGACCGGCGTGCATGCGCAGCTGGACCGTTCCCGCCGACGTGCGCGGGCGTCCGATCTTCCGCAGCGTCCGGCGCATCTCGAACGCGGCCCGGGCCGCACGCGCGGCATGCGCCTCCCCCTTGTAGAGGAGCAGGAGCGCGTCGCCTCCGAACTTGAGCAGGCCGCCGCCGAGCGCGTATGCCTCGTCGAGAAGCGCCGAGAACGTGGTGTTCATCACGTCCGTGACCTCCTCGGCGCCGGCCCGGCCGAGGCTCGAGAGCTGCTCCGACATGGCGGTGAAGCCGGAGATGTCGACGAATGCGAGGGTGCCGTCGACCTCCAGCCAGGTCTGCTCGGGCTGTGTGCGCAGCCACTCGATCGTCAGCCGCGGAACGAACGAGACGAGGTCGGCCGCGCTGCCCGACCGGTCGCTGTCGGTGGTCGTCACAGGGCGATCTCCAGGCCCTCCCGCGCGATGAGTGGCGGCTCCTGGTGGTTCCGCAGCAGCTCCGCGACCTCGTCGTAGAGCTCCTCCAGCGCGTGGTCCGAGCGCATGGGGTCGTGGTGGAACATCGCGAGCCTGCCGACGTCGGCGGCCCGGGCGAAGGCGGCCGCATGGTTGCCGCTCGAATGTCCCCAGCCGAGCCGGCCGGCGTACTCCTCCGCGGTGAACTGCGAGTCGTGGAGGAGGAGGTCGGCGCCGGCCGCCAGCGCCCAGCCGGAGATCCACTCTGGTGGGTCGTCGAGTCCGGCGGTGAGGTACGGCTCGTGGTCGGGCACGTAGACGAGGACGCGGCCTCCGTCCTCGATCCTGTAGCCGAGCGTCGGTCCGCGATGCTCGACCGCCTGGGCCTCGACGCTCGCGCTGCCGATGCGCCACGGCTCGCGCGGCGCGTCTTCGAACACCGCCTCGGCCGGCGCCTCCGAGAGGCCGATCGGGAAGAGCGGCGGCGACAGGTACCGCGAGACCCGCTCCCTGAGGGTCGCCGTCGTGGACGGCGGCCCCCAGAACCGGAGCTGCCAGCCGGCCCGCCAGAGCGGCGCGAAGAAGCCGAGCCCTTCCACGTGGTCGAGATGGAGGTGGGTGAGGCAGATGTGGAGCGCGCCGCGCTCCCGCTCGAGCAGCCGCTGGCCGAGCTCGCGGATCCCGGAGCCCGCGTCGAGGATGAGCGTCGTGCCGTCGGCGAGCTCGAGCTCGACACAGGACGTGTTGCCGCCGTAGCCGACGGTCGCGGGCCCCGGCGCGGAGAGCGAGCCCCGCGCGCCCCAGACGCGGACGATCACGGCGTCGGAGGAAGTTCCCAGAAGATCGACATGACTCCGACGACCTCGTCCGGGTGCGAGAAGAGCGGGAACGCGGTGACGGTTATCTCGCGCTCGCGGCCGTCCAGGCCGCGCATGGCGAACGAGTCGTGGACCGGCCGCCGCTCGAGGAGCGCGACCCCTCCCGGCGTCTGCTCGGCGGTCAGCGGCTCCTCGTCCAGCGTCCGCGGCTGGAAGAGCTCCTGCCAGCCCGACGCCCGCAGCGCGCCGATCTCGAGGTAGGAGCGCCCGAGCACCTCCGCGGCGGCGTCGTTGAAGAAGACGAGATCGCCGTGCGCGTCGATGATCAGCGTCGGCGTCGCCAGCTTCGTGGCGAACGAGCGGGCGACGATGAGGACGAGATCCGGCTGCTTGCGCTCCACCCGTCCGATCCTACGCCGCGTCTCGTCCGACTAGGCTTCGCGGCCGTGGCGAAAGTGGCGCCGGACCAGCAGGAATTGCGGCGTGTGATCGACGAGGGGCGCGAGGTCGACGGGCTCGGCCCCGACGAGCTGCTCGCCATCTACCGCTCGCTCGTCCTCCTCCGCACCTACGACGAGCGCTCGGTCGTCTACCACCGGCAGGGCCGGATCGGGACGTACGCGATCTTCTGGAACCACGAGGCGATGCAGGCCGGCTCGGTGCACGCGCTCGCCGACGTCGACTGGATCTTCCCGAGCTACCGCGAGTCGGCGATCGGCCTGCTGCGCGGGATCCCGGCGAGCACCGTCCTCCACTGGTGGCGGGGCCATCCCGCCGGCTGGTGGAACCCGGCGGATTACCGTGTCGCCTCGATCTGCGTGCCGATCGGGACGCACGTCCCCCATGCGGCCGGTCTCGCCTGGGGCGAGAAGCTGAAGGGCAACTCGACCGTCGCGATCGCCTACTTCGGCGACGGCGCGACGAGCGAGGGCGCGTTCCACGAAGGAGCCAACTTCGCCGCGGTGATGCAGGCGCCGCTGATCCTCTTCTGCAACAACAACCAGTGGGCGATCTCCACGCCGCTCGCCGCGCAGACGCACGCGGAGGCGCTCGCCGACAAGGCCGTCGGCTACGGGATGCCTGGCGTGCGCGTCGACGGCGGCGACGTCCTCGCCGTCTACGAGGCGACGCGGGAGGCTGTCGAGCGCGGGCGCGCCGGCGGCGGGCCGACGCTCATCGAGGCGGTTACGTACCGCGCCGCGCCGCACGCCACCGCCGATGACCCTCGCGCCTACATCGACCTTGACCGCGTCGAGGAGGAGAAGCGCAACGAATGTGTCGGCCGCTACGACGCGTACCTCCGCCGGCTCGGCGTGCTCGACGACGTGACCGCGGAGGAGATCAAGAACGAGGCGCTGGAGACGATGCGGCAGGGAATCGCCGCCGCAGAGGCCGAGCCGGACCCGGATCCGCAGCTCGTCTTCGACAACGCCTACGTACTGCCGCCGCCGAGCCTCCGCGAGGGCTGGGATGGCTGAGCTCTTCCTCGTGGAAGCGGTCAACGACGCGCTGCACAACGAGCTCGCCCGCGACGACACGGTCATGGTGATGGGCGAGGACGTCGGTCGCGCGGGCGGCGTCTTCCGCGCGACCGCCGGGCTGCGTGAGCGCTTCGGCGAGAACCGGTGCGTCGACACGCCGCTCGCCGAGGCCGGGATCCTCGGCAGCGCCGTCGGCCTCTGCATGGCGGGCTGGCGGCCGGTCTGCGAGATGCAGTACGACGCCTTCTCGTATCCCTGCCTCGACCAGCTGATCACCCACGTCGGCCGCTATCGCTGGCGCACCGGCGGCAAGATGGAGTTCCCGCTCGTCGTCCGCATGCCGTACGGCGGCGGCGTGCGCGCGCCCGAGCTCCACGACGACTCGCCCGAGGCCTACTACGTCCACACGCCGGGCGTGAAGGTCGCGATCCCGTCGACGCCTGCCGACGCGAAGGGGCTCCTCACGGCCGCGATCCGCGATCCCGATCCGGTCGTCGTGCTCGAGCCGAAGCTCATCTACCGCGCCGAGAAGCAGGACGTGCCGGAGGGGGAGCACCTCGTACCGCTCGGGCAGGCGCGGCTCGCGCGGGAGGGAACCGACGTGACGCTCGTCGCCTACGGCGCGATGGTCCCCGTGTGCGAGCGCGCGGCGGACGCACTCGAGGGCGAGGCCTCGGTCGAGGTGCTCGACCTCCGCTCGCTCCGGCCGCTCGACGAGGACGCGCTGCTGGCGTCCGCGGCGAAGACGGGACGTGTCGTGGTCGTGCAGGAGGCGCCGCGCACGGCAGGGTTCGGTGCCGAGATCGCAGCCATTCTCGCGGAGAAGGCGATCCTCGACCTCCGCGGCCCGGTGCTGCGCGTGACCGGCTTCGACGTGCCCTATCCATACTGGAAGATCGAGGATCGCTACATGCCGTCGGTCGAGCGGATCCTCGCTGCCGCCCGGAAGCTCCTCGAGTTCTGAGCGTCTACCTCGATCCCGGACGAGCGGGGATCGAGTGGCTCCTCGATCCCGAGAGCCCGGACTCACGCCGGCTCGTCGCGGAAGCGGAAGCGCGCCGACCTGACACGCCGTGCGACGCCGCGGCGCTCGTGCGAGACGCAGAGTCCCTCTCGCGGCTGCTGCGCGAGCGGCACTTCGGCGTCGCGACCGGGCTCGTCGAGCCCCCGGACGAGGCGCTGGCGGTCTGGGAGCGACGGCTGGCCGGCAGCCCGCGCACCTGGGGCGCCGCCGTCGCCGAGCTCCAGTTCGACCTGCGCGAGGCGCTTCGGGACGAGCATGTCCGCATCCTCGGTGCCGCGCGCCGGCGCGACGGGCGAGTGGAGGAGGAGGAGCCGGGCCCGGCTGTCGAGGAGACCGTCGTCGCCGGCGTGCTCGTCGTCCGGGTGCGACGGCTGATCGGCGATCCCGCGGACGAGACGCAGCTCGCCCGTTGGCGCGCGGCCGCCGACCGCCACTTCTCGTACGACAGGATCGTCGTCGACCTCCGTGCGAATCCGGGCGGAAACGACGGTCACACGTTCGAATGGGCGCAGCGCCGCTTCCGTGCCGTCCGGAGACACGTGCGGGAGTCGCTCTGGGCGGTGCGAGGGCGGCCTCTGGGCAACTGGAACGCGTTCGCCTGGAGGGCGGCGAGCGACGCCACGGCCGTGCCGCCGCATCTCGTCGCCGGTAGGCACGATCCGCTGCCGGACGACAGGATCGAGCTCCATCGGGCCGAGCACCCACTGGAGGCGGGCGACCGGCCGTGGAACGGCGAGATGCTCGTGCTCGTCGACCGGCGGACGCGCTCGTCCGGCGAGTCGTCGGCCTGGCTGCTCCGCGACGGCCTGGGAGCGCGCCTCGTCGGAAGCCCGACCACCGGGATGATCGAGTACGGCAACATCGTCCCGTACGTCCTCCCGGAGAGCGGCCTCGTGATCCAGCTGCCGACGAAGCACAACGACTACGGCTTTACGGTCGAGTCGGTCGGGTTTCCCGTCGACGTCTCCCTCGCCGACGATGCGCCGGCGGCCGAGATCGCCGCCGAGTTCGAGTCCTTCCTGTGAGCGAGCGGCTCCGCATCTGGCTGGAACGCGGAGAGTCGGGCTACCGGCTGCGCGATGCCGCGACCGGTGACGCGATGAAGTGGGACGATCCGCGCGTGCACGTCGTCAAGCTCGCTGGCGTTTCGTACCGTGCGGACGCGCTGCAGGAGGACGCGTTCGCTCCCGGGCGGCGGCTCGCGCTCGTCCCCGAGCCGGGGAACGAGCACGATCCGAACGCCGTCGGCGTCTGGGATGCGACGCGGCGCATCCAGGCCGGCTACGTCCCGGCCGAGGTCGCGCCGGAGCTGGGCGGCGACGACCAGGCGGTCTCGCTGTGGGAGTTCCGCGGCGAGGACGGCCGGCGCGTCGGCCTGCGCGTGCTCATCGCGCCGGCGGGTGCCTGGATCCAGGAGCCCCGCGCATGAGGGGCTGGTTCTCTCGCGACTACGAGCCGGTCGTCACGGTCGCGCCCGGCGAGTCGGTGGCGTTCCACTCGTACGCAGCCTTCTGGACCTGGGACCGCGACGTCGAGCCGGACCGTCCCGAGGGCGCAGGTCATGCGCTCTACGGGCCGATCGCGGTCCGCGGCGCGCGAGCCGGGCAGACGCTCGTCGTGCGCATCGACGAGATCGTGACCCGCGACTGGGGACGGACCTGGGCGCCGCCCGGCGAGATGTTCACGTGGTCGCTGGAGGGCGACACGTGGCGGCTCGGGTCGCGCGTAGTCCGGTCGGCGCCCTTCCTGGGCGTGATCGGAATGCCGCCGCCGGAACCGGGCGAGCACTCGACGACTCCGCCCCGCCGCTGGGGAGGCAACATCGACTGCAAGGAGCTCGTCGCCGGCTCGACGCTCTTTCTCCCGATCCCCGTCGACGACGCGCTGCTGATGGCCGGCGACGGCCACGGTGCGCAGGGTGACGGTGAGGTGTCGGGCACCGCGATCGAGTGTCCTGTCGAGCGAGCGACCCTCACGCTCGACCTCGACGACCGCGAGCTGCGCTCGCCGGTCGCCCGCACAGCGGACGCCTGGATCGCGTTCGGCTTCGACGAGGACCTCGACCTCGCCGCCGAGCAGGCGACCGAGTCGATGCTCGACCTGATGGAGCGCGAGCTCTGCGTCGCGCGGGCAGAAGCGTTTGCGCTGGCGAGCGTCGCAGTCGACTTGCGCGTCACCCAGGTCGTCAACGAGGTCAAGGGCATCCACGCCGTGCTCCGGGACGACGCGATCCGCTAGAACTGCCGTCCGTGGCGTACGAGTTCAAGCTGCCGGACCTCGGGGAGGGCCTGACCGAAGGCGAGATCGCGCGCTGGCTCGTCGAGGAGGGCCAGGACATCGCCGAGGACGCGCCCCTCGTCGAGATCGCGACCGACAAGACGACGGTCGAGATCCCGTCGCCCGCGGGCGGGACGGTGTCGAGGATCCTCGTCGCGGAGGGCGAGGTCGTGCCCGTCGGCACCGTCCTCGTCGTGATCGGCGGTGACGGTTCTGGCCATGTCCCGGTGCCAGGCACCGAGACACGTCCCGAAGAGGCATCCGCTCCAGCGCCGTCTTCCGATGCGACGAAGGTGCGCGCGACGCCGCTCGTCCGCAAAGTCGCCCAGGAGCTCGGAGTCGACCTTGCGAGCCTGACCGGCACCGGCCCGCAGGGGCGGATCACGGAGGACGACGTTCGCGCGGCGGTCTCTTCCGGACCTGTACCGGTGCCTGGCACCGAGACGGGTCCAGAAGGGACGCGCGTTCCGCTCCGAGGAGTGCGCCGGCAGATGTTCGAGCACCTGACTCGGGCGCATCGCGAGATCCCGGCGGTGACCTGGGTCGAGGAGTGCGACTTCACGGACGTCGAGCTGAAGCGTCTCGTCCCGCTCGTCCTCCACGCCGTCGCCGAGTCTCTCCGCGATTTCCCCGAGCTGAACGCCCGTGTCGAGGACAGGGAGCTCGTGCTGCTCGATCGCTACGACATCGGCGTCGCCGTCCAGACCGAGCAGGGGCTGGTCGTCCCGGTCGTCCACGGCTGCGAACGGCTCTCGCTCGACGAGCTCGACGCCGAGGTGAAGCGGCTCGCGGAAGCCGCGCATGCGGGCACGCTGAAGCCGGAGGAGCTCCGCGGCGGCACGTTCACCGTCACCAGCGCCGGCAAGGCGGCAGGCCTCTTCGTGACCCCGCTGGTCAACCATCCCGAGGTGGCCATTCTCGGCATCCACCGGATCGAGGACCGGCCGGTCGTGCGGGACGGCGAGGTCGTCGTCCGCCGGATGGGCAACGTCTCGGTCACGTTCGACCATCGCGTGATCGACGGCAAGCGCGCCGCCGACTTCGGGCTCGCGGTGATCGGCCGCCTGCGCGGCGGCGGCTAGGCGACGGCTTCTACGCGCTCCACCTCGGCCAGATGCGGCTCGAGCATCGACTCGATCCGCGGCGCGGTCGCGCGGCCCTCGAGCCGCGAGACGACGCGTCTGTCCACGACCAGGGCGAGCGACGGCACCTGGCTCACTCGGAAGCGCTCGGCCACCTCGGGCCGGTCGTCCACGTCGACCTTGCTCACGCGAAGACGGTCGCGTTCCTTGCGCGCGATGTGGGCGAGCAGGCTCTCCATCCGCCGGGCGGGGCCGGAGCGGTGGGAGGTGAAGAAGACGAGGAGCGGACGTTCGTCGGGGGTCACTGTGGGCCTCCTGGCGGGGTCTGCGCAAACAACGGACGAAAGGCGCGCGCGGTTACGGTTCCCGCCATGGGTTCGTGGTACTGGATCGGCGTCAGCGCCGGCCTCGGCGCCGCCGTGGGGATGCTCGTCGCCGCCGCGGTGGGCGCGGCCGTGCGCGTCGTCCTCGTCGTGGCAGGCGTCGCCGCCGTGCTCGCGGGCGCGTTGGTCGGCTTCGGCATCGACGAGTGGCAGCCCGGCGGCTGGCCGGACATCGCCCTCGGAGCCGGCGGAGCCCTGGCCGGGATCCTGGCTGCGGCGCCGACCGTGAGCGGCGCGCTCAGGCGCGGCGGGACGCGGATCGCCACGGGAACGCTCGTCGTGGGCGCCGCCCTCGTCGTCGCGGCTCTCGCCTGGGTTCCGGCCGCGGGGTATGTCGTCGCCGTGGCGCTGCTGGCCCTCGCGGCTCTGCTGCGGCGTGCACGGCCCGAGCGGTACGCCGGTTTGCGGACGCTCGCCCGCGACGAGTAAACGGGCGCGTGGCGCGCAAGCTTGTCCTGATCGTCGTCGACGGGATGACCCCGGCGGCGTTCGAGCGCGCGGTCGAAGGCGGGCGCGCGCCGGCGATGGCGTACCTCGCCGAGCACGGCGACTACCGGCAGGCGACCTCGGTTTTCCCGTCGCTCACGCCCGTCTGCCTCACGTCGATCGCGACCGGTGCCGGCCCTGGCGTCCACCACATCGCCTCGCTCGTCTGGTGGAGCCGCCAGGAGCGCCGAATCGTGGAGTACGGGTCCTCCTTCGCGGCTCTGCGCGCGGCCGGCCTCTCGCACTCGCTGCTCGACCCGATCTTCAACATGAACGCGTGCCACCTCTCGCCGGAGGCGGTCACGATCTACGAGGCGCTCGAGGATGCCGGTCTCGTCACGGCTGCGGTGAACATCACGTGCTACCGCGGCCGGAACCGCTATCTGCCCACGCTCCCCGGCGTGGGACGCGCCGCCTTCGGACCGCGCCGCTTCTTCTTCTACGGCCTCTTCGAGTCGGACCGGACCGGAGCACCGTTCGCGGTGCGCAGCCGCCGCGCGGGCTCGGTGGACGTCTACGCCGCGGCCGTGGGCCGCTGGCTCGTCACGCGCGACGGCTTCGACTTATTCGCCTTCTACCTCTCCGGCTTCGACTTCGCCTCGCATGCATCCGGGCCGGAGGGAGAGGCGGCCGAGCACGCTCTCGAGCAGGCCGACGCGGCGATCGGAGCGCTCTTCGACGCGGCGGGCGGGCCGGACGAGTTCCTCGACCGGTACGCCGTCGTGCTCCTGTCCGACCACGGCCAGACCGCGGTCGAGCAGGTGGCGAGGCTGCAGGAGCCCTTCGCCGACCTCGGCGAAGACGTGGTCGTCACCGCCTCGAATCGCGCCGGCCAGGTCTACCTCCAGCCTCACGCGCGCGTCGACGCCGCCGAGCTTGCGCGGCGGCTGGACGGCTTCCCCGCCGTGGACGTGACGCTCCGCCGCGAGGGCGGCGAGGCGGGCGCCCGCCGCGACGGTGC
>DATFCX010000051.1:0-23886 GCA_035252585.1 Gaiellaceae bacterium
GCTCGGCCTCGGCGAGGAACTCCGCGGCGTCATGGAGGCGCACGGCCTCCATCACTCGTCGAGCTCGACGAGCACTGCGCCGCCTGCCACACGGTCGCCCTCGCCGACGTGGATCGCGCGAACGGTGGCCTCGTGGGGCGAGACGAGCGGCGTCTCCATCTTCATCGCCTCGAGCACGACGAGCGGCTGCCGGGCCGAGACCGCGGCGCCGGGCTCGACGAGCACGCGGATCACGGTGCCGGGCATCGGCGCCACGACCTCCGCCTGCTCGCGCCCGCCCGCGCCGTGTCCGGCCGCGAGGGCGTCGGCGTCGGGCGCAGGCCGCACCGGCGGAGGGGGAAGGTTCAACCGCCACGGCTCGCTCCAGACCTCTGCCGGTGCCGCTGCCGGCGGCTCGGACATGGCCGGGCTCTCGGTCAGGAAGGCCGTCGTGATACGGCCTGCGCGAACGAGTGGATGCCCGACGAGCCAGCGGAGAAACGGGAGGTTGGTCGTGACGCCGCCGATCTGCGTCTCGCGCAGCGCCCGCGCCAGCCGGCCGAACGCCTCCTCCCGCGTGTCGCCGTGAGCGATGAGCTTCGCGATCAGCGGGTCGTACGCCGTGCCGATCTCGTCGCCCTCGCGCACGCCCGAGTCGACGCGGATCCCCTCTGGCAGGCGCAGCCGCTCGAGCCGGCCGGCCTGGGGGAGGAACGAGCGCGGATCCTCCGCGTACAGCCGCACCTCCACGGCGTGCCCGCGCAAGTAACAGTCTGTTACTTGCGAAGACAGGGCTGCTCCGGACGCGATCCGGAGCTGCTCCCGCACGATGTCGACGCCGGTCACGAGCTCCGTCACGGGATGCTCGACCTGGATCCGCGCGTTCAGCTCGAGGAACCAGAAGTCGCGGCCGTCGAGGACGAACTCGGCGGTGCCCGCGCTCTCGTAGCCGATCGCGCGCGCGAAGGCGATAGCCGCGTCGCTCATCCGCCTGCGCAGCTCGGGGTAGAGCGCCGGCGACGGCGCCTCCTCGAGCACCTTCTGGTGGCGGCGCTGGATCGAGCAGTCGCGCTCGCCGAGCGCCGCGACGTTGCCGTGCGCGTCGGCGAGGAGCTGGATCTCGACGTGGCGCGGCCGCTCGAGGTAGCGCTCGCAGAAGACCGAGTCGTCGCCGAACGCCGCGGCCGCCTCGCGGCGCGCAGCCGCGAGCGCATCCTCGAGCTCCTCGGGCTCGCGCACGACGCGCATGCCGCGCCCGCCGCCGCCCGCTGCAGCCTTGACGAGGAGTGGGAACCCGATCTCCTCCGGCGTCCCGCTAGGGAGCACGGGGACGCCGGCAGCCCGGGCGGTCTCCTTCGCGGCGAGCTTGTCCCCGCCCGCCCGCAGCGCCGCCGGGGGCGGGCCGACCCAGGTCAGCCCCGCGTCGAGCACGGCCTCGGCGAGCTCCGCGCTCTCGGAGAGGAAGCCGTAGCCGGGATGGACGGCGTCGGCGCCGGCTTCGCGTGCCGCGCGCACGTGCTCGGCCGGGTCGAGATAGGAGGAGACCTCGACGACCGCGTCCGCCGACTCGGCGTGGAGCGCGCCCCGGTCGTCCGGCGCCGCGACCGCGACAGTCTCGACGCCCTCGGCGCGGCAGGCGCGGAAGATGCGGAGCGCGATCTCTCCTCGGTTGGCGACGAGCAGCCGGCGCATGGCGAGTGAGTCTAGGCTCCGTCTGGCGGAAAGTTCCGTGCGAATCGGCGGCTTCCGTTCTACGCTTCCTCGTTTGACCGACCTTGGAGGAGGAAGGAACATCGCCGTGCGGCTGAGGTTGGGGGTGGCCCTGCTACTCGCTGTGGTCGTCTGCGCGACCGCCGGCACGGCGCGCGCCGGCACGGCCCTGATCGTTACCGGTCACGGCTGGGGGCACGGCGTCGGCATGAGCCAGTGGGGCGCGTACGGCTACGCGCTGCACGGCTGGAAGTACCGCCGGATCCTCTCGCACTACTACCCCGGGACGACGATGGGCCGCGTCGGCGAGCTGCGCGTGCGCGTCCTCCTCGCGCAAGGTGAGAGCTCCGTCACGGTCGGGTGTGCGACGCCGATGCGCGTGACCGACGGGAGGCGCCTGACGCGGACGCTTCCGGCCGGGACGTACGGCGTCGGGCCGAGGCTCGTCTTCCCGGTGCGGAAGCACGGAGGCGGCCTCTCCTTCGGGCACTTCGCCGTGCTCGAGTGCGCCCGCGCCCCGCTCACGTTCGACGGTCGCGCGTACCACGGCACGCTCTCGCTGCGCGGCGGCGCGGGTGTCTCGGTCGTCAACGGGCTCTCGCTCGACACGTACCTGCGCGGCGTCGTCCCGTCGGAGTCGCCTTCGCACTGGCCGCTCGCCGCGTTGGAGGCGCAGGCGGTCGCCGCCCGCTCCTACGCGGTCTACGAGCTGCGGCCGAACTCGTGGTACGACCTCGTTCCCACCACCGCGGACCAGGTCTACGGCGGCGTCCGGGCGGAGCGGCCGCGTTCCGACCACGCGGTTTTCGCGACGCTCGGCCAGGTGTTGATGTACGGCGGCCACGTGGCGCGGACGTACTACTCCTCGAGCTCCGGGGGACGCACCGAGGCGGTGCAGGACGCCTGGCCGGGCTCGGCCCCGATCCCGTATCTGCGCTCGGTAGCGGATCCGTACGACACGTACTCCCCGCATCACGACTGGGGCCCGTTCGCCTTCACGGGGCCGCGGCTGGCGGCGCAGCTTGGGCTCGGAAGCGCGATCGACTCGGTCCGGATCGAGCGGGACCGGAGCTTCCGTGCCGAGAGGGTGAGCTTCGGGCTGGCGTCCGGCGCCGTCGTCAGCCGGAGTGCCACCGCCGTCGCGCGGTCGCTGCATCTGCTTTCCACCTGGTTCTCGATCGGCGAGCTCCGGCTCACGGCGAGCAGCACGCACGTGCTCTACGGCAGCCGCGTCACGGTCGGTGCGCGCGCCGCGGACGTGAAGGGCGCGCTGCTGCAGCAACGGAGCCCGACCGGCGCGTGGCGCACGGTCCAGCGCGTCACGCATCCGGCGCAGCTTCGCCTCCAGCCACGCGCGAGCACCGTCTTCCGCCTGCTGGCGCCCGGCACGAGCGGGACGTCGCTGTCGGTGGCGGTCGCGCCGCGGCTGCAGGTGCACGCGCTGAGCCCGCGGCTGCTGGTCGGCGAAGTGTCCCCGCGGCCGGACGCGTCGGTTGCGGTCTGGCGGCTCGTCCGCGGGAAGTGGCGCGTGGTCGCGCATCCGATCCTCGATCCGGACGGGAAGTTCCGGACGCCGCTGCCGCTCCGGCCGGTCAACTACAGGATCACGGTCGCCGCAGGCCGGCTCGCCGCCGCCCAGACGTCGCTGCGCGTGACGCGGCGGATGCTCCAGAGCCTCGGGCGCTGATGCCTCCGGCGGGCGGCCCGGTCTGGGGCGCCGCGAGCGCCGACCTCAACGCGACGCTGCTCGAGTGGCCGGCGGGGGAGGGGCCGGGCGAACACGTGAACGAGGAGCGCGACGTCCTCTACGTCGTGGTGACCGGCTCGCTGACGCTGACGGAGGACGGCGACTCGCGCGAGCTCGGCGCCGGAGAGGCGACGATCGTGGACAAGGGCGTTCGGCGTGCACTTGTCGCCGGACCGCACGGCGTTCGCTACCTGACGGCCCACCTCCGCCGCGGCGGGCTCGAGATCGAACGGCTTACGAACCGCCCAGCCCGGCCAGCCAGACCACCAGGGCGATGAAGCCGAAGCCGGACACGGTCAGGGCCACCCGCAATCGCGAGGGATGCTCGTGGGCCTCGGGCAGGAGGTCGGAGGCTCCGAGGAAGATGAACAAGCCGGCGTAGAGAGCCAAGATGGCCCCGAGGCCGTGGGCCGAGATCGAGAGCGAGGCCCCGACCGCGGCGCCGACGATCGGCGCTGTCGCATCCACCGCCAACCAGCGCAAGGCTCGCCGTCGGCCTCCGCCCTGTCGCAGGATGAAGGAGACGGTGTTCAGCCCGTCGGCGAAGTCGTGGCTCGCGACGGCGGCGAAGACCAGCAGACCGGTTGCGAGGGACAGGTGAAGGGCCAGGCCGATGCCCAGCCCGTCGACGGCCGAGTGGGCAGACAGGGCGAAGGCCCCGATCGCCCCGACGCGACGGTGGGCGCGGGCGTGATCCGAGTCGTCGCGGTGATGGAGGACGAGGAGACGGTTGGCCAGGAAGAAGAGGACGAAGCCCAGGGCCACGAGCTGCGACGCCCGTCCCGGCCGCCCGAGCTCGCGCTCCGCCTCGGGCAGGACGTCCAGGAGAGCGATGGCCACCACCACTCCGCCGGAGAGGGCTATGAGGTCGCCCAGCCGGCCGGCCAGCCTCACCGCCGCCAGTCCACCCAGCGTGGTCGAGAGCGCGGTGGCCAGGGCCAGCGGCAGGGCCAGCCAGGGCAGGTTCATCGGCCCTCGAGAACGATAACGGTTCTCATTACCATCGAGGGGTACGATAGAGGACATGACGCCGACCGGGCAAGAGCTCTCCGCGCTGCTCGAGCGGCACGGCGTCCGCACGACGCCCCGGCGCCTGGAGGTGCTCGAGGAGCTGGCGCGCGAGCGCGACGACGTAACCGCGCAGCAGCTCTGGGCCCGGCTGCGCGAGCGAGACTCCCGGGCCGGCCTCGCGACCGTCTATCGCACGCTCGCGTTGCTGAGCGAGAACGGTGTCGTCGACGTCCTCTCGCACCACGGGGGCGAGCAGTGCTACCGGCTGTGCGGGGACGCGCATCACCACCACCTGCTCTGCGAGCGGTGCCATCGCGTGGTCGAGGTGCAGGAGTGCGGGCTCGACGACTGGGTCGCCGCCGCGGCCGGGCGGCACGGCTTCGTCGCGACCGAGCATCGCGTCGAGATCGTCGGCCTCTGCGCCGAGTGCCGTTAGCAGTCAGGCGGAGGCGTAGCGGGCGCGTGCGCCCTGAAGGACACGCTGCGCGATCGCCGGCTGGTTCCGGCCGACGACCGGCGGGCTACGCCTCGGCGAGTCGGGGCGCGCCACTAGGCTGTCCCGCGATGAGCGCCCGGGAGCCCGACTTCGTCCTCGGCCCACTCGCAACGGCCGGCGTGCTGAGTCTCGGCTGGGCCGCGGCGAAGAGGTCTCCGAAGGCGCTGGCAGTGGGGCTCGCGGCGCTCGCTCTCGAGACCAATTGGCCCGCCTATCGGCGTTTCAAGCGCGAGCCTCGCTTCTGGGCACTCAATCTCGTCACGGTCCGTCGCGACAGCGCGCCCGACGACGAAGGCGATTCGACCTAGCGCCAGCTCGGCGGGCGCTTCTCGAGGAACGCGCGCAGGCCCTCCTGGCCCTCCTCGCTGGTGCGGCGTTCGGCGATCCAGCGCGCTGTCTCGGGCCCGTCGGGCCGCTCGCGCACGAGCCGCTTCGCCCAGCGTGCCGCCTGCGGGCCCGCGGACAGGAGCTCGCCCACGACCCGCTCGACCGCCTCGTCGAGGTCCGCCGCGACCTCGTGCACGAGCCCGATCCGGAGCGCGGTCTCGGCGTCGAAGCGCTCGCCGGTGACGAAGTAGCGGCGCGCGGCGCCCGGCCCGATCCGCGCCACGGCGAACGGCGAGATGACGGCCGGGATGATCCCGAGCTTGACCTCCGAGAAGGCGAAGACCGCGTCGGGCGCGGCGATCGCGATGTCCGTGGCCGCCACGAGCCCGGCTCCGCCGCCGAGCGCGTGGCCCTGCACGCGCGCGACGACCGGCGCGGGGCAACCGTCGATCGCCTCGAGCATCGCGCGCAGCGCGTTCGCATCCGCGACGTTCTCGTCGTAGGAGAGATCGACGGACGAGCGCATCCAGTCGACGTCCGCGCCGGCCGAGAAGCTCGGACCGTCGCCGGCGAGCACGACGGCACGGGCGCGCCCGACCGCGACGAACGCCTCCGCGAGCTCGGCGATCAGCGCCGCGTCGAACGCGTTGCGGCGGTCGGGACGCGTGAACGTGATGCGGAGAACGTCGCCGTCCCGCTCCGTGCGCAGGTTCGAAGGCACGAGGCGGGAGCTTAGAGGGAAGATGCTGCCGTGAGCTCGGTGGCGCGCGATCGGTGGGCGGAGTGGCTGGCGGAGCGGCGCTTCGGCGGCGATGCGGCGGTGCGCGCCGAGATGCTCGCGAAGCTGGCGGAGGCCCGCGACACGGTCCTCGACCGCGCGGAGCTGCGCGGAGGCGAGACCGTGCTCGACGTCGGCTGCGGCGAGGGGCTGATCGGCTTCGGCGCCCTCGAGCGAGGCGCGGGACTGGTGATCTTCAGCGACGTCTCCACCGATCTCCTCGGCTTCTGCCGGGAGGCGGCGGCCGAGCTCGGGGTTCTCGACCGGTGCCGGTTCGTCGAGGCACCGGCGGACGACCTCGCCTCGATCGAGGACGAGTCCGTAGACGTGGTCACGACCCGTTCCGTCCTGATCTACGTGCAGGAGAAGGCGGCCGCGTTCGGCGAGTTCGCGCGCGTGCTCCGTCCGGGCGGACGGATCTCGGTCTGGGAGCCGATCAACCGTTTCGGTTCAGCCGAGCGCCGCGAGGGGGGTTTCGTCGGATTCCCGGTCGAAGGGCTGGAGGACGTCGTCGCGAAGCTCCTCGCGGCGATGGAGGAGATCCAGCCGCTCGACAGCGACCCGATGCTCGACTTCGGCGAGCGCGACCTCTTGCGTTTCGCCGAGCAGGCCGGCTTCTTCCCCGTGCGAATGACCCTCGAGGCGCGCATAGAGGCGACGAAGGCGCGCAGCTGGGACGGCTTCCTCGACACGGCCTGGAACCCGAAAGTGCCGACGCTGCGGGAGCGATGCAGGAGGTCCTGACAGCAGACGAGCGCGAGCGACTCACGGCGCAGCTGCGTCCACTCGTCGAGCAGGGCAAGGGGACGTGGCGCATGGCGCTGGCACATCTCACGGGGACGAGGGCGAGCGGGCCATCCGCTCCGGTGGATGAGTAACGAGGGCACGAGGGAAGTCCCGTTGGCCGGCGGGTGGGTCACCGAGGGCGTCGTTCGGGTCGGGGGAACAGTTCGGCGTCCGGCCGGGCCGAACAGCCGCTTCGTAGCCGAGTTGCTGACGCACCTGCAGCACGTCGGATTCGACGCCGCCCCCTCCTTCCTCGGCCATGACGAGCAGGGGCGCGAGACGCTGGGCTTCCTCGAAGGCGACGTTCCGTCCGACTGCCGCTCGACCGTCTGGAGCGATCGGCAGCTGACCGCCTCGATGCGCCTGCTTCGCAGGTTCCACGATCACACGGCCGGCAGCGTCGTCGCAGGGACCCGGGAAGTGGTCTGTCACAACGACTACGGCCCCTGGAACCTCGTGTGGCGCAGTGGCCTGCCGGTCGCGATCATCGACTTCGACAACGCCGCGCCCGGCTCTCGGATGGACGACCTCGCGTACGCGGCGTGGAAGCACCTGAACCTCGGCTTGCTCGAGTTGACGGTTGCGGAGCAACGCCGCCGCCTCGTCCTCCTGGTGCACAGCTATGGAGGCAGGCCGGATGCGAGTCTGCTCGCCGCAATGCGCTCTGCGCAGGCACGGATGCGGACGTCGATCGAATCCGCGCCTTACGGAGGGCGCCGAGACGAGGCGCTCGCACAGATCACGTTCGAGCAGAACTGGCTTGCAACCTACGGTCCTACTCTGGTCTCCTGAGTGACGGTGACGCGATTCGGGATCCACGGGCCGAGATGAGCCGCCTGCACGGGGCGGTGGCAGCCGCCGTGACGCCGCTCCGGGACGGCGCCTTCGACGGCGCGGCGGTCGGGCCGTACGTCGAGTTCCTCGCCGGCCACGGCCTCGACGGCGTACTCGTCCTCGGCACGACGGGCGAGGGCGTCCTCTTCACGCCGGAGGAGCGGCGCGAGATCGGCGCCGCCTACGTCGAGGCTGGGCGCGGAAAGCTGCAGGTCGCCGTCCACTGCGGCGCGCAGACGACGCACGACACCGTCGCGCTCGCCGAGCACGCTGCCGCGCTCGGAGCGGACGCCGTGGCCGTGATCGCCCCGCCGTACTTCGCGCTCGACGAGGACGAGCTGCTCGCGCACTTCGAGGCGGCGGCCGGCGCGTGCGCGCCGCTGCCGTTCTACCTCTACGAGTTCGAGGCGCGGAGCGGCTACGCGATCCCGATCACGGTGATCGAGCGGCTGCGCGAGCGCGCGCCGAACCTCGCCGGGATGAAGGTCTCGGACTCGCCCTGGGACAAGGTAGAGCCGTACCTGCTCGAGGCCCTCGATGTCTTCGTCGGTGCCGAGGCGCTGCTCGGACGCGGGCTCGCCGCAGGCGCGGTCGGCGCCGTCTCCGGCCTCGCCGCGAGCTTCCCCGACGCGGTCGTGCCGCTCGTCCGCCGGCCGACGGCGGAGCTGGGGGAAAAGGCCGCGGCGCTGCGCGCCCGGCTCCAGCGGTTCCCGTTCCACGCGGCGTCCAAGGCGGCGCTGGGCTTCCGGGGCGTCCCCATCGGCGCCGAGGTGCGCGCGCCGCTGCGGGGACTGACCGACGACGAGCGGGCCGAGGTCGAGCGGATCGTGCGCGACTGGGAGTGAGCGCGCTCCGCAGCCTCATCCTCGCCGCGGCGGACAGCCCGCGCCTGCAGCGCTTCGTCCAGAAGTACGGCTTCCGGCTCGGCGCGGCGCGCTTCGTCGCCGGGGAGACGTTCGACGACGCCGTCCCCGCGCTGCGCCGCCTGAACGACAGCGGCCTCCTCACGAACACGACGCTGCTCGGCGAAGGCGTGCGCGACGAGGTGGAGACGCGCGCGGTCGTCGCCGCCTACCGCGACGTGCTCGACCGAATCCACGCCGAAGGACTGCGGACGAACGTCGCGCTCAAGCTCACGCACCTCGGGCTCTCGATCGACGAGGAACTCGCGCACCGCAACGTCGGCGGGCTCGTCGAGCACGCGGCGCAGAGCGGCAACTTCCTCCGCATCGACATGGAGGAGTCGCGCCACGTCGACGCCACTCTCCGCATCTACCGCGCGCTCCGCGGGGCCGGGCACGAGAACGTCGGCACCGTCCTGCAGTCGTACCTCTTCCGCAGCGAGGACGATCTCGCCGCCCTGCTCCCGCTCGCTCCGAACCTGCGGCTCGTCAAGGGCGCGTATCTCGAGCCGCCCGACGTGGCGTATCCGAGCAAGAGCGACGTCGACGCCGCGTACGTCCGGCTCCTGGAGGCCTCGCTCGCCGGCGAAGGCTTCACGGCGGTCGCCACGCACGACGAGTCGCTGATCGAGCATGCGATCTCGTTCGCGCGCGAACGCGGGATCCCGAAGGAGCGCTTCCAGTTCCAGATGCTCTACGGCGTGCGGTCCCGCCTGCAGCTCGATCTCGTCCGGCGCGGCTTCGACGTCCTCGTCGCGACCCCGTACGGGCCGGAGTGGTATCGCTATCTCATGCGGCGGCTCGCCGAGCGGCCGGCCAACCTGCTCTTCCTGCTGCGGAATCTCGTGCGCGGCTGAGTTCGAGGAAAAGCACGCCCGCGAGCGCGACGAGCGCGAGGTCGCGCGCGAGCAGGTACCACGACCACGGCGAGGCGTGATCCAGGGCGAGCGGCCAGTAGTGCCAGGGGAACCACGTCTGCGTCAGGCCGAGCGCGAGCAGGAGCAGTCCGCCTGCGAGGACGCCGCGCCCGCCGCGCACGAGCGGGATGAACGGCGCGAGCCAGATCAGGTACTGCGGCGAGAGCACGCGGTCGAAGGCGACGAGCGCCGCGACGGTGGCTGCGGCGGCGAGCAGGACGGCTTCGCCGCCGGCGTTGCGGCGCCGGGCGAAGACGGCCCAGATCGCGACGACAAAGACGATCTCGAGAGCGGTCGACAGATCCGCCGCCAGACCGGCACCGTGCCCGCTCAACCCCTGCGCCCCGTGCGACGAGACGGTCGCGAGCGGGCTCATGCCGAGGTGCTGCGCCGCCATCAAGACGGCCGCGCCGAGGCTCTCCACCTGGAGCGGCCGGTTGAGCTGATCGGCGAACATCGCGCGCAGGCCGTCCGCCCCGAGCACCGCGAAGGGGAGGAAGCAGGCGGCCGCGGCGACGACGAACGCCGCGACGACGGCGAGGGCGCCCGCCCGTCCCCGCCGTCTCCAGAGGTGAGCGACCGCGATCGGGAGCAGCACCGCGGGCCAGAGCTTGGCGGCGAAGCCGAGCCCGAGCAGCGCGCCGCTCGCCACGGGTCGCTCCCCGACGATGGCGGCGAGCGCGGCGACGGCGAGCAACGCCGGCCAGAGGTCGAAGCGCGTGTCGAACAGCGAGCCGAGGACGAGCGGCGAGACGCCGATCGTGAGCAGCGCGATCCAGGTGCGCTCCGCTCCGGCGCCGACCGCGCGCAGCGCCGACGCGGCGGCCGCGATGCAGCCGGCGCCGCAGACGCCCATGAGCACTGCGAACGACGTCGCGTAGCTCCAGCTCATGTACGCAGGAAGGAGCATCGAGGGCAGGGCAACCGGCGGATACTCGAAGTGGAAGTCCCGGTACGGCACGGCTCCGCCGCGGATGAGGTCGGCGTAGTGCACGTAGACCGGCACGTCGGAGAGCTGTCCCTGCTCGAGCCAAGCGACGAGCGCGTAGAACGAGATTCCGAGCAGGACGGCGGCCGCGGCCGCCGCAGGCCACGTCGCCGGGCTCCGGTTCACTCGACGTCGAACTCTTCGGCGACCGCGGGCTCGTCGCCGATCAGCCCGCGCACCTCGCCGAGATCCGGCAGCCGATCGCCGAACGAGATGAGCCCGAAGCGATCCTGGGCCTCGTTCGAGATCCAGACGTCGCCCTCGGGCAGCCCGGGAAGGTGCTCGCGCAGCTCCTCGAGCGTCGTCTTCGAGTCGAAGAGGTTCCAGATCAGGATGCGCGCGATCAGAACGGGCCTCTCGGCTCGTAGCTGCCGCGTCGCGCGCCGATCGCGACCATCGCGAACCCGTCCGGCCCTGCGACCGGCTGCCGCGTCGTCTCCGGGTCGAAGCGGAAGATCGTGCCGGCGGCGAAGGGCACCTCCTCGTCCTCGATTCGGTAGACCCCCGACCCGCGCACGATCACGTTCACCTCCTCCTGTCCCGACTCGCGCTCGTCGTGCCGTCGGCCTTCCGCGTTCGGCGGCACCTCGAACCAGTTGATGCCGAACGCCTCGACGCCGAGCTCCCGGCGCACGAAGCGCACCGCACCGCCCGGTCCGGCGGGCTCGATCTCGTCCACTCTCACCACCGAGTAGCGCATCGCTACATCCGGAAGACGCCGAAGGTGGTGTCCGGGATCGGCGCGTTCCGCGCCGCGGCGAGGCCGAGCGCGAGCACGCGCCGGGTGTCGAGCGGATCGATGATCCCGTCGTCCCACAGGCGAGCCGTGGAGTAGTAGGGATTTCCCTCGGCCTCGTACTTCGCGCGGATCTCGTCCTGATCGACGTCCCCGACCATCGAGAGCACCGTCGCGGCCTGCTCGCCGCCCATGACCGAGATGCGTGCGTTCGGCCACATCCACAGCTGGCGCGGCCCGTACGCGCGGCCGCACATCGCGTAGTTGCCCGCGCCGAACGAGCCCCCCGTGACGACCGTGAACTTGGGCACCTGCGCGTTCGCCACCGCCATGACGAGCTTCGCGCCGTCGCGCGCGATCCCGCCGGCCTCGTACTCGACGCCGACCATGAAGCCGGTGATGTTCTGGAGGAAGATGAGCGGGATCCGACGCTTGCAGCAGAGCTCGATGAAGTGCGCGCCCTTCTGCGCCGACTCCGCGAAGAGCACGCCGTTGTTGGCGAGGATCCCGACGTGGAACCCCTCGATCCGCGCGAAGCCGGTCACGAGCGTCTCGCCGTAGACCTGCTTGAACTCCTGGAAGCGTGACCCGTCGACGATGCGCGCGATGAGCTCGCGCGGGTCGACCTGGTGGCGGAAGTCCTCGGGGATGAGCCCGTAGAGGTCGGACGGGTCGAGCGCCGGCGGCTCGGGCTCCGCGACGTCCCAGGTCGGGTCCGACGGCCGGCTCCCGAGGTGTCGCACGATGCCGCGCGCGATCGCGAGCGCGTGCTCGTCGGAGGTCGCGTAGTGGTCCGCGACACCGGAGCGCCGCGTGTGGACGTCCGCGCCGCCGAGCTCCTCGGCGGTGACGTCCTGCCCCGTCGCGGCCTTCACGAGCGGCGGGCCGCCGATGAAGATCGTCCCGGTGCCGCGCACGATCACCGTCTCGTCCGACATCGCCGGCACGTACGCGCCGCCCGCCGTGCAGGAGCCCATCACGACCGCGATCTGCGGGATGCCCTGCGCGGACATCTGCGCCTGGTTGTAGAAGATCCGGCCGAAGTGCTCGCGGTCGGGGAAGACCTCGGCCTGGAGCGGGAGGAACGCACCTCCCGAGTCGACGAGGTAGATGCACGGGAGCCGGTTCTGCTCCGCCACCTCCTGCGCGCGCAGGTGCTTCTTCACCGTGAGCGGGAAATAGGAGCCGCCCTTCACGGTCGCGTCGTTTGCGACGATCACGCACTCGCGGCCCTCGACGACGCCGATCCCTGTGACGATTCCGGCGCTCGGAGCGTCCCCGCCATACATGTCCCAGGCGGCGAGTGCGTTCAGCTCGAGGAAGGCGGTCCCCGGATCGACGAGGAGGTCCACTCGCTCCCGCGCCGGCAGCTTGCCGCGCGAGCGGTGCCGCTCCGTGACCTTCTCGCCGCCGCCGCGCGCGACCTGGGCCGATCGCTCCCGCACCTCGGCGACGAGCTCCTCCATCCGCCCGCGGCGGCGCGCGAACTCCTCGGCGTCGCGGTCGAGCTGCGAGGTCAGGACGGCCACGTTCGGAGCCTAACCGCGCTGCCGCCGCGGGCAGGCATTGACACAGGCAGCACGAACCGTAGAGTCGCCCGAACGGAAACCACGCCCTAGGAGGGACCGATGGACGGCGACGCGGCGAGTGCGGTTGGGGTCGGTTCGAACGAGGATGCGCGGCTCCAGAGCCTGGGCTACAAGCCTCAGCTCAACCGCGTGCTGGGGTTGTTCTCGAACTTCGCGGTTGCGTTCACGTACCTGTCGCCGATGGTCGGCATCTATTCGCTGTTCGTCCTCGGCTTCGGCATGGCCGGGCCCGCGTACATCTGGCTGACCTTCGTGCCGCTCGTCGGAATGCTGTTCGTGGCGCTCGTTTTCGGCGAGCTCGCGAGCCACTACCCCGTCGCGGGCGCGCTCTTCCAGTACTCGAAGTTCTCGGTCGGCCCCCGCTACGGCTGGTTCGTGGGCTGGTTCTACGGCTTCGCGCTGCTGATCACCGTCGCGGCCGTCGACACCGGGGTCGTCGGCTACGTGACCGCGCTGACGCACAACTGGTTCGGCTGGAACCTCAACCCCGCCGGCCACGGGACGATCCTCGTGATCACGCTGATCCTGCTCGCGATCCAGTCGACGGTGAACATCACCGGCGCGCGGATCATGGCCGACGTCGCGAAGCTCGGTGTCTACGTCGAGATCGTCGGGACGCTCGGGATCGCGATCATCCTCGCGATCCACGGCTTCCACCACGGCCTCGGCTTCCTGTTCTCGACCCAGGGAGCCCAGCACCACGCGACCAACGGCTTCGCGTTCGACTTCCACGGGAGCTGGCTCGCGGCCGGGCTCATCGCCGTCCTGGCGCCGGTCTACATCTTCTACGGCTTCGAGTCCGCCGGCGACATCGCCGAGGAGACCAAGGACGCCGGTCGCCAGATTCCGAAGGCGATGCGCCACGCCCTCATCTGGGGCGGGATCGGGTCGTTCATCCTCACGGCCGGCCTTCTGCTCGCCACCGCGAAGCACAACCCCGTCGGCGCCGCGGTCGCCGGCGGCGTTCCGTCGATCCTCGCCCAGCTGCCGAGCTGGCTGCAGGACCTCCTGCTGCTCGTGATCATCTTCGCCTTCTTCTCGTGCGGCTCGTCGATCCAGGGAGCCGGCAGCCGGCTGGCGTTCTCCTACGCGCGTGACGGCGCGCTGCCGGGATCCGGCTGGATCTCGCGCGTGAACCAGCGCTTCAAGACGCCCGTCAACGCGCTGCTGATGGGCGCCGTGATCACCGTGCTCTTCGTCGTGCTGGTCTACATCAACCCGGGGAGCAACTACCACATCTGGTTCGTGACGTACCCGGCGCACGTGAACGCTCTCGTCGCGCTCGTCTCGTTCGGCGTCAGCGGGATCTACCTCTCGTTCCTGCTCACGGTGATCGGGGCGATCGTCGCCCGGGTTCGCGGCTGGCGGCCCGAGGGCGCGTTCCGGCTCGGGAAGTGGGCCTGGCCGGTGCTGCTCATCGCCGCCGGGTACCTCGGCGCGATGTTCCTGAACGTCGTCTATCCGTCGGGGCTTTCGAGCGCCCGCGGGCTCTTCAACATCGACTGGATCACGCTCTTCATCATCTTCATCATCGCCTTCGTCGGCGCCCTGTATCTGCTGATCGCCCGGCCCGACCGCAACGTCGAGCGGCGGCTCGAGCGCGGCGCCGAGCCGCCCGAGGCGCCGCCGGTCATCGCGGGTTGAGCTGAACGGCGTACGGGCCGCTGTCACCGGCGGCCCGTACGCTTGTTCGCATGATCGTCGCGCACCTCGACCTCGACGCCTTCTACGCGGCCGTCGAGGAGCTGGAGAACCCCGCGCTCCGCACGCAACCGCTCGTCGTGGGCGGCGATCCGCGAGGACGCGGCGTCGTCGCCACCGCGAACTACGTCGCTCGCCGCTTCGGCATCCACTCCGCCATGAGCTGTGCCGAGGCGCTCCGCCGCTGTCCGCAGGCCGTGTTCGTGCGGCCGCGGCACTCGCTCTACCGCGAGCGCTCGCGAGGCGTCTGGGAGACCGTGCGCGGGATCGTCCCCACGATCGAGCAGACCGGACTGGACGAGGGATACCTCGACCTTGGACAGGTTGCGCACGACTTCCTCGCCGCGCGAGTCGTCGCGGAGGCGGTGCAGACAGCCGTGCGCGCGGCGACGAGCCTCACGTGCTCGCTCGGCGTCGCGCCGTGCAAGGTCGTCGCCAAGGTCGCGAGCGATGCACGGAAGCCGGGCGGGCTCGTCGTGATTCCGCCTGGACGCGAGGCTTCGTTTCTCGCGCCGCTCGCCGTGCGCCGGCTGCCGGGAGTCGGCCCGAAGGCCGAGCAGCGGCTGCGGGCGGGGGGCATCGAGACGATCGGCGGTCTCGCGGCGCTCGCGGACGGCGACCTGCGCCGGCTTCTGCCGGGGAGCGTCGGGACGATGCTCCGCGATCGCGCCCGCGGCGTCGACCCGCGCGAGCTCGAGCTCGACACGGAACGGATCTCGATCAGCGTGGAGAACACCTTCGAGCGGGACATCTCCGACCGGGAGCGGCTCCACGACGAGTTGCGCGGGATGGCGACGGAGGTAGCCGAAGCACTGCAACGGCGCGGCCAGGTGGCGCGGACCGTGACGACGAAGCTCCGCTACGCCGACTTCTCGATCCGCAGCCGCTCGACCTCGGTCGAGGCGGGGATCGACGCAGCGGACACGATCGGCGACCTCGCGTGCCGGCAGCTCGACCGCGGGCTGCGCGACCGGCCCGGCGCGCTGCGGCTCGTCGGCGTCGGCGTCTCGGGCCTCGCCGACTTCCGCCAGCTGGCTCTCGAAACGGGCTGAGCGCGGCTATCGCGCGGCCGGCGCCGCGTGCTCGCGCTCGCGCAGCTCGATCCGGCGGATCTTCCCCGTCAGCGTCTTCGGCAAGTCGTCGACGAACTCGACGCGCCGCGGATACGCGTACTGGGACAGGCGCGTTCGCACGAAGTCGGCGATCTCCCGCGCGAGCTCGTCGCTCGGCTCGTGGCCGGCGGCGAGGACGATGAACGCCTTGACGACCTCGCCGCGTCGCTCGTCCGGTGAGGCGACCGCCGCCGCCTCGCGGACGGCCGGATGCTCGATGCACGCCGACTCGACCTCGAACGGGCCGATGCGGTAGCCGGCCGAGATGATCACGTCGTCGCTGCGGCCGGCGTACCAGACGTAGCCGTCCTCGTCCATGACGGCCGCGTCCTTGCTGTGGAACCACTCGCCGCCGAACGTCTCGCGCGCCGCCTCCTCGTTCCGCCAGTAGCCGAGCGGGTAGTGCGGGTTCGACCGCGCGCGGAGGCAGATCTCGCCGCGCGCGCCCCGCGGCAGCTCCTGCTCGTCCTCGTCGAGGATGCGGACGTCCCAGCCGGGCATCGGCCGCCCCATCGAGCCTTCGCGGACCTCCATCCACGGGTAGTTCGCCACGAGCGGATACGACTCGGTCAGGCCGTAGTAGTCGAGGACGGTGACGCCGTACTGCTCGCGGAACCACCGGATCGCCTCGGGATTGAGCGGCTCTCCCGCCGAGCAGACGCGCCGGAACGCGCACGGGTAGCGCTCTCCGGCGTCGGCGATCGCCATCATCGAGCGCATCGCGGTCGGCGTCGTGAAGACGTTCGTGACGCGGTGTCGCGAGAGGAAGTCGAGCTGCCGGTGCGGATCGAAGCCGCCTTCGCGCTGGTAGACGCACTGCACCGCGCCGAGCCGCCACGGCCCGAGCAGGGGAGCGATCCCGGCCGCCCACGCCCATTCGCCCATCCCGTGGAACCGCTCGCCGTCCTCGACCTCGTGGCAGTAGACGAACTCCTCGTGGCCGAGGAGGTAGCGGTGCGCGTGCACGATCCCCTTCGCGAGCCCCGTCGTGCCCGACGTGTAGTAGAGCTGGGCCGGATCGTCGGCGGCCGTGTCGGCCGTTTCGTGCTCGGCGGAGTGCTCCGCGAGCAGGTCGGCGGAGAGTACGACGACGGACACGCCGCTCGAGGCGAAGCGCGGCGCGTTCGTCTCGTCCGTGACGAGCACGGCCGGCTCCGAGTCGCGGAGCCGGTGCGCGATCCCGTCGTCGCCGTACAGGACGGACATCGAGAGCAGCAACGCGCCGACCTTCCACGTCCCGAACATGATCGCCGCCGTCTCCGGCGTCGCCGGCAGCACGACGGCGACACGATCGCCGCGGCCGACGCCGTGCTCCTCGAGCAGGTTCGCGGCCCGGTTCGAGAGATCCTGGAGCTCGCCCCACGTCAGCTCGCGCTGCACGCCGTCGAAGCGCTCGTGGATCATCGCGAGCTTGTCGCGCGGATGCTTGTCGCAGCTGTCCGCCGCGATGTTGTAGCGATCGGGGACGCGCCATTCGTGCGCGGCGCAGATCTCGTCGTAGCGGCTCACGATCGTCTCGAGTCTGGCGCGAATCGCGGGCCGCCGCAAGGTGTCGACCGGTGCCAGCAGGGGCGGAGGGACTCGAACCCCCGACCTACGGTTTTGGAGACCGCCGCTCTACCAACTGAGCTACGCCCCTGTGCCGATCGGCCAGTGTACCCCGCGTGTTTTCCTCGCACCACGATGGGAATGCAGGAATCATGAGCGAGCTGATGGAAGAGCCGGAAGGCTTCGAGAACGAGTCCGAGGACGAGGAGCTCATGGCTCCGCAGGAGGAGAAGGGCTACGGCGAGGACGAGGGCGAGCGCGAGGAGTCGCTCCCCCAGTAGCAGTAACCTCGGCGCGTGCAGCGGCATGCGCTCGGGATGCTGTTCGCCGTGCTCGCGGCCGCGCTGACGGCCGTCGCGGCCTACGCCTTCGCGGGCGGCGGCAACGCCCGCCGCCTCGTCGTCGGCGCAGCCGCCCTCGCGGTCGCGGGGTGGCTCGCCACGCTTTCGGCGAGCGCCTTCCGCCGCCGCAGGCGGTGAGACACTGAGGATTCCACCGGGAAACGCCGTATTCTCTCGGTCGTGACGCGGGCCGACGAGACCCAGCAGCTGTGGCTGGACTTTCGCCGCACGGGCGACCAGAAGATCCGCGATCGCCTCATCCTCACCTACGCGCCGCTCGTGAAGTACGTCGCCGGCCGGCTCGGCTCCGGACTGCCGGCCCACGTCGACGAGGGGGACCTCGTCTCGTACGGCCTCCTCGGCCTCATCGGGGCGATCGAGCGCTACGACCCGGCGCGCGACGTGAAGTTCGAGACGTACGCGATGGCGCGGATCAAGGGCCAGATCATCGACGAGCTGCGGTCGATGGACTGGGTGCCACGCTCCGTCCGCGCCCGCGCGCGCCACATCGAACGCGCGATCGGCGAGCTCGAGGCGCGCCTCGGCCGCGCGCCGACCGACGACGAGATCGCGAAGAAGCTCGGGATCACCGAGGAGGAGCTCGAGGACAGCCTCGGCGAGATCGCCCGCTCCTCGATCGCGGCCCTCGACGAGCTCTGGACCGTCTCGGGCTCGAGCGGCGGCGACGCGGTGGCGCTGATCGACACGATCGAAGACGAGAGCGCTCCCGATCCTCAAGGCACGCTCTCGGTGACGGAACAGAAGGAGGCGCTCGCCGACGCGATCGCCCGGCTGCCGGAGCGCGAGAAGCTCGTCGTCACGCTCTACTACTACGAGGAGCTGACCCTCCGCGAGATCGGCGAGGTGCTCGGCGTCACCGAGTCGCGCGTCTCGCAGCTCCACACGAAGGCGATCCTCCGGCTCAAGGCGCACATCGCGTCGGCCGGCGCCGCAGCCGCCATCTAGGGATGGGCCGCCGCGAAACGCGGCGATACGATGCGGCTCGAAGCGACCGAGGAGGACACGTCCCCGATGCCTGCCACCGAGCCCACGAAGATCCGCAACATCGCCGTCACCGGCCACCGCGGCGTCGGGAAGACGTCCCTCGTGGAGGCGCTGCTCTACGAGTCCGGGAAGACGAACCGGCTCGGCAGCGTGGAGCAGGGAACGACGGTCTCGGACTGGGACGAGCACGAGCACCGGCGCGCGATGTCTCTCTCGGGCTCGCTCTGCCACCTCGAGTGGAAGGACCGCAAGATCAACCTCTTCGACACGCCCGGCGACGCCGGCTTCCAGGCCGACACGTTTGCGGGGCTGCGCGTCGTCGAGGGTGTCCTGGTCGTACTCAGCGCCGTCATGGGCGTCGAGGTCAACACGTCCCGCGTCTGGAGGCGCGCCGACGAGCAGGAGCTCTCCCGCGTCCTCTTCGTCAACATGCTCGACCGCGAACGCGCCGACTTCTTCCGCGTGCTCGAGGCGGCGCGGCAGCAGCTCTCCGAGCGCTGTGTCGCGATCCAGCTGCCGATCGGCAGCGAGCACGAGCTGACCGGCGTCGTCGACCTCCTGCACATGTGCGCGTACATGGATCCTGCGGGCGGGCGCGAGGGCGGGCCGCAGCCGATCCCCGACTCGATGGCGGATGTCGTGCAGGAGCACCGCGAGAAGCTCCTCGATGCCGTCGTGGAGACGGACGAGGCGCTGATGGAGCGCTACCTCGAGGGCGAGGAGCTCGACGCGGGAGCCGTCGCGGACGCGCTCAAGCAGGCGGTGACGCGCGACGAGCTCTACCCGGTCGCGTGCGGCGTCGCGACGAAGAACCTCGGCACGACGGCCCTCCTCGACCTGCTCGTGGAGGGCGTGCCCTCGCCCGCGAAGAAGGGGACGACGATCGAGTTCGGCGACGCGAAGCAGGCGGTGTTCATCTTCAAGACGATCGCCGACCCGTTCACCGGCCGCATCAGCTGCTTCCGCGTGCTGGCCGGCCCGGTCACGGGCGACACGACGCTCGTCGACCCGCGCACGCACGCGAAGGAGCGGCTCGGCCAGGTGCTCGAGCTCCAGGGCAAGGACTCCGAGGCGGTCGACGCGCTCGGCATCGGCGATCTCGGCGCGGTGGCGAAGCTCAAGGACGTCGTCACCGGCGACGTGCTCGTCGACCACGAGGTCGCCGTCGAGCCGCCGCACATCGACTTCCCCGAGCCGGTGATGAGCTTCGCGGTCACACCGAAGGCCAAGGGCGACGAGGAGAAGATGGCGACCGGGCTCCGCCGCCTGCACGAGGAGGATCCGACGCTCCTCCTTCGCCGCGATCCGCAGACCGGCGAGCAGCTCCTGTCGGGCCTCTCGCAGATGCAGGTGGAGGTCGCGGTCGACCGGTTGCAGACGCGGTTTCACGTCGAGGTCGAGCTCCACCCGCCGCGTGTCCCGTACAAGGAGACGATCCGCAAGGAGGCGCGGGCGCGGCATCGCTACAAGAAGCAGACGGGCGGGCGCGGCCAGTTCGGCGACTGCGCGATCGTGCTCGAGCCGCTGCCGGCGGAGGACGGCGAGCTGGGGTACGAGTTCGTCGACAAGATCGTCGGCGGCGTGATCTCGCAGGGCTACCGGCCGGCGGTCGACAAGGGAATCCGCGAGGCCATGGAGCACGGCGAGCTCGCCGGCGCGCCGGTGCAGGGCGTCCGCGTGCTGCTCGTCGACGGCATGGAGCACAACGTCGACTCCTCGGAGATGGCCTTCAAGATCGCGGGGTCGATGGCGTTCAAGGAGGCGTATCAGCAGGCGGATCCGGTCCTGCTCGAGCCGATCATGGAGCTCGAGGTGACTGTGCCCGACGACACCGTCGGCGCCGTGAACGGTGACCTCAACTCGCGGCGCGGACGCCTGCAGGGGATGGAGCCCGCCGGCGGCATGACGACGATCAAGGCCGAGGTGCCGATGGCCGAGATCCTCACGTACTCGCAGGCGCTGACCTCGATGACCGGCGGACGCGGCGACTACTCGATGCACTTCCTCCGCTACGAGGAAGTGCCCGCCCACGTAGCGCAGAAGATCATCGAGCAGACGAAGCGCGAGCGGGAAGAGGCGAAGGTCTAGCCGACAAGCGCCTGGAGTGGGAGGGAGGCGAAGGCTCGGCCTCCGCCTCGACCTCCGAAGCTCCGGATCAGGTTTGCTGCTGCGGCTGGCCGTCTTCGCGCAGGTGCGCGAGCACGTCGGTCACGTCGGCGAGCTGCTGCTCGAGATCGCGCTGGAAGGACTCCAGGCGCTCGATCAGCTCCTGCCGGCTGGGGAAGGGGCCGCGAAAGAACATCCGGGGTCCGCGTCCCGAGCCGTGATGACGATGGTGATGCATGTTCACCTCCTCTCCTCGTACCGTGCGAGAAAGCGGGCGGTTCGCTCCTGGGAGCGGCGCAGCGCCTCGGCCCAGTGGTCGAGGAGCCGCTCGCCCGCGGGCGTGATGGCGTAGCGGCGCTTCGCGGGGCCGGGGGAGGTGGCGTCCCATTCCGAGGAGACGAGCTCCTCCTCCTCGAGCGCGCGCAGAAGGCGGTAGAGGTTCCCCATCTCGACGCGGGCCTCGCCCGTCAGCTCCGGAAGGCGCTCCAGCAGGTCGTAGCCGTGGGACGGGCGCTCGCGCAGGAGGAGCAGCAGAGCCGGCTCGGCGAAGCGCTCGACGCGCGCGAGGACGCGCCAGCGGCCGTGGTGATGGCGCCGGGCGCGTGGGCCTCTCATCCAGTCATTACATGTAAAAGACACATGTAAGACACATTACTCGTTTGGGAAGGATCCTGCGCAACCCTGGCTAAACTCGACCCGTGCGTAGGCTTGACGGAGCACGGCAAGGAGCGCAGGCGGCGGCTTAGCCGGCGCCGGAGCGGGAAAATGCGGGTGACCAAGGTCGCAACGACGCGCGAGTGCGCAGTGTGCGAGCGCACGCTGCTGATGGGCGAACGGGCCGTGAGCTTCTCCCCGTCCGAGGGCGCCGAGCTCGTCGACGTCTGCCCCCTGTGCCAGGAGCTGGCGATCGAGGCGGGCTGGATCAAGGAGGGCGCGCCGACGACGCCGACGCTCGAGGGTGGACGCCGGCGCCGCCGCAAGCGCAACCTCGTCGACTTCCTCGGTCTCACGCGCACGTCGGATGCGGAGGCCCTCGCGCAGCAGGAACCGATCCTGCGCCGTCTTTCCGACGGCGAGGTCGCGCTGCTCGAGGCGGCGGACCTCTTCAACGGGAGTGCCTACCGTCGCACCGTCGGCGGCATCGCGAAGAGCCTCGGCGAGCCGAACGCGAGCATCGTCCCGCTGTCCGGCACGTCCGGCGAGCTCGCGGTGACCGTCGCCTGGGAGCTGTCGTGGTACCAGTACCGCGTCAGTCCCGACTCCGCCCAGCCCGTGCGGCTCGAGCGGCGCGGCCACGAGCTCGAGGAGCTCGAGGACGGCTTCAAGGACTGGAACGCGCAGGTCGAGGACGAGGGCCGGCTCGTCCCCGCGATCGCCAGGCTCTAGTAGCGGAAGACGATCAGCCGGCGGTGCAGCAGCCGCTGCACCTGTTGGGTGAAGTTCCCTACGAGCGGAGTCTGCACGTGCCCGCCGATGCTGAATTGCACGGGGTTACAGATGGTCGCGAACCCGGAGCTGTCGATCCGTGCCTGGGCGAGCAGGTGGCCGCCTGCTTCGCGGAAGTCGGAGATCAGTACAGGCCCGGGCACCGCAGGGCAGAGCGGAGCTGCGCCGGGCTTGAGAACCGGAAGCGCGTCGAGAATCCGGACGATTCGTGCGACGCTCGCGCCTCGGACCCGGACGAACAGCGGTCGAGACCGGTACACGCGAGACGCCGTCCGGTAGATCGTGATCTCGCGTACTCCGCGCGGGATCTTCTCGTTGGGCGGCCGCACGCTCCAGGCGTCCTGGCCATCGGCACGAATTCCCGTCACCTGCGCGGAGAGCCGAAGTAGCGTCACGCCCAGCGAGCGGATCGCGATCAGGTGGGTCGGGCGAAAGCGCCAGGCGAGCTCGCGGTTCTTCTTCGCACCCCCGTGGGAGCCGACGGACTCGCTCAGGACGAGGCGGCCACCGTGGGGTGGATGTGTCCTGACGAACGCAACCGCCCGGTCGAACGGCATCCGCACCTGCCAAAAGCGGTGGCGCTCGATCGAGCCGACCCCGACGTTCTCAGCCGCATGACGCAGGATCCTGCGACCGCCGCGCGGAGGACCGGCCAACCGGTCGGCTCCCGGTGGGACGGGAAAGAGCGCCAGAAGACGCACGGGGTCCCGCAGGGCGGAACGCGAGCTCGACGATGCCGGTGCCGAGGCGGGGACGAGAAGCACGAGCGTCAGCGCGCCGAGAAGGAGGAGGGCTCGCCATGGCCGCATCTGACTGCGTATACGTCGCGGCATGTCGTTTTGTCACCCGCTCTAGCTAGCTCCCGGGAAACTCGCCGAGCGTGAGGTGGAGCGTCTTGTGCGCTCCCTGCTTCGTGACGACGGCGAGCGAGATGGTCGTGCCGGGCTTGAGCTCCGAGACGACGCTCGTGAGCTCGTTGACGGTGGGTGTCCGGTGGTCGTTGACGGACGTGATCACGTCGCCCGACACGAGGCCTGCCTTCGCGGCCGGCCCGCCGCCCGTGACGCTCCGGACGAGGACGCCCTCGCCGCTCGGGATGTCGGCGATCTCGACGCCGAGGTAGGCGCGGTGCGAGTTGACGACGTGGCCGAAGCGGATGATCTGGGTCGCGATCTTCTTCACGAGGTTGCTC
The DNA here is from genome assembly GCA_035252585.1 of Gaiellaceae bacterium. Lineage (GTDB taxonomy): Bacteria > Actinomycetota > Thermoleophilia > Gaiellales > Gaiellaceae > Palsa-739. The sequence goes on from DATFCX010000051.1 coordinate 23,252, forward strand.
GGGATGGCGAAGCCGATCCCCGGGGCTGCGCTGCCTCCGAGCTCGGGATCGGTCGCCGCGAGGGTCGGGATCCCGATCACGCGGCCCTGGAGGTCGGCGAGCGCGCCGCCGGAGTTGCCCGGGTTGATCGCGGCGCTCGTCTGGATCATCGACGGCAGCGCGACGCCGTTCCCCTCGGATACGCCCTGCCGGAAGGCGCTCACGATCCCGTCGGTGACGCTCGAGCGGAGGCCGAGCGGGTTGCCGATGGCGAGCGCGAAGTCTCCGACGTCCAGCCGGCTCGAGTCGGCGAACGCCGCCGGCGTCAGCTGCGCGGAGGAGACGTGGACGACCGCGAGGTCGTCGGGGGCGAAGCGGCCGACGAGCGACGCGGGATAGGAGTGGGCTCCGGCGGTGACGGTGAACGGCCCGCTGCTCGTCCCGACCACGTGGTTGTTCGTGACGATGTCGCCCTTCGAGTCGAAGACGATGCCCGAGCCGAGCCCCGACCGGCTCTGGATCTGGACGACGGACGGCGAGAGCTCGTGGACAACCGCCGTGATCGCGCGCTGGAACGCGAGCGCCGCGGCGGCCGGCCGGAGGCGGGCGTGGCTCGTCTTGGGAGCCGCGTTCGAGGACGAGCCGCCGCCGAGCGA
>DATFCX010000052.1:0-23851 GCA_035252585.1 Gaiellaceae bacterium
TACGCCAGCCATGCCATCGTCCAGCAGCGCGACTCTGCCACCGCGCTCCGGCTCGCGCGCGAGGTGCTCGCCGTTGCGGAGGAGGTCGGCGACTCCTCGGTGACCGCCCGCGCACTCAACACCATCGGCCTGGCACGGGTGCACGAAGGCGACGAGGAGGGCATCCACGATCTCGAGCGGAGCGTCGAGGTCAGCCTCGCTTCCAGCGCGGCGGGTATGGCCGGCAGCGCGCTGAACAACCTGGCCTCGGCGCTGGCGATGGTCGGTCGGCTCGCCGAGGGCCTCGCGCGGATCCAGGAAGCGCAGGCGATCCACGAGCGACACGGCAGCGCGGCCGCGCTGATCTGGAACGAGGCCTCGCAGATCGAGTACCGGGACGCGCTCGGGGATCTCGACGGAGTGCTCGCGCGGGCGGCGAGGTTCCTCGCGGATCCGGACGCAGACGACAGGTACACGACTCCGTCCATTCTCGGCGCGCGGGCGCGGGCGCTGCTCGCCCGCGGACAGGTGAGGGAGGCGCTCGCCGACGCCGAGCGCGCGCTCGCACTGCTGCGCGCCCGCGGACACGACGCGCAGATGTCGGGCGGTGTCCTGACGGTCACGGCCCGTTGCCTGCGCGCCGCCGGGCGTGGCGAAGAGGCAGATGCGTTGCTGGCCGAGGCCCTCGAGTGGTCACGCCTGGCCTCCGAGGACGCGATCTACGACCTGCCGCTCCATCTCGTCGAGCTCGGCCGCGGCGACGACTATCTCGAGCTGACCGAGAGCGTTTCGGGTTACCTCTGGCAGCGGGCCGGCGAGGCCGCCGTGGCCGGTGACTTCGGCGCCGCCGCGGAGCTCTACGGCCGCATCGGCGCCGCCTTCGCCGAGGCGTGGGCCGGACTGCTCGCAGCCGAGCACGGCGATGTGTCGCGGCGGGACGCCGCGCTTGCCTACTTCGAGGAGCAGCGTGCGACGCCGTACGCGCTCCGCTGCCGCGCTCTGCTGCGGACGTCCGCCTAGGGGCCGCCTCGACCTGCCGAGTCGGCGGGTTTACGGTACGAAAATGGCCATCTGCCCTGCCTGCGGCCAGGAGAATCCCGACGGCTTCCGGCTCTGCGGGATGTGCGGCGCCGCGCTCTCGACCGGGGTCGCGGTGGCGCGAGAGGAGCGGAAGGTCGTCACGATCCTCTTCACCGACCTCGTCGGCTCGACGGCCCGCGCCGAAGGGCTCGACCCGGAAGACGTCCGCGCCACGCTGTCCAGCTACTACGCGCAGCTCCGCGCCGAGCTCGAGCGGCACGGCGGCACGGTCGAGAAGTTCATCGGCGACGCGGTGATGGCGGTCTTCGGCGCGCCGGTCGCGCACGAGGACGACCCGGAGCGCGCCGTGCGGGCGGCGCTCGCGATCCGTGACTCCATCGGCGACGAGCTCCAGATCCGCACCGCCGTCAACACCGGCGAGGCGCTCGTGGCGCTCGGCGCCCGGCCCGGCGAGGGCGACGCGATGGTGGCCGGCGACGTCGTCAACACGGCCGCCCGGCTCCAGAGCGCCGCGCCCGTCAACGGCATCCTCGTCGGGGAGGGGACATACCGCGCCACCCGCCAGGCGATCGAGTACCGGGAGGCGCCGCCCGTCGAGGCCAAGGGCAAGGCCGAGCCGGTCGCCGTGTGGGAGGCGATCGGCGCCCGCGCGCGCTACGGCAGCGACGTCGAGCAGAGGCTGCGCACGCCGCTCGTGGGGCGCGAGCGCGAGCGAAGCCTCCTCGCCGACGCGTTCGAGCGCGCGCGTCGCGAGCAGTCGGCACAGCTCGTGACGCTCGTCGGCGTGCCCGGGATCGGCAAGAGCCGGCTCGTCGCCGAGCTCTTCCAGATCACCGACGCCGACGAGGAGATCATCTCCTGGCGCCAGGGCCGTTCCCTCCCCTACGGCGAGCGCGTGAGCTTCTGGGCGCTCGGGGAGATCGTCAAGGCCCATGCCGGGATCCTCGAATCCGACGACACCGCGGCGGCGGAGGAGAAGCTCGTCGCGATGGTCGAGGCCCTGACCGAGGACGAGCAGGAGCGGGAGTGGCTGACGCGGCACACGCGCCCGCTCGTCGGGCTCGAGGGCGCGGAACGGACCGAGCGCGAGGAGGCGTTCGCGGCCTGGCGCAGGCTCCTGGAGGCGGCGGCCGAGCAGCGCCCGCTCATCCTCGTGTTCGAGGACCTCCACTGGGCCGACGACGGCCTGCTCGACTTCGTCGACCACCTCGCCGACTGGGCGACGACCGTTCCGCTCCTCATCGTCGGCACCGCACGCCCGGAGCTTCTCGACCGCAGGCCGGGCTGGGGCGGCGGCAAGCGCAACGCGTTCACTCTCTCGATCGGCGCGCTCACGAACGACGAGACGGCCGTCCTGCTCCAGCGGCTGCTCGACCGGGCCGTGCTGGACGCCGACGCTCAGCAGGCGGTGCTGCGGCGCGCCGAGGGGAATCCGCTCTACGCCGAGGAGTACGCGCGCATGCTCGCCGAGCACGGGACCGGCGAGTTGCAGCTCCCGGAGACGGTGCAGGGGCTGATCGCCGCGCGCATCGACGGGCTCGCACCCGACGAGAAGGCGCTGCTGCAGGACGCGTCCGTGATCGGGAAGGTGTTCTGGCCGGGCGCGCTGGAGGGGGCCGACGAGCGAATCCTCCGCGCACTGGAGCGGAAGGAGTTCACGCGCCGCGACCGCCGCTCGTCGATCGCCGGCGAGACGCAGTACGCCTTTCTCCACGCGCTCGTCCGGGATGTCGCCTACGGCCAGATGCCTCGCTCGGAGCGGGTAGAGAAGCACCGGCGGGCAGCGGAGTGGCTTTCGTCCCTCGCGGGCGACCGTACCGAGGACCTCGCGGAGATGCTCGCCCACCACTACCGCGAAGCGCTGCGGCTCGCGGAGGCAGCCGGGGTCGACACGGCCGAGATTCGCGAGCCTGCGCGACAGGCGTTCGCGGAAGGTGCCCGTCGCGCGGTCTCGCTGGGCACGGGTGCCGCAGCCCACGGGCTCGCGCTCGAGGCGCTCGCCCTCACGCAGCCGGGGTCGCCGGAGCGCCCGGTGCTCTTCCTGCTCGCCGCCGACGCGAGCCGCCTGCTCGACGAGGACGACCTGGTGGACCTCTGCGAACAGGCAACCGAGGGATTCCTCGCCCTCGGCGATCTCGGACGAGCCGCCGAAGCAGTCGCAATCGCGGGAATGGACCACTTCCACCACGGCGATGTCGCGGCGACGCGCGCGGCACGCGACCGAGCGCTGGAACTCGCTCGGCAGGATTCCACTTCACCCTCGTCCGCGCGCGCCATCGCATTCGTCGCACGCTCGCTTTCTCTCCTCGACCGCGACTGGCCGGAAGCGCTCGCGCTCTCGCGCGCAGCCCTTGCAGTGGCACGCGAATCGGGGGACGAACGAACCGAGGCGGTCTGCCTCAACACGATCGGGATGGCACGCACGGGAATCCCGCCCGGAGACCCTGGAGGAATCGAGGATCTCGAGCAAAGCGTCGCGCTCGCACAGCGCTCCGGCTCGTTCTTTCACGTTGCAACCGGCCTCAACAACCTCGCGAACGTGCTCTGGTTCGTCGGCAGGCTGGCTGAGGGCTCGGCCCGAATACAGGAGGTGCGCGCTCTCTGCGAGCGCTATGGACTGACCGCGTTGCTCGACTGGAACAACGGCGAGCTCGTATTCGACGCCTACTACCGAGGGGATCTGGAGTCAGTCGTCACCAGGGTCTCCGGGCTCCTCGAAGACGGATTCGGAAGCGCCGGCTACCAGGAGCGGTCGCTTCTCGCCCTGCGTGCCAGCGCGCTGCTTGCACGCGGGCGACTCGAGGAGTCGGTCGCCGACGCCGAACGCGCGCTCTCGGGTTTCCGGGAGGGTGGCCTGGACGAGCAGACCGCGGGGTACGTCCTCCCGGTTGCGACGGTTGCTTTTCGCGCCGCAGGACGCGAGCCCGAGGCCGAGGCACTCCAGAAGGAGCTCTTCGCCGGTTTTCCGGCTCTCGAGATCTTTGACCTGCCCCTCCAGCTCGCGGAACTCGGCCGTGGTGAGGAGTACGTGGCAGGCACGCGCGACCGCCCGGTGTACGCGTGGCTCGAGGCGGCGCAGCTCGCTGCAAGCGGCAACTTCCTGGGTGCGTCCGAGGTCTACGGTGAGATGGGCGCGCGGTACGCAGAGGCCTGGGCAGCCTTGCTGGCCGCCGAGCACGGCGAAACCTCTCGTCTCGACGCGGCGCTCGCCTACTTCGAGGAGCAGCAGGCGACGCCGTATGTCCAGCGCTGCCGCGCTCTGCTGCAGGCGTCCGCATAGGATCAAGCCATGCCCGACGCACTGTGGTTCACCGAGGACGAGGCGGCGTGCCGTCTGCTCGCGGAGGATCCCTTCGCGCTGCTCGTCGGCTTCGCCCTCGACCAGCAGGTCACCGTCCAGCAGGCGTTCCTCGGCCCGCTCCGGTTGAAGGAGCGGCTCGGCACGCTCGAGCCGCGCGCGGTGGCGAATGCGGACATCGAGCCGCTCTTCCGCCAGAAGCCGGCGATCCACCGCTTCCCCGGCTCGATGGCCGCACGGGTGCGCGAGCTCGCCGAGACCGTCGCGGACGAGTACGGCGGCGACGCGTCCCGCCTCTGGACGCAGGCCGCGGACGGCGCCGACCTCCGCCGCCGCATCTCCGCGCTGCCCGGCTTCGGCGAGATGAAGATCAAGTCGCTCGGCGCTGTGCTCGCCAACCGCTTCGGCGTCGAGGCGGCACAGGAGCTCGTCCCCGGCCATCCCACGCTCGGGGACGTCGACTCGCCGCAGGCGCTCGCCGACTACCAGGCCGCGAAGAAGGCGCACAAGGCCGAGTGGCTGGCGTCGAAGTCCGCACGCTGACCGACGGCGGCCAGCCGGCCGAGCAGACCGCCCACGCCCTCGCCGAGTTCGTCGCCGCCGCCAGGCAGACGCTCGAGATCGCGGTCTACGACTTCAACCTGCCGCCGGAGCTCGACGAGATCGTCTGCGGCGAGCTCGCAGCGGCGCAGAAGCGCGGGGTCGCCGTCCGCCTCGCGTACAACCTCGACCACGCGAAGGCCGTCCCGGTGCCGCCGCCGCCCCAGACGACTCCCGACGCGCTCGAGGCGCAGCCCTTCCCGACCGCCGCGATCCCAGGCGTTCCGGACCTCATGCACCACAAGTACGTCGTCCGCGACGCCGCCTCGGTCTGGTCCGGCTCCACGAACTGGACTGCCGACTCGTGGACGCGCGAGGAGAACGTCGTCGTCACCGTCGACTCGCCCGCGATCGCGGGGCGCTATCGCGACGACTTCGAGCAGCTCTGGACGACGCGCAGCGTCGCGCACAGCGGCAAGGTCGACACGGCGCCCGTGGACGGGATGCGCGCCTGGTTCTGCCCGGGCCGCGGCGAGAAGCTCGCGCACCGGATCGCGAAGGCCGTCGGCGCGGCGCGACGACGCGTCCGGATCGCGTCCCCGGTCATCAGCTCGGCCCCGATCCTCGGGACGCTCGCCCAGGCTGCCTCCGACGGGAAGGTCGACATCGCCGGCGTCGTCGACGCCACCCAGATCGCCGAGGTGCTCTCGCAGTGGCACGAGAACGGGAACGCGGACTGGAAGGGACCGCTCCTGCGCACGGTGCTCACGCGCGCGCCGTTCTCCGGCAAGCGGTCGACGCCGTATGCCCCGGGCTCGGTGCACGACTACATGCACGCGAAGGTGACCGTCGCCGACGACACCGTCTTCGTCGGCAGCTTCAACCTCTCCCACTCGGGCGAGCTGAACGCCGAGAACGTGCTCGAGCTGGAGGATTCGCAGCTTGCGGACCGCCTCGCCGGCTTCATCGACGAGATCCGCGGTCGCTACCCACCTGTCCAGCTTTAGAGGGATTTCCCTATCGACTTTTGTCAGCCCAGCCGACGAATCCAGCATGGCTGCGGCGCCGGCGATCCTCCCGTCCCCATTTAGGGGGATGTTCCGGTCATACCGGACTCATACGGCGCCCACCCTCGATTTCATAAGGCGCCGACCGATCCTCTGGTCATCGGACGACACGTCCGGCCGGTACGAAAACGACCAGAGGAGATTCGAAATGCGCAAGATTCGGAACGCGACACGGCTCACCAAGATGGTGATCGCCGGAGTCGCTGCGGCCACCGTCTTCGGCGCCGTCTACGGCTTCGCCGCCTCGCTCGGCCTGACGACTTCGGGCCTCGGTGCGGGCAGCGCCGTCGTCGCCGCATGCGGCTCGGGCATCCAGGCGGCGTATACGACGTCGTACAGCTCGGCGATCCCCGGCTACTCCGTCAGCCAGGTCAACCTCTCCAACATCCCGGCCGCCTGCCAGAGCAAGTCGTACAAGATCCAGCTGACGGGCGCCGCAGGCGCCGCGGTCGGCGCCGAGATGAGCGGCACGCTGCCGGCGACCGCCACTGCCAACATCGCGACCTCCGGCAACCCCGACGCGAGCCTCGTCACCGGCGTCTCGGTCGTCATCTCGTAGGTCAGGACCTCGTACCGGCGGACAGCGAGCGGGACACGCACCGGGTGTCCCGCTCGGTTCCGGCACCGGAGGTGATGGAGTGAAGCGGCTGATCAACATTCTCGGCGCACTGCTGACCACGGCGTTGCTGACCGCCGGCGTGGCGGCCGCCGCAAGCCTCAGCTTCAGCACCGGCAAGCTGGGAGCGGGCAGCGCCATCGTCAGCGGCTGCACGTCTTCCTCGCTCACCGCGACCCGCAACGCGAACAACAGCGGCAACGTCACCCAGGTCAACGTCCTCAACGTCCCGCAGGCCTGCGCCGGCGAGGTGCTCTCCGTCACGCTCGAGGGCACCGCGGGCGCGGCGCTGGGCAGTGCCGTCGCGATCGTCGGCACCTGCAGCGGCGGCTGCACCGCCCCTGTCACCGGCTTCGGCACCGTCTCCGCCGCGGCCGTCACCGCCGTCGCGCTCTCTCTCACCCAGTAGACGATGCGCCGCTTGCCTCTCATGCCGCTCCGCCTCGCCCTCGCAATCGTCGTCGGAAGCCTCGCGTCCGTCGGTGTCGCCTATGCGGCGACACTCGGCCTCGGGTCGAACAAGCTCCACGCCTGGAGCCAGACGCTCACGAAGGGAACGTGCAATCCCTCGACCGTCCTCGACACCTACGTCAGCCAGGCGACGCCGAACACGAACGTCGGCAACGCGCCGCCGACCCTTGTCGTCTCGGGCGCCGCGGGAGCTCAGAGCTATACCCTCGTGCGCTTCGACCTCTCCAGCTGCAGCCTGCCCACGACCGCCGGCGCGGACACCGCGACGCTGACCCTCACGGTCACGACCGCGGGACACGACAAGATCTCCGTCTTCCCCGTGACCTCGAGCTGGGATCCGACGACGCTGACCTGGAACGGTCTCGCCGGCCTCACCGTCGGCACCACGGCGACCGCCACGCAGCCTGTCAACTCCGCGAAAGCCTTCAGCTTCACGGTCACCGGCGACGTCGACGCCGCGATCAAGGCCGGCACGCTCTGGGGCTGGGAGATCCAGGACACCAGCGGCACCGCGACGACGGTGATCTCGTCGACGGCGAACCCGCCTTCGCTCTCCATCAGCTATGAGAAGTAGCGCCGGGACACTCCGCCCCGTCTTTCGCCGATCCCGCCCGGCGCTGCCGAGGCTGCGGCCTCTCGTGCTTCCGTTCGCGAAGCTCGCGGCTCTCGGCGCCCTCGTCGTGACCTGCCTCTGGTTCGGGCTGCCGCAGGGCCTCGGCGGCCGTTCCGGCTGGGTGCTGGTGAGCGGCACGAGCATGCTGCCGCGCTTCCACAGCGGCGACCTCGTCCTCGTCGAGCGTGAGTCGAGCTACCACGTCGGCGAAGTCGTCGCCTACCGCGTGCCGAAGGGCCAGGTCGGCGCAGGCCACGTCGTCATCCATCGAATCGTCGGCGGCAACGGCGCGACCGGGTGGCGGCTGAAGGGAGACAACCGGACGGCGCCCGACCTCTGGTACCCCACGAGCCACGACGTCGTCGGCGCCGAGCAGCTGCGGATCCCGCACGCCTGGTTCGTCCTCCGCATCTTCCACATGCCCGTACTGCTCGCCCTCTTCGCGGCCTTCTGCGTCTTCTTCTGGATCGCGTTCTCGAACGGCGGGGAGTCGGACGCGGGCGTCGAAGAGCAGGAGCTGAGATGAGCGTCGTCCTCGACCTCTATCTCGACGAGCACCGGGCGCTCGTCGCCCGGCTGCGCTCGACGCTCTCCCGTCTGGGCCGGAACCGCAGCTTCGTGCTCGCAGCCGGAGCCGTCGGGCTGCTCGCGACGTTCGCCGGAATGCTGGCCACCGGGGGTTCCGGGTCGATCGGAACGATCATGTTCGTCCCCTGGGTGGCGCTGCTCGCGGTCGAGCTCGGCCCGGCCGCCGGCGGGCTGGTCGGCGTCGCCGCCACCGCTCTCTACTTCGCCGCCGCCGAGACCGTCGGTCTTCCCGACGACCCGCTGACGCTGGCGCTCCGTCTCGCCCCGCTGGTCGCGGTCGGAGTCGCCGCCGGCCTCTCGTCGCGCCGCATCGCGTCGGACGCGCTCGAGCTTCAGTCGACGAATGCGCTGCAGCAGGCGCTGCTCGACTCCACCGTCGACGGCATCTGCCTCACCGACACGGTCGGCAACCTCGTGTTCGCCAACGTGCCGCTGCAGCGCTACGCCGTCGAGCTCGGGCTCCCACTCTCCGGCACGGTCGCGGAACGGCTGGAGGCGATCGCCGACCGGACGACCGAGCCGGTGCGCTACCGCGAGCGCATGCGGGAGCTGGCGCGCGATCTCTCTGCGAGCGAGGACGAGTTCGAGCTCGCCGACAGCGGCCGCGTCTTCCGTGGTTACACGGCGCCCGTCGCCAGGAAGGACGGGACGGTCGTCGGCCGGATCTGGACGCTGCGGGAGGTGACGGCCGACCGGCGTCTGGAGCGGCTGCGCGACGCCTTCGTCGCCGCAGTGTCACACGAGCTGCGCACGCCGCTCACCTCGATCTCGGGCTTCCTCGAGCTGCTCGCCGACGAGGAGCACGAGCTCAGCCCGGCGGGACGGAGGTACGTCGACGTGATCCGCCGCGGCAACGCCCGCCTGCGCGGCATCGTCGAGGACCTCCTCCTCGTCGCCGAGATCGAGGCGGAACGGCTCGAGCTGCGGTCCGAGCCGACCGACCTGTCCGAGCTCGCGACCGCCACCGTCGAGGCCGCGCTCCCGGCCGCGGCCGAGAACGGGATCCAGCTCCTCCTCGACCTCGAGGGCCGCCTCCCGCTCGAAGCCGATGCCGGCCGGCTGCGGCAGGTGCTCGACAACCTCGTCTCGAACGCGCTCAAGTACACGCCGGACGGCGGCACGGTGATCCTGTCGGCGCGCAACGGCGACGGCCCGCTGCGGGTCGAGGTGACCGACACGGGCATCGGCATCCCGAAGGACGAGCTCGGCCAGCTGTTCTCGCGCTTCTACCGTGCCTCGACCGCGACCCGCCGCGCCATCCCCGGAACCGGGCTCGGGCTCGTCATCGCCCGCGCGATCGTCGAGGGGCACGGCGGCACGATCTCTCTCGCCAGCGCCGAGGGGGAAGGCACACGAGTGACCGTCACGCTGCCCTCGGCTCAGGCCGCGGGCGCTACGTACCGGTAGCCGAAGCCGCGAACGGTCTCGATCGGCTCGAAGCCGGCCGTCCCCTGCCCGAGCTTCCGGCGGAGATACGAGACGTAGAGCTTCACCTGGTCGCGCGAGACGCCCTCGGCGTGTCCCCAGACGTGCTCGACGAGCTGATCCGCCGACAGCACCTGCCCCGCGTGCTCGACGAACGTGGCGAGCAGGCGGAACTCCAGCGGCGTGAGGCTGACGGGCAGGCCGCGGCACATCACGAGCCGCCGGCCGTAGTCGATGGAGAGGGCTCCGTCGTCGTAGTGCTCGAGATGCGTCGCCTGCGGGGCGCGCCGGAGTAGCGCCTCGATCCGCGCGAGGAGCTCCTGGCGGCCGAACGGCTTGACGACGTAGTCGTCGGCCCCGGCTCGAAAGCCGCGCACCTTGTCGATCGCCCCGGCCCGCGCGGTGAGGAGGATCACCGGCACGTCGCTCAGGTCGCGCAGGCGCTCCAGCGTCTCGAAGCCGTCGAGCTCCGGCATCGAGAGGTCGAGGACGATCAGATCGGTCGGATCCGCGTGAAACGTGCGCAGGGCCGCGCGGCCGTCGATCGCCGTCACGACGCCGTACCCCGCGCCGCGCAGGAGCTCCTCCAGCAGAAGGCGGATGTCATCGTCGTCGTCGACGACGAGCACCCGCCGCAAAGGTGCCGTCACCACCGCGCTCAGTATGAGGAAGGCTCCGGCCGATGAGACTCCAATGAAGCGGCTCAGTCCGGTAGCGGCGCTCGCCGCAGCGCTCGGCGCGCTCCTGCTCACGGGCTCGTCCGCCCAGGCGTTGCGGCTGCCTGCCGCACGGCACTGCCCGGTCTTCCCGGCCAGCAATCCCTGGTACCAGCGCGTCGACAAGCTTCCTGTATCGGCCGATTCCGCCCGGCTCATCAGCTCGATCGGCCTCGACGCCCCGGTGCACGCCGATTTCGGCTCGGGAAAATGGGACGGCGGCCCGATCGGGATCCCGTTCGACGTCGTCTCGCGGCAGACGCCCCGCTCTCGCGTCTCGTTCGAGTACGCGTCCGAGTCGGACCGCGTCCGCTACCCGATCCCGCGGCATGTCCACATCGAAGGAGGCGCGCACGCGACCGGCGACCGGCACGCGATCCTCGTCGATCGGAGCTCCTGCCGGCTCTACGAGCTGTACGACCTGCGGCACACGAGCCACGGCTGGACGGCCGGTTCGGGCGCCGAGTGGAGCCTTCGCTCGAACCATCTGCGGCCGGCCGGCTGGACGTCGGCGGACGCCGCGGGGCTCCCGATCTTCCCCGGCCTCGCCCGCTGGGACGAGGTCTCGCGCGGCGTGATCGACCATGCGCTCCGGTTCACGGCGCCGGAGACTCGGCGCGGCTACGTCTACCCCGCACGCCACTACGCGTCGAGCTCGGACGACCCGGCGCTGCCGCCGATGGGCCTGCGCGTCCGGCTGAAGGGGACCGTGGACGTCGCGTCGTTCCCGAAGCAGGCACGCGTCGTGCTGCGCGCGCTCCAACGCTACGGGATGATCCTCGCCGACAACGGCTCGCCCTGGTACGTGTCCGGTGCGCCGAACCGCCACTGGTCGAACGGCGCGCTCCACTCGCTCGGCCGCCTCACGGGCGCCGACTTCGAGGTCGTCGACACCTCCTCGCTGCCGAAGCCGGGGAGGTAGCCGCCGCTCACTTCCCGCTGCAGGCGATCGTGACGATGCCCTTCGCCGAGCGAGAGAGCTCGAGGCTCGTCGTGTGCGAAGCCCCGGAGACCTTGGCCACTCCGAAGCCCGTCGCGTCGACACCGGCCTCACCCGCCGGGACCTTCACCCTCGGCCCGCCCTTGCACGCGACCGGCGTGCCGGGCTTCACGTTCCGGAGAGTGACGGTTCCCGTGACGGTGATCGCGCCGTTGCCGCCCCTGATCGCGACGTTCGGCACCGGTCTCGTGCCCGTGGTCGAGCGAACGACCGTCTTCTTCGCCGAGGCGCAGCCGGCCACGACGAGGCCGAGCACCGCCGGCAGCACGAGTGCCACGACCCGCTTCATCGTCCTGCTAGCGAGTGGCCCAGCCGGCGCGCGGGTCCGGCAGCGGCGTCAGCACCGGCTCGACGCGGTCGCGGAGGTGCTCGAACGCAGGCGGCAGGATCAGCTTCTCGCCGAGGTGCTCCTGATCCTCGTCGGTCGTGAACCCCGGCCCGAGCGTCGCGATCTCGAACAGGACGCCGGCCGGCTCGCGGAAGTAGATCGAGCGGAACCAGAAGCGGTCGATGATCTGCGTCGGGTTCCCGCCGGCCTCGAGCACGCGGTCGTGCCACGCCTCCTGGTCCTCCATCTTCGAGGCCCAGGCGACGTGGTGGACGGTGCCGGCGCCGCCGGCGCCCGGGACGTGAGGCGCCTCGGCGTACTCGATCCAGCCGCCGCGCGTGTCGGCGCGCGTCTGCCAGCGGCCGTCCTCCTGCTCGAAGCCAAGCGCCGTGAGGAACTCGTCGCTCGTGCGCCCGTAGGCGCGAACGCCCTCGAAGCCCTGCAGCGCGAGCTCGCGCGGGATCTCGGGGTGGTGGGCGACGAGCGGCTCGTCCGCGACGTGCGAGACGACGAGCTCGTGCCGCAGCCCTTCCGGATTGGCGAAGCGCAGCGACTCCCCGTCGGCCTCGACCTCGACACCCTCGGCACCGAGGCGGCTCGCCCAGAACTCGAGCGCGTCCGGGGAGCCGACCCGCCAGACGACGGTGTGGACCATTCCGTCTCCTGCCTGTCCCGGCCGCGAGTTCGGATACTCGAAGAAGGTGATGTCGGAGCCGGCGCTCCCGTCCTCGTCCGCGTAGAAGAGGTGGTAGACGGTCGGGTCGTCCTGGTTGACGGTCTTCTTGACGAGCCGCAGGCCGAGAACGCGCGTGTAGAAGTCGACGTTCGCCGGCGCGTCGGCCGTGATGCACGTCACGTGGTGGACGCCGTCGAACCTCATCGCGGCAGCCTAGCCGCGGCCTTCGCTAGCCGCCCGCGCCATGGCCGTCGACGCGCTCCGGATGGATCCGGATGATCACGCGACGCTCGCCCGGGCCGAGGTACGGGTACTTGTCCTCGCCGAGGTACTTCTTCGCGAGCATGTTGATGTGCTCGAGCGCGCCGTCCTCGGTGATCTCGGCCGGGCCGCTCACCATCACGTAGCCGGCCTGCTGGTTCTCGGCGGGCATGACGGTGACGGTCGCCCGGGGATCGCGCTCGATGTTCTTGACCTTCGTCCTGCCTTGGGCGCTGTTGACGAGCACGTCCTCGCCGTCGTAGTCGATCCACACCGGCGTCGCCTGGGGAGATCCGTCCTCACGAATCGTCGCGATCACACCCCAGTTGCGCCCGGTGAAGAGTCCTGCTTGCTTCTCGCTCAGCACGCCCATCGGTCCAGCCCCCTCTCGTCTCGATCGCTCCGGCCCGAGGAAGGTTACGAACCGCGCTCGGGTCGACGTGGCAATGACGTGTGTCCGGTGAGCGACTTGCGTTAGGACTCGACGACGAACGGTCCCATGGTTGGGAACCGGTCGTCGCCGTCGAGCAGGTGCCGGAGGAAGAGGGCGACCCCGACGTCGCCGGTGAAGAGCGAGTAGCGGCCGCGGCCGACCTCGGCGCGCTCCCGCTCGACCTGGGCGATTGCGTGCATTCCGAAGGCGCGCGCCCGGTCGAGCCAGAGCTCGTCGCCCGTCCGGCGGTGGAGGACGAGGAACGCGTACGCGTTGCCCGCCGTGCCGTGACAGAGGCCGGGGCCTCTGGCAAGCGGGCCTGCACGCCAGGTCAGCTCGCCGCCGGCGACTGCCAGCTCCAGGTCGAGCAGGTCACCGAGCGTCGCCACCATGCCGGGCGCCCCGTGGCACCACTGCACGCGGATCTGTTCGAGCTCGATCCCCTCGACCGGGAGCCAGTTGGCGAGCCCGTCTTCTCGGAGGACGTAGGGGGACAGGTCAGCCGGCGGAGGCGCAGCGCCGCGGTTCGCGAGCGCGCGGACGATGCCGGCATAGCCGTGGGCCGGTCCGAGGTAGCGAGCCGTCTGTCCGGAGAGATGCTGCGTCCACAGTCCGTCGCCGTCGCGCGCGGCGAGGACGCGCTCGGCGGACGCGCGCCACGCCTCGTCCCACCTGGGCTCGCCCGTCCACGTGAGCATCGCCTCGGCCATGAGCAGATGACCAGGCGTTCCGCCCATGACCTCGTTCGTCTCGGAGGCGGGCTCGGCGACGACGAGCTCGTGCACGCGGTCGGCCACGCCGCTGTCGCCGGTCAGGCGGAAGGCGACGAGCGCGATCCCGGCCTCGCCGAAGGAGTAGCTCGTCTCGGCGGTGTCCTCCTCGCGAGGTCCGGTGCGGAAGTGATCGATGAACGAGAGGGCCGCGTCCTCCCAGCCGGTCGAGCCGAGATCGTGAAGCGCCCAGATCATCCCCGCACCGCCGATGTAGACGTCCGAGAATCCGTACTCCTCCTCGTCGCGCGGATGCCACGGCCAGCGCTTGCCGTCGAAGGCCGCCTCGGCGTCGGCGACGATCGTGCGGATCGCCTCCTCGGCCCGCGCCTCGTCCCACTCTTCGCCCGCGAGCGCCTCGTGCTCGCCGGGCCGCCAGATCTCAGCCAACGCCGGCCAGGAGGAACGTGCGCGACTCCCGGAGCATCTCGCGGGCGATCACGATCCGCTGGATCTCCTGCGTTCCCTCGTAGATCTGGGTGATCTTCGCGTCACGCATGAAGCGCTCCACGGGGTACTCGCGGATGTAGCCGTAGCCGCCGAGGATCTGAACCGCCTCGGTCGTGACGGCCATCGCGACGTCGCCGCACTTCAGCTTCGCCATCGCGGACGCCTTCGTCAGCTCCGCGCCCTCGACGCCGTCGTCGGCCATCCGCCCGAAGCGGTAGAGGAGCCCGCGCGCCGCCTCGCATTCCGTCTCCATGTCGGCGAGCTTCGCCTGGATCAGCTGGTGCTGGCCGATCGGCTTCCCCATCGTCTCGCGCGTCTTCGCGTATTCGAGCGCGTAGTCGGTGGCGCCCTGGGCGATGCCGAGCGCCTGCGCCGCGACGCCGGGGCGGGAGCGGTCGAGGATGCGCATCGCGATCCGGAAGCCCTCGCCCTCCTCGCCGAGGAGGTTCGCGGCCGGGACGCGGCAGCCGTCGAAGGTGAGCTCCCCGGTCGTCGAGCCCGAGATGCCCATCTTCGGCTCGAGCCTCGCCACCGCGAAGCCTGGCGCATCGGCCTCGACCAGGAACGCCGAGATGCCGCTGTGGCCCGCGTCGGGATCCGTCTTGGCGAAGACCGTGTAGAGGTTCGCGACGCCGGCGTTCGTGATGAAGCGCTTCGAGCCGTCGAGCACGTACTCGTCACCGTCGCGGCGCGCCGTCGTCCGCATCGCGGCCGAGTCGGAGCCGGAGCCGGACTCGGTCAGCGCGTACGCCGGCAGCCATTCGCCGGAGGCGAGCCTCGGCAGGTAGCGCTGCTTCTGCTCGTCGCTGCCTGTGAGCTTGAGACCGAGCGAGCCGAGCTCCTGCACCGCGAGGATCAGCGCCGAGGTGGCGCAGACCTTCGCGACCTCCTCGATCGCGATCAGCGAGAGCAGCACCCCTGTGCCGAGCCCGCCGTCCTCCTCCGCGAAGAAGAGCCCGAAGATGTCGTTCTCGCGGAAGAGCTCGACGACGTCCCGCGGAAACTCGTGCGAGGCGTCGATCTCGGCGGCCCGCGGCGCGATCCGCTCTCGCGCCAGCTGCCGGACGAGGTCGCGCAGCTCCCGCTGCTCGTCGGTCAGGACGTCCCAGGGCACGCGGCGAGTCTAGTAGGGGATCGCCCAGCCGCTGTTGCCGAAGACGTCGTACGAGCGGACGGTGACGCCGCCGTTCAGGAAGACCCGGCCCCGCGGGCCGCGCACGGTCAGCCACCAGCCCTCGACCTTCCCGAGCAGTGGGATGCCGAGCCTCGCCTCGAGGCCGCGCCTCACGAACCTCCGCGGATCCCGGACGGTGACGGTGCCGACCGGCGCGTAGGCGAGCGGATGGAGCAGCTCGATCCGGTCGATCCGCGCGCCGACCTTTCGCGCCGCCGACTCGAGCAGGGCGACGACCCGGCGCCGACGCCGCCGGAGTCGGATCTGTCACAGCGACTACGCTCGGCCCCGTGCTTCTCGAGAACGGGACGATCCGCACGCTCGACCCGTCGCTGCCGACCGTCTCGTCGCTCTGGATCGCGGGCGACCGGATCGCCGGCGGCGTCGGCGTCCACGAGACCGCGCTTCCGAGCCCCGAGACGGTCGACCTCGGCGGTCGCTGCGTCCTGCCCGGCTTTACCGACTCGCACGTCCACTTCCCCACCTGGGCGCTCGCGCGACACGACGTCGGGCTCCACGACTGCGAGTCGCTGGCCGAGGCGCTCGCCCGCGTTCGCGCCGCCACGCGAACCGGAAGCTGGCTGCGTGGCCAGGGCTGGCGCGACGCCGACTGGCCCGACGGCCGGCCGACGCGACAGGCGCTCGACGAGGTCGAGCCCGACCGCCCGGCGATGCTGATCTCGAAGGACTACCACGCGCTCTGGCTCAACTCGACGGCGCTCGCGCTCGCGGGCGGCGACCTGGCGGTCGAAGGCGGGGTCGTCGTCCGGGACGACGGCGGCGAGCCCACCGGCGTCCTCTACGAGCGCGCGGCCTGGCAGTTCAAGGAGCGCTACGCGCGCGTGCCGGACGACGAGTACGTCGAGGCGATGCGCGAAGGCGTCCGCGTCGCGTCGGCGCGCGGCGTCACGGCGCTGCACGACAAGGACGGCTGGCTCGGCGCGATCGGGCTCTGGCAGCAGCTCGAGCAGCAGGGCAGCCTGCCGTTGCGCGTCTGGCAGTCGACGCCGGCCGACCGGGTCGCCGACCTCCGCGAGCTCGGCCTGCGGAGCGGTGTCGGCTCTCCGCTTCTCCGGCTCGGCTATCTGAAGACGTTCATGGACGGGACGCTCGGCTCCCAGACGGCGTGGCTCGACGCTGGAAGCGCCGCCGGCAAAGCCGACGACGCCCGGCGGAAGACCCCGCGCGCCTGCGGCGCGCGGCCGGCGGACGGGAGCGGAGTCGTGATCACGACGAGCGAGGAGCTCGAGGAGATCGTCCGCGAAGGGGCCGAGGCCGGCTGGCCCGTCGGCGTGCACGCGATCGGCGACGCTGCGAACCGGGCGGCCCTCGACGCGTTCGAGCGCTCGCGGGACGCGTGGCAGCCGCGGGGGCTCCGCCAGCGGATCGAACACGCGCAGTGCCTCGATCCCGACGACGTCGCGCGCTTCGCGGAGCTCGGCGTCGCCGTGTCGGCCCAGTTCTCCCACGCACCCTCGGACGAGGAGCTCGCGAAGCGGTACTGGGCCGACCGGCTCGACCGCACGTACTCGTTCCGCTCGCTGCTCGACTCGGGCGCGCTGCTCGCGAACGGCTCCGACGCGCCCGTCGAGGAGCTCGAGCCGTGGGCCGGCGTCGTCGCCGCGGTCCTCGACCACTGGCGCGACGACCAGCGGCTCACCCTAGAGCAGGCGGTCCACGCGGTCTGCGTCGCACCGGCCTGGCTCTCGCATGACGAGCGCAACCGCGGGACGCTCGTGCCCGGCCGGTACGCCGACCTCGTCGTGCTCGACCGCGACCCGTTCGCCTGCGAGCCGGAGGAGCTGCGCGAGGTCCAGGTGGTCGCGACGATGCTCGGCGGCCGCTGGACGCACAACCCGCCGCCGTGGGACTGAAGTCCCGGGGATTGCCCAGACCGGACCGGATGCGCGAAGATCGCTGAACCGCGTCCGAACCCTCAGGGGAGGAGAAACGATGGAGGCTGCAACCGCGAGCGGCGGCCATGTCGAGCGTCTCCGTGAGCACTCGATCGGGCTGCCGCAGGTCCTGTTCCAGTCGATCACGCACATGGCGCCCGGCGCCGCCGTCGCGTACTCGATCTACATCTCGGTGCCGTTCTCGCAGCAGGCGCTCGCGCTTTCCGTCCTGCTCGCGCTCGTCGCCTGCCTGTGCGCCGCGACCGCGATCGGCCAGCTCGCAAAGAAGTATCCGTCCGCCGGCGGGATGTACACCTACGCCGCGCGCTCGCTCGGGCCGTGGGCGGGATTCTTCGTCGCGTGGCTGTTCATCCTCTTCGAGCCGCTGGTCGCGCCGTTCCTCTACCTCGAGTTCGGCTGGGCGATGCACGAGGTGATGAGCAGCGAGGCGGGCTGGAACTACACCGGCCAGTGGTGGATCTGGGTAACGCTGATGACGGCGATCGTGTTCCTGCTCACGTACCGAGACATCCGCCTCTCGACGACGGCAGGCGTGATCCTCGGCGCGTTCGAGATCGCGGTCTTCGCAACCCTCGCACTCTGGATGCTGTTCTCGAACACGGGAGATCTCAACGTCCAGCCCTTCGAACCGCACAACGCCGTGGGTGGCTGGAGCGGCGTCTTCCGGGGGATGGTCTTCGCGATCCTCGCCTTCATCGGCTTCGAGGCGGCGGCGCCGCTCGGCGAGGAGGCGAAACGGCCGAGACGAACGGTGCCGTTCGCCGTGGTCGGCTCGGCGCTCGCGATCGGCCTCTTCTACGTGCTGACCGCATACGCGTGGGTCTTCGGCGCGGGCTTCGACAACTTCGTCACACAGGCGACCGGCGCCGACCCGTGGCGCAACCTCGGCAAGGTCTTCTGGGGCACGGGCTGGGTGATCGTCTTCGTCGCGATCTGCAACTCGATCGCCGCGAACTCGAACGCGGCGGTGAACGCCGCCACGCGCGTCTTCTACGCCCTCGCCCGCAACAGGCTCGCGCCGCGGCCGCTCGGCCACGTGCACCCGAGGTTCCGGACGCCGACGAACGCGATCATCGGGATGAGCCTGTTCGCCCTCGTGCTCTCCCTCCTCCTCGGCTGGAAGTGGGGGCCGCTCGTCGGCTTCTCGCTTATCGCGACGCTCGCGGTGATCGTCGTGGTCGTCGTCTACATGCTCATCTGCGCCGGCGCGATCTGGGAGTACTGGGTCCGGAGGCGGACGGAGTTCAACCCGTTGCTCCACCTCGTGCTGCCGGTCGGCGGGATCGTCCTCTTCTTCTTCCCGCTCTACTACCAGTACTACAAGTTCGTCCCCACGTATCCGATCAAGTACGCGAACTGGATCGCGGTCGCCTGGATCGGCATCGGGATCGTGTTGACGCTCTTCCTGACGCTGACCCGTCCCGACCGGTTGCGGGACATGGAACGCGTCTACGTCGAAGACGAAACGGTGGCACCGGAGAGTGGCGCAGCACCATCGCCTGCCTCGTAGCGAGGTGATCTGGTCGTTCGGGCCCGACCTCCAGCCCGTGCTGGAGGTCGAGCCCGGCGACGTCGTCACCTTCGAGACGAACGACTGCTTCACCGGCCAGATCCGGAGCGAGGACGACCTCGTCACCGAGATCGACCTCTCGCGGATCAACAGCGCGACGGGCCCCGTCGCCGTCAAGGGAGCCGAGCCCGGCGACTCGCTCGTGGCGGAGATCCTCGACGTCCGTCCCGTCGAATGGGGCGTCGCCACCCTCATCCCCGGCTTCGGCCAGGTGATCGAGCACGTGCAGTCGCCGCTGACACGGCTCTTCGAGGTGCGAGACGGAGTCGTCAAGATGAACGACCGCGTCTCGTTTCCCGCCCTGCCGATGGTCGGCGTCGTCGGCGTGGCGACCGACGGCGAGGAGCTCTCGAACGGCCTTGCGGGGCGCCACGGCGGCAACCTCGACGACCACTGGCACGGCACGGGGGCCAAGATCTTCTTCCCCGTCCGGCAGCCCGGCGGCATGTTCGCGGTCGGCGACATGCACGCCGCGATGGGCGACGGCGAGATCTGCTTCACCGGAGTCGAGATCGCCGGCGAGGTCGACGTCCGCTTCGACGTCCTCAAGGGCAAGCAGGCGACGTGGCCGGTGACCGAGCTCCCAGACCGCTGGCTCCCCCACGCGACCGCCGACGAGTACGCCGACGCGCTCGCGCTCGTCTCGGAGGAGGCGGCGCGCCTCCTGGTCGACGAGCACGGCTTCACGATGGAGGACGCGTTCATCTTCCTCTCTGTCGCCTGCGACGCCGGCGTCGCGCAGGCCTGCAAGCCCTGCGAGGGATTCGGCACGATCGCGCGCTTCTCGATCCCCAAGATCGACGCATGCCCGGCGCCGTTCGGCGTCTAGACGCGCGGCGTACAATCGAGAGCATGGCAGTACGGACGATGAACCCCGTCCACGAAGCGGGCACCTGCGCGGTCGCCGCGACCGCAGAGATCGTCGGCGCGAAGTGGACCGCGCTGCTCGTCCACGACCTGTCGGAAGGCCCGAGGCGTTTCTCGGAGCTCGAGCGCTCGTGCCAGGGCATCAGCCCGCGCACGCTCGCCGAGCGCCTGCGCGCGCTCGAGGCCGAGGGGATCCTCGAGCGGCAGAGCTACGCCGAGACGCCGCCGCGCGTCGAGTACCAGCTCACCGCGAAAGGCGAGTCGCTCCTGCCGATCATCGACGCGATGCGCGAGTTCGGCCACGAGTGGCTCCCCTGCGGGCGCACGCACCCGCACGCGCTCTAGCCCGAAGGCGCAGCCGGAATCTCGAGGAGGACGCGCGGGCCGCCGCCGGCTACCGGGACCGCGACGATCGATCCCGGCGGCGAGGGGACTACCGCGCTCTGCCTCATGAGCGCGAGCTGCTTGCCGTCCGGCGACCAGGCCAGCGGGTCGCCCTTCGCGACCACGTGACGAGCTCCGGACGAGACGTCCACCACAGCCGCCCAGCGGTCCCGGCCACGGTAGAACCCGTACGCGAGCGACTTGCTGTCGGGCGACCAGACCGCGTCGACGTCCCGCGCGAACAGCTCGCGGAGGTGGCTCCCGTCGGCGTCGGACACGAGCAGGTGCGTGGCGTTTCCGCCGGGGGACACGAACCAGGCGATCTGCCTCCCGTCGGGGCTCCACTCCAGCCCCAGTCCCGTCGTGCAGCCGTTGTAGCTCTTGAGCCTGGTGGCGCTCGTGCGGGTGATCCGGTAGACGGCGGCTGGGCAGGGCTCGCCCCCGGGCCGGCCCTTCTCGACAGTCGCGAGGAAGACGAGCGGATCACGCGGCGAGACGACGAGCCCACCGATCTGCCATCCGGACGGCAGGCCGTGCACCGAGAGCTCGGGCCCGTTCGCGTAGCGGATCTTCGTGCCGTCGAAGAAGACGATGCTCCCGTTCGGGGCGACGAGCCCGTTCGCGTAGCTCGACAACGAGTTCCAGTTCTCCGGATTCGCGAAGCGAACCTGACCGAGGGTGATCGTCTTCCGCTCGCTCGGCTTCGCCGCCAGCAGGGTGAGCAACCGGGAGTGTGATGGCGCCGCCTAACTCCCGACCAACGACGGCTCAGGCGGTGTTCAGACGGCCGAGTGCGGTGAACAGCGCCGCAACGGTGTCGATCCCGGCCGCGAAGTACGGAACGAGGAAGCGCTCGTTCGGCGAGTGGATGTTGGACTCCGGCAGCCCGAAGCCGCTGAGAATCGTGTCGATCCCCTTCTCCGTCAGCGCCGGCATGAGCGGGATCGAGCCGCCGACCCGCGTGAGCAGCGGCTTCACGCCGAGCGCGTGCTCGAACGCGTCGACGGCAAGCTGGATCGCGGGCGCGTCGGCGCTGACCAGGCCGGGGTTCGAGCCTGCCCACTCGATCTCGAGCTCGGCTCCCGCCGGTGCGGCCTCCCGCAGCAGCTTCTCGGCCGCCGCGCCGATCGTCTCGACCTCCTGGCCGGGAGCGATGCGGATCGAGAACTCGGCGGAGGCGGCGACGCTCAGGGTCGTGTTGCGGATGCCCGGCTTGCCGCCGACGATGCCGTTCACGTCCGCCGACGGCTCCGCCCACGTGCGGAGGTAGAACTCCTCGGCCGCCTTCGCGTCGAGCGGCCGTGCGTCCGCTTCGGTGAGAGCCTCGCCGCCCGGCGGCAGCTGCGCCCACGCGTCGAGCTCCCCGGGCGTCGGCGCGGTGATTCCCTGACGCAGCGGCTCGGGCAGCCGGCCGTCGGGACCGGCGAGCACCGCGTCGAGGCAGCGGAGGAGCGCGTGGATCGCGTTGAGCGCGACCCCGCCGTACATCCCAGAGTGGAGATCGCGGCCACCGGTCCGCACCTTCACGTCGACGCCGACGAGACCGCGGGTCGCCAGCTCGATCGTCGGCACGTCTCGCCGGAGCATCCCGCCGTCGAAGATCACGCAGGCGTCAGCGCCGCGCTCGTCCTGCGTGACCCAGTCGGCGATCGTGTGGCCGCCGATCTCCTCCTCGCCGTCGAACGCGATCCGGAGGTTGACCGGCAGCGCGCCGGCCTCGACGAGCCGCTGCGCGCCGCGCAGGACGATCCAGAGCTGGCCCTTGTCGTCGGTGACGCCTCGCCCGTATGCCCACTCGCCGCGGACGTCGAGCTCGAACGGATCCGATTCCCAGAGCTCGAGCGGCGCGGGCGGTTGGACGTCGAAGTGGTTGTAGACGAGGACGGTCGGAGCGTTGCCGGCTCCGTTCGACGCAGGAATCTCGCCGAGGGCGAGCTCACGCTCCCCGAACGGCGTCAGCTCGGCCGTGCCGCCGATGCGCCGGATGAAGTCGCAGACCCACTCGCCGGCGCGCTTCACGTCCTCCCGGTGGGCCGGGTCGGCACTCACGCTCGGGATCGCGATCAACTCCGCCAGCTCGGCGCGCCAGGCCTCGTCCACGGGGCGATCGTATGCTCAGGCCGATGCGCTTCGCGGAAGTGACCCTCGACGCGCCGCTCGACCCGCGGGCCTTCTACGGCGGGCTCGGGCTGCCGCTCGACGACGACGCGATCGTGGTTGGCGAGACGCGCCTGCGCTTCCGCGTCCAGGACGGCGGGGCCTTCTACCACTTCGCGCTCCTCGTGCCCGGCGACCGCTTCGACGCGGCGCTCGCGTGGGCCCGGGGTCAGGTGGAGCTGCTCGGTGACGTCTTCGACTTCGACTTCTGGGACGCGCGCGCCCTTTACTTCCACGACCCGGCCGGGAACATCGTCGAGCTGATCGGCCAGCGCGCTCTGGACGAGAACGGGCGCACGGGCGACTTCGCGGCAGAGGAGCTCGTGGGCTTTTCCGAGCTCGGGATCGTCGGCGACCCGGCGCGGTCGCTGCGCCGGCTGGAGACGATCGGGCTGGAGCTCTGGGACGGCTCGGCGGAAGGCGAGAACCGCCTGGCCTTCGTCGGCGAGAAGGGTCGGACGCTGATCCTCAGCCCGCCGGGCCGCGGCTGGCTCCCCACCGGCCGCCCGGCGGAACCGCATCCGCTCGCCACGACGCTCGCCGGCGTGCGTGACCCGGACGACCTTGTAACAGTCTGTTACTTGCTCGATCCCGACGTCGCGGCTGGAGAAACGCTCCGTCCCGGAACACCTAGTTACAGTCTGTTACTAAGTTAGACAGGGCCGGTCGAGACTCAGGCGACGTCTCTGAGCGAGTCCGTCACGGCCAGCGCCCGCAGCTTCTTCAGGCTCTGGTTCTCGATCTGGCGGATCCGCTCGCGCGTCACGTTGAACGCCCGGCCGACCTCGTCGAGCGTCCGCGGCTGCTCGCCGTCGAGCCCGTAGCGCAGCTCGAGCACCCGCCGCTCCCGGTGCGAGAGCGTGCCGAGGATGTTGCGGAGCAGCTCCTGGCGCAGCGTCGTGTCGGCCACGTCGTCGGGCAGCGGGACGTTCTCGTCGGTGAGGAAGTGCCCGAACTCCGACTCCTCCTCGTCGCCGACGGGCTTCTCGAGCGAGACGGGCGCCTGCGAGGTGCGGAGGATCTGCTCCACCTCGTCGAGCGGGAGATCGACGTCGCTCGCGATCTCGGTCGCGCTGGGCTCGCGGCAGAGCTCGCCGCGCAGCTTGCGCTCTGAGCGGACGATCTTGTTCAGCTTCTCGACGACGTGGACGGGCATCCGGATAGTGCGGCCCTTGTCCGCGAGTGCGCGGGCGACCGCCTGGCGGATCCACCACGTGGCGTAGGTCGAGAACTTGTAGCCCTTGCGCCAGTCGAACTTCTCGGCCGCGCGGACGAGCCCGATCGTCCCCTCCTGGATCAGATCGAGAAACGGGAGACCCTGGTTGCGGTACCGCTTCGCGATCGAGACGACGAGGCGGAGGTTCGCCTCGACCATCTCCTGCTTCGCGCGATGGTCGCCGCGCTCGATCCGCTTCGCGAGCTCGACCTCCTCGGCGGCGGTCAGGAGCTCGACCTTGCCGATGTCCTTGAGGAAGAGCTGGAGCGCGTCGGTCGAGACCTCGCGGACGCTC
>DATFCX010000053.1:0-17313 GCA_035252585.1 Gaiellaceae bacterium
GGGCGAGATCGCTGCGGATGATCGAGGTCGGAACGCCGTAGCCGCTCGCCGAGCCGAGGCGCGCCGCGAAGATCGTGGACTGCACCCGCCCGCCCGCGTCGACCGCCGGCCCGCCGGAGTCGCCGTGCTCGACCCGCCCCGCGACGGCGGTGATCGTCCTCGCCACCGGCCCGTGGCCGAGAGCGTCCTGCGTCAGCACCGTCGCCGTGCGACCGATCCGGCCCGCGGTGTCTCTCAGCCCGCCGTCGAGCGGGTAACCGAGAATCGCGACGGAGGCCCCGGACTGCGGATCCGCCATCCGCAGCGGCCGTAGGTTGACTCCCGCGACGCGCAGGACGGCGATGTCGTTGTGGACGTCGAAGACCACGACGTCCGCGGTGCGCGACGGCAGCTGGTCGCCGGGGATCCGAACGCTCGTGTTCCCCTCGCCGGCCACCACGTGGGCGGCCGTGACGACGAGATTGCGTCCGGCGAACCAGCCGCTCCCCTCGATCCCGACGCCGCACGCCGTCCCGAGCACCTTGACGACGCGCGTGGCCGCGGCTCGGGTCGACGGGTCGCGGAGGACGCCGTCGCTCGGCGGCAGCGACGGCGCCTGCGGCCCGACGATCGACGGGAACGGATCGATGCGCGCGAGCAGGTTGAGGAGCGTGCGCGGCGGCAGCGCGGCGTCGAGCTGCTTCACGATCGCCGAGCGCTCGACCTCCTGGCGCAGGCGCGTCTCGCCCGGCGAGAGGAGGGCTACGGAGGCGCCGACCCAGACGATCGCCAGGCCGATCGCGCCGCCGAGGAGGAGACCGCCGGCCGAGTCGAGGAGCCGCAGCGGCGTCAGTCGCATCCCGCCGCGGATGAAGCTGCCCGCGGTGAGCGCTCCGAACTGGAGGAGCATCGCGCCGACCACGGCGCCGACGAGCCCTGCGAGGGGCGTCCACGTCGAGCTCGCACCGCCGTTCAGCACGTGCGGCGCGACGCGGGACCCGACGTACGCACCGCCCGCGAGCCCGACGAGCGAGAACGCGCTGAGGACGAGACCGCGGCGGAGCCCGCCGACCGCGGCAACGAACACGATCGCGATCGCGACCCAGTCGGCGAGGTTCACCACTGCAGCGTAGAGACCGGCCCACCCGACCCCGCTACACTGGGCCGTCCCGCGGGGGCGTAGTTCAGTTGGTTAGAACGCCGGCCTGTCACGCCGGAGGTCGCGGGTTCGAGTCCCGTCGCTCCCGCTCCTAGAGGGTCCTGCAAATCGCCGCGAAGAGGCCCTGCCGGCGAGTCCGAAGGTCGGCAATCCCGCGTTCCTCAAAAATGCGGAGCGAGCGCTCTCGGCTCGCTCGAGTCGTTCTCATCGGGCGCCGTGACAGGATCGGGTCGTATTTACGTGACCGAGCGTATGACGAGCCTGCCGTGCCAGATCGGAGTGGACGCACGCTTGGCCGAGGAACCACACGCGGTCAATGAAGCCACGATGGTGAGGGCAATCGTCGTCACGGCAAGGGAGAGACTTCATCTCGCTCTTTTTGCGGCACAACACGGCCGTAGTGTCACACGGGCGAGGCCCTTGGGCGAGAAGCCGATTTCGTCAGGGCGCAAACCTCCCGGCCCCGACTCCGTCGAACATAGTCAAATGCGACTACTGCCACTACGCCGAGATCCGCGGTCGCTGAAGGCACGTAACCTCAGGCGATGACGGGCCTCGAGCCGACCCTCGTTCCGAATCCGCTGCAGTCCGGAGGCGGCAACGAGTTCGCGTCGAGCGAGATCCACCGCGAGCTCGCGTCCAGCTGGCGGAAGCTGACCCGCGCGGCGACCTTCGTCGCCCTCCTCACGAGCCCTGCTCTGGTCGCACTCTTCATGCGCCAGGACCACTGGCCGCTGTGGAAGGCGATCGTCGTGACGCTGCTGATCGTGATCGCGTTCCGCGGTCTCGTGGACCTGACCTTCCGGCGCTTCATCCCCTGGCCGAGCCTCTTCGGCCTGGAGAGCGAGCAGCACCGCGAGGACGACGTCCTCGGGAGGCGCCGCGTCTGGTTCTGGCACTTCTGGCTCCGGGTCGGCGCGCTCGTCGCGCTGATCATCACCGCCATCTGGCTGTTCCGCGGCGGCTCGTGGTTCGGCACCTTCGGATCCGTCGGCCACGGCGCCGGACGGATCCTTAGCTCCCCTTCGCTCTGGGTCCAGGTCGTCGTCGTCTTCTTCCTCTTCTTCGCGAACTTCGCGATCCTGATGGGGCCGCTGCTGCTCATGAACCTGGCCCAGATGCAGTCCTTCGAGCCGGGCGACGCCGAATGGGGCGTGAAGATGGACGACGTCCGCGGGCAGGCGGAGGCGAAGGAAGAGGTGCGACGTGTCGTCACGATCTGGCAGTCGGGCGAGGCGTTCGAGCGCGCGGGCGGCAAGCGGGAGCGAGGTCTTCTCTTCCTCGGCGCGCCCGGCACGGGCAAGACGATGCTGGCCAAGGCGCTCGCGACCGGGTTCAACTCTCCGTTCGTGTCGATGCCGGGTTCCGGGTTCGCCGCGACCTTCATCGGCATCGATGCGATCGTCGTGCGCCTTCTCGCCCGGCGGGCGAAGAAGCTCGCGCGCAAGTGGGGCGGCCAGTGCATCGTCTTCATCGACGAGATCGACGCCGTCGGCATGCGCCGGCAGGCGGTGCAGCAGATGACACCCGCCGCCGACCCGTACTCGTGGCGCGACGTCAGCGACTTCTCGTTCTACGGCGCGTGGGGAGCACAGAATCCGTCCGGGGACCTCATCGTCGAGACGCGGCGCTGGCGCGAGCGACTGTTCGAGCAGCGGGCGCCCTCGCGCTGGACGAACCCGATCGTCGACCGGATCGTGAACCAGTTCCCCGGCGGGATGTTCGGGGGATTCGGGGGCGGAGGCCAGCTCGCCCTCAACCAGCTGCTCGTGGTGATGGACGGCATCGACAGCCCGCCGTTCGTGCGCCGCGTCCTGACGAACCGGATCAACACGCTGCTCGACGCCTCGTACGTCGTGCCCCGCCGGTTGGGCAAGTGGTCGTTGCGGATTCCGCGCGCCCGGCCGCGCGGCGAGCAGATCTACTTCATCGGCGCGACCAACGTCCCGCTCGACCGCCTCGACCCTGCGCTCACCCGGCCGGGCCGCATGGGGCGTCACGTCTCGTTCCGGACGCCGACGAAGGAGGACCGGAAGGACGTCTTCGACCTCTACCTCACGAAGGTGGGGCACGATCCCGAGCTCGACGAGCCGAAACGCCGTGACGAGATCGCGCGGATCACGAACGGCTACTCGCCCGCGATGATCGACCAGGTCTGCTCGATGGCGCTGACGAACGCGCAGCACGAAGGCAAGGTCTCGTTCGACTGGGGCGACCTCGTCCAGGCGATGACGACGATCGAGTCGGGCACGGCGGTCAACGTCACGTATCCCGACCACGAGCTGCGCGCAATCGCGATCCACGAGGCCGGCCATGCCGTCACCGCGCACGTCTACAGGCCCGACCTCGAGTCGAGCCGTCTCTCCACCCGCATGCGCGGCGGGGCGCTCGGCCACCACCAGACGTTCGAGCGCGAAGAGCGCTTCAGCCGGTGGCAGCACGAGGAGATGGGAGCGCTGATCCACACGCTCGGCGCGATGGCGGCGGAGAACGTGTTCTACGGCGAGAACAGCGGCGGCGTCGGAGGCGACCTGCAGACCGCGACCGACACTGCCGCCTGGATGGTCGGTACCGCGGGTATGCGGCCCCTCCGCTTCGAGCTCAACGGGAACGTCCCCAAGGGCGAGGACCCCGACGAGGTGCGCGAGCAGATCATGAAGCGCTTCGAGCGAATCGGCCGCACGTTGATGAACCGCACGCGCGGCAGCGCCGACTTCCACGCGGATCCGATCGCGGCGATCCTCCGCGACCCCTTCAAGAACGCCGTCGCCGCCCAGATCCTCGGGCAGGCGTACGTCATGGCCGTGAACCTCGTGGCGGCGAACAGGGCCGCGGTCGAGGCGATCGCGACGCAGCTGGCGGAGAAGCGCGAGCTGTACGGCGACGAGCTGGTGGACCTGCTCGACGCGCAGGAGCTCGTGGCGCCGCAACTCGACTACACGAAGGAGGAGACATGGCCGAGGATGTAGCGGCGAGCCCGTCTCCCCGGCCGACAGCCGAAGCAGCGCCGGTGTCTCGAGCCGAGCGCGCGCACGCATCCGCGTACTACACGCGCTTCTCCCTCGCCTACACCCTGTTGATCATGCTCGCCGTCGCGGCGGTCGCGGGCCTCGTGTTGATCCTGCAGAACGTGGACGCCCCACGCTCGGCTCCTTGGTCGAAGTTCGTGCCGACCGGCTCGGCGCTCGACATGGAACGCCAGATCGCGACCCAGGTCTCGTCCGAATACAAGGCGACGGCCCAGAGCAGGCTGGTCACCGTGTTTCCCGGCCCGCTCCAGGCTCCGGGCGTCGTCCAGGGGGCGAACGGCCCGCAGAGCGTCCAGGTCCCGGTCAGCCTGATCGCCGTGCAGCCCGACGTCTCGACCGGCCAGCACGAGCAGGGCGACTTCAGCTTCTACCAACCGGACTCGACCGTCGGCTACGAGATGTGCGGCTTCGGCGACCCGCAGCAGAACTGCGGAGTGCCGGCCCCGAGTGCGACGAATCCGGAGCCGTTGCTCCGCCGCGAGGCGCTGGAGCTTGCGCTCTACACGCTGAAGTACGTCCCCGGTACGAACGCGGTGGTCACGTACCTCCCGCCGACCTCGGACCCCCAGGCGCCGACGCGGGCGGTGTTCACGACCCGGAACGACGTGGACAAGAACCTGCATCTCCCCCTCGTCGGGACGCTCGAGCCACGGCAGATCCTGCTCGGCTCGCTGCCGGTGCCCGACGGTGGACACGTCGCAGCGCTGACCCGCATCTTCACCACCAGCTACCAGACCTTGCCGAGCGACGGCACGGCGGCGCTCACGCTGACGCCCGCGACCACGGGGTGACGCATCCGGCGGTCGGCTACCCGCCGGGTGGATGGGCCGGAACAGGGAGTTCGAGCTCGAAGACGAGATCCGAGAGCGCCAGGGCCGCAGGGAGTGCCAGCCACGTATTGTCGCTGCGCCTGACCTCGAGCGGGCCGCCCGCCGCTTCTCTGCGCAGACCGTAGAAGCCCGCACTCGCGTCCTGCCCGGGCACCGTGATGTCGAGGCTCGCCAGTAGTGACGCGAGGGTGTCGGTGAAGGCTGTGGAAGCAGCGGCTTCGGCGGCATCCGCGGCGCGCGGAGCGGCCTGCACGCCCGAGGCGGCGACGACCGCGTCCGTGATCGCCGTTCGGGCCCGATAGAGCGAGCTCGTGACACCGGCGCGGGCGGCGAGGTCTGACCGGACGATCAGCGCAATGGCGATCACGGTGGCCGAGAGGATGAGACTCGCAACCCCGATGCAGGCGAGCTTGGTCTGCTCGTCCGATGCCTTCCAGGCGGCGATGATGCTCGCGAGCGTGAGGCCGCCCCCTGCGACACCCGTCAGCGCTCCCCACACCTTCGTGAGGGCCGTGCTCGTCGCCTGGATGACCTCTGACTCATCCAGGGCTTTCGGGTCGTTCCCGAGGAGAGTGAGCTTCGTGAGAAGGGCCCTGAAGTCAGCCGTGAGGTCGCTCCCTGCATCGGTGGATGCGACGACGTTCTGAAGCGGAGCGTTCGCCATAGGGCCTCCTCCTACGGTGATCCGGCGGCGCTAAGCCAGGCAGGCGACTCAAGTCAAGCCCGCAGGCAACGCAACCTCGGAACGAACGCGATCAGAGGGCTTCCCGTGTCGCCTGGGCGGGTTGCGGGTGGCTGACAACGGTTGAGTGGCTTGACGCATTCGTCCCACGATCGCTGGGAACAGCGAGACCGCTCTGCGATGATCGGGTCGTGAAGCGGCTGATCGTCTGCTGCGACGGCACCTGGAACCGACCCCAGGAAGTCAGTGACGGCGTCCCCGCGCCGACGAACGTGGCCAAGCTCGCCCTCGCGCTCGCGGACGAGGACCACGAAGGCAACGAACAACGGCTGCACTATCAGGCCGGGGTGGGCACCCGGCGCTTCGAGCGGTTCGCCGGCGGCGCCTTCGGCTTCGGTCTGTCCCGGAACATCCTGGCCTGCTACCGCTTCCTCGTGGACAACTACGCGCCCGGGGACAAGCTCTACTTCTTCGGGTTCAGCCGCGGCGCGTACACCGCCCGCAGCCTGGCCGGGCTCGTGCGCAACAGCGGCATCCTGCGACCCGAGGAGCGGGACCGGATCAGGGACGCGTATGCCCTCTATCGCCGGCCCGACAAGGAGCTCGCACCGAACAGCATCGCCGCGGCGCTGTTCCGGCGCTCGCACTCGTACGCCGAGACCTACATCGACTTCGTGGGCGTCTGGGACACGGTCGGCGCGCTCGGCATCCCAATCGACGGCTTTCGTCTCCCGCTCCTGAGCAAGCTCTGGAGGTTTCACGACACCGACCTCAGCCGGTACGTGCTCAACGCCTACCACGCGCTGGCGATCGACGAGCGCCGCCGCCCCTTCAGGCCCACGGTCTGGCATCAGCAGCCCGGTGCGCAAGGTCAGACGCTGGAGCAGGTCTGGTTCGCGGGAGTGCACAGCGACGTCGGCGGCGGCTACAGCGACACCGACCTCTCGGAGATCCCGCTGCTCTGGATGGCCGAGAAGGCGAACGGCTGCGGACTCGCGTTCGACCCCGACCGCCTGGTCGTGACGGCGCCTCCCATCGAGCCTCGAGAACTACGCGACGAGGGAATCGAGGTGGCGCCGAACTTCGCCGGCAGGCTCCACAGGTCGCGCAAGGGCATCTACCGGCTGGAGCGCGCCTACGACCGCCGGCTCGCAGACGAGAAGGGTAACCCGGTGGATGGAGGCGCACTGGCCTCCACGGCCGAGGAGCGGTACGAGAGGGACCGGACCTACCGCCCGCCGGGCCTCGACGAGCGGCCGGCCAAAGGAATGCCGGTCACTCCGGTCCTGCCACCGGCGAGAAGATGACCGTCACCTCGGTGATCCCGCCCTCGGTCGTCGTCTTCACGTGGTGGTCGCCGCGGCCGAAGACGCGCAGCATCCGTGAGTTGCCGAACATGACGTCGGCGGTGAAGCCGCGGACGCCGTGACCGCGGGCGTACTCGACCGCGCGGTCGTGCAGGATTCCGCCCAGCCCGGCGCCCTGCCACTCAGGATCGACCATGTAGCCGACGTCCGCGAGCCCCGTGCGGGGATCGAGGTAGTACGAGACCGTGCCGACGATCTGCTGGCGCTCGAGCGGGCCGGTCACCGCGGCGAAGGCCATCTCGCCTTCGTAGTTCACGCTGCAGAGGTGCTGCGCCGCGGCGTCGGTCAGCGAGCTGAGATTCTGGAAGAAGCGCGTACGTACGTCCTGGTCCGGTAGGCGGTAGAACAGCTCCTGCATCGCCCTCGCGTCGCTCGTCCGCGTCGGGCGGACGCCGACCTCCCGACCGTCCTTGAGCACGACCTCGCGCTCCTCCGCGACCGGATAGGCGGCGCGACTGCGCAGCGTCTGCTCGGGCGGGAGGAGACCGCGTGCGGCGGCGGCCTGGAGGAGCTCCTGCCTGTCCTCCGGGTGCGCGATCTCGATCAACGCGACCGCGCGCTCCGCGACCGAGCGGCCGAAGAGGTATGCGGTTCCGTACTCGGTGATCACCCAGTGGACGTCGCCGCGCGGGATCGCGACGGGCTCCCCGGGATCGAGCTCGGCCCGGATCGCGGACAGGCCCCCCGGCGTACGCGAGGCGAGACAGACGATGGCCACGCCGCCCGGCGACGCGAGCGCGCCGCGATAGAAGGCGGGACCTGTCGAAAGGCCGCCGTAGAGATCGCCGTCGAGACTCTCCGTGCAGACCTGTCCGGTCAGGTCGACCGCGAATGCCTGCATCACGGACACCATCCGCTCGTGGTCCGCGACGACCGCGGGATCGCACACGTGGTCGATCGGATGAAAGGCGAAACGCGGGTCGTCGTCGACGAGGTCGTAGAGGCGGCGTGTGCCCATCGCCCAGCTGGCGACGACATTTCCCGTGACGACACCTGCCTCGACGAGATCGGCCACCGGCTCGGTGATGACGTCGGAGTGGATCGCCAACTCGCGTCGATTCGCCAGGTGAGCCAGCATCTGGTTGGGGACTCGGCCGAGGCCGACCTGCAGCGTCGAACGGTCGTCGATCAGCCGCGCGACGTAACGCGCGATCTGCTCCGCCACGTCGTCGGCCGGCTCGTGCAGGTACTCGACGATCGGCGTCTCGACGGGGACGAAGTGGTCGATCCGCTCTGCGGGAATGCGCGTGTCTCCCCTCGTGCGCGGCATCGCCGGATTGACCTCGGCGATCACGGTGCGGGCGGCGAGTGCCGCCGCTCGCGTGATGTCGACCGAGATGCCCAGGCTGCAGCTGCCGTCTTCGTCGGGAGGCGCCACCTGCACCAGCGCGACGTCCAGAGGGATGCGCCCGGTGCCGAACAGCGCCGGGACGTCGGGGAGCGAGACCGGGACGTACTCGATCTGCCCGGAGCCGGCGAGCGCGAGCACGTCGCGCCCGACGTAGAAGACGCGGTGCCGATACTGCGTCTGCGGCGGATCGCCGATCCCGACCCGGTCGGTCAGAAAGTGGACGAGGACGACGCCGGGCGGAGGAGCCGCGAGCTGTTCGAGAGCGCCGACGAGGGCGCGAGGCGTCGCGCACGCACTTCCGACGAACACGTGGTCGCCCGGCCGCACCACGGAGACTGCCTCGGCGGCCGAGGTGAGACGGTCGCGCCAGTCGCCCTGCACGGCGTCGAGGGACATGCCTGGAGCGCATGCTTGCCGAACACCGACCGGATGTCCAGGCTCGAGCCGCCGCGCTTCCTGTTTGGCACACTCCTCGCATGGCGACGGGTCCGGGGTCGCGACGCCTTCTGCTCGCAGCGGCGGTGCTGGCGGTGGCACTGGTCGCGCCGGCGAGCG
Source organism: Gaiellaceae bacterium (assembly GCA_035252585.1). Lineage (GTDB taxonomy): Bacteria > Actinomycetota > Thermoleophilia > Gaiellales > Gaiellaceae > Palsa-739. The sequence continues at coordinate 8,953 of DATFCX010000053.1, forward strand.
GCGCGTCCGGGCCGTCGCGCCACCGCACCACCGCCTACGCCGGCCTGGGGACGTGGCTCGACATCTACGAGACCTCCTCCTGGGCGCACCCGCAGCAAGAGGTGGCGGCGATGGCCCGCGACGGAGCGCGGACCCTCTATCTACAGACGGGCAACTACGAGCAGCACGTCGACCTCGTGCGGCGCCGCGCGCTCGGGCGCTTCGTCGACGCGGCCCACGCGGCCGGGATGCGGGTCGTCGCCTGGTACCTGCCTTCATTTCTCTACCCGCGGCAGGACACGCGACGGGCGCTGGCCGCGATCCGCTTCCGCAGCGCCAGGGGCGAGCGCTTCGACTCCTTCGCGCTCGACATCGAGGCCAGCCTCGTCAGGTCGGTGCCGCTGCGGACGAAGCGCCTCCTCCGGCTGTCCGCGCACCTGCGGGCAGCGGTGGGCCGGCGGTATGCGCTGGGGGCGATCATCCCCTCCCCGGTCGGGATCCGCCGGCATCCCACCTACTGGCCGCGCTTCCCGTACCGGCAGCTCGCCCGCTACTACGACGTCTTCCTGCCGATGGCCTACGCGACCGACGCCGGCGTGCGCGGGATCGGCGCCACGCGCGCCTACAACGCCGCCGACGTGGCGATCATCCGCAGGCGGACAGGCCGGCCGCGCGTCCCGATCCACCTGATCGGCGGCCTCGCCGGAACGATGGGCGCCAGGGAGATCACCGGCTTCATGCAGGCCGTCGGCGACTGCGGCCCGCTCGGCTACAGCCTGTATGCCTTCCCCATCACCCCTCGGGCGACGTGGAGGGCGCTCCACGCGCCCCCCGCGGCCGCCCGGCCCTGCACCTGACCCCTGACACCGCTCAGTAGCCGGGGTAGGTGGGCGTCGACGCCGGCTTCGTCGAGCCCGACGAGCTCGCGCCGACCGGGCGGACGACGTGCCAGTGGAACTTCTGGCCGCCGAACTCGTCCCTGAAGCCGTCGCCCTTGACCTGGCCCTGCCCGTCCAGCTTGAAGCTGTAGAGCAGCTTGCCGTCGAACGTGACCTGCCTGCTGCCGTCGGGCCGCGTCACGACGCCGAGGTTCCCGTTGAGCGAGCTCGCCCTCGGGGTGCCCTTGACGGTGAGGGGCTGCCAGAACGACACGCAGGCGCCGGTGCAGCGCACCATGCCGTTCTTCTCCTGATCGCTGCGGTACAGCGGCCGGCCCTGCGAGTCGACCAGCACGCTGCCCGCGCCTGCGATCTTCTGCACGGAGACGGTCCCTCCGCCGGCGGTAGCGCCGCTCCCACTGCTGCCGCCCGTGGCGGCCGCGATTGCGACTCCGGCCGCCGCCGCGACGACGGCGATGGCGCCGATCACAAGCAAACGTCTCACTGCGAACCTCCCTATCTGGATCGGAATTGCCTTTCACCCGTAGACCGACGCCGACCCGGGCCGATTCCTTCCCGGCGAATTCCGCAGATGAGATCGTTGCCGGATGCGCAGGCTGGATCCCGACCGCGCGGTCGAGCACATGCCGCGCCTCTATCGCGCCGCCCGCGCCTGGACGCGCTCCCGCGAGGAGGCCGAGGACCTCGTCCAGGAGACCTACGCGCGGGTGCTCTCCAAGCCGCGGCTGCTGCGCGGCGAGGACGAGGTCGGCTACCTGCTGCGCGCGCTCCGCAACACGCTGATCAGCCAGCGCCGCACCGAGCAGCGCCGGCCGGCCACGACGGAGCTCCTCGACGAGTCGCCGCTCGGGGCGCGTGCGAGCGACGACCCCGCGCAGGCGAGCGAGACGCGGGAGGTCTTCGCTGCGATCGCGGACCTCCCGGACGAGTTCCGCGACGCGCTCGTCGCCGTCGACGTCGCCGGCCTCTCCTACCCGGAGGCAGCGCGGGCCCTCGGCGTCCCGGAGGGCACGCTCACGAGCCGCCTCTTCCGCGGCCGCGACCGCGTCGCGCGCCGGCTCAGCGGCGAGGGGTGAGCGGCCAGCTCGCCAGCCTCAACAGCTCCGGTCGCGTCGCCTGTCCGATCAGGACGCAGGTGTGTCCGCCGCGCCGCCAGGTGACCGCGGGCCGTCCGCTCAAGCGCAGGGTCTGATACTCGACGCCGCCGATCGTTGTCGACCGCGCCCCAGAGGGACGATCGAGAGCGGCGCCGGCCACGATCACGTAGCCGAGCGTCCGACCGTCCTTGCGATACACGACGAGGCTCGCGTCACGGCCGCCGATGCGCTCGCTCCGCGAACCGACCGCGTTCCAGCCGGCGAACACGCCGAGGTTCGGGAAAGGGACGCCGCCGACCGCGAGGCCGAGCTTCGTGCCGGCGTTCCCGACGGGAGGCGGTGCAGGCGCCGTCGGCGGCTTCGTCGCGAAGCGCGCGGCGTCCGCGACGCTCGGCGCGCCCGGGCCTCCGTTGAGGAAGACGGCTGCGACCACGGCGGCGAGCGCCACCCCGACGCCCACGAACGCGAGCCTCGGCACGAGAGACAGGCTCGCCCTCCTGGACCGGCGCGTGCCGGCCCGGTTCCGAGCGTGGACCGCCGCCTGCAGCGAGCGCGGCACCTCTTCCTCCGCGAGCTTCCGCGCGGCCACCACCGCCAGCCGCTGGCGCTCGAGCAGCTCCTGCAGCTCCGGCGACGCGGCCACTCGGGCCTCGATCTCGGTCCGCCGCTGCACGGGCAGCGTGCCGTCGGCCAGCGCGGCCAGATCCGCCATTTCCTCGGAGCTCAATCTCTCCGCCATGTCGCTCACCGCACGTACATGACAGCACAGGGCCGCATGCCGTACCTCCTCGAAGAACGCGATCCTCGGTTAGGAGGACGCCGACGAGCGCGAATCCTTCCCCGTGGCGCTTACCCGTGGGGATAGAGCCTGGCCTCGGCCGCCATGTACGCCTTGACGTCGCGAACGACGTGCGCCTCTGGGTGCTGAGCCTCGAGGTCGAGCAGCGCCCTCGAGCGGCCGTCCACCGGCAACTCCTCGTAGACGTCGAAGCGCAGCGTCACGCCCCCGGTCGCTCCGGTGGTCGTCCATTCGATGGGTGCGTAGGTCGACGCGTCGACGATGTAGACCTTCTTTCCGTCGAGCGACTCGAGCCGGATCGCGTCGCGGCCGTCGACCGTGACGTGGCCCGTCACCCGGACGCGGCCGGAGTCGAGCAGCGCGAGGATCTCCCCGCGGAACTCCTCCGGGAGCACGCCGCCGGAGGACTCCCGCGCCCGCTCCCGGGCGAGCTGCTGGCGGAGCCGCCTGGCGCCCTCGCGCGTCGCGATGACCCGCGGGCGGGTCGTGCCCTTCTTCGCCACGAGGTAGGCCACGCCCACCCGCGAGCTGTGGGTGAGCTTCATGAGCCTGCTCTTGGAGACGATCGTGATGTCGGGCATCCGGGCGGCGAACAGCTGTTGGCTCGTCGCGACGTAGATCGTGTTCGTGCGGGCGTCGAAGAGCTCGTTCGTGTCGCCGCTCGTCACCGACTCGGCGCGGATTCCGTCCGAAGCGTCGACGGCGATCTGCCGCCGGGTGTACGGAGGCACCCGCAGCTGCCACGTCTCCTGGTTCCAGCTGGCGACCGTTCCGTCCCCGTTGTCCTGCCTCGCGTCGAACCGGTAGTGGAGGATCGTGTTGTCCGAGGGCTGGAGCGCAGCAGCGGCGCGCTCGACGACGGACGGCCCGCCCTTGCCGAATGCGCTCAGCAGCCCGAGGGCTGCCGCTGCGGCGACCGCCAGCACGACGGCGCCCCGCACCATCCGGCGGCGCCGGCGCCGGCTGCCGAGATCGCGGCGCACGGCGTCTTCGAGCTCGGAGGCGAAACGGTCGAGGCTGGGGGGCAGAGCGGTCATGTGTCCTCCTTCAGGGGCAGGGTGGAGAGGCGCCGGAGCGCGCGGGAGACGCGGAGCCGCGCAGCCGCGGGGCGGAGACCCAGACGGGAGGCGACGTCGTCGTAGGCGAGCTCGCCGACCACGCGGAGCTCGAGCGCCTCGCGCTCGTGCGCCGGCAGCGTCTCGAGGGCCTCCTCGAGCGCAGCGGACGGCGAGAGCCGCTCCTCGACGGCTTCGTAGCCGTCCTCCGGGGCGAGGTCCGTCGGAAGGCCGAGCCGGCGGCGCGCGCGGGTCTCCACCTCGTTCCGGCGGGCCGACTCGCGCGCGACGTTGCGTGCGATGCCGAGCAACCAGGGGAGCGCCGATCCGTCGGCCTCGTCGCGGAAGCTCCGGCGGGAGAGCCAAGCCTGCGCGAACGCCTCCGCGGTCAGGTCTGCGGCCGCCCATTCGAGCCGGCGGCGGAACCACGAGTGCACCGCGGAGACGTGCCGCCGGTACAGCTCGGCGAACGCGGCGGCTTCCGAATCCGCCGCCCGGATGAGCTCGGCGTCGGTCCGGTCGGTCACGTGTCTCACACCCACTAATGGAGGAACCGAGACGACTTGTATCTGCCCTCGCGCCTCGACGTCGTCGAATCCGCCCCCGAGAGGCTCCCGTAGAGAGGAGGGGGTCAACCGCTTCGACCTCGGGAGGGGAAATGAGGAAGACACTCGTGCTGTTGCTCGGCGTGGCGGTCCTGGCGGCGCTCGCCGTCCCGGCGCTCGGCCGCGGAGGCGGCGACGGGCGAAAGCTGCTCGACGCGAAGGTGCTTGCGCCGGTCGTCGAGCCCTACACCGGAGCGGCGAACTCCATCCGGGGAGTCGCCGGCGGCGGGCTCCCGTGGGAGCTCGAGTCCGGCACCGCGGATCTCCGGGCCGGCGGTCAGCTGCACGTCGAGGTCGAGGGCCTCGTGCTCGCCCGCCGCGCACCCGTGCCGGCGAATCTCCAGGGGACGATGCCGTTCACGCAGCTCAGGGCGATCGTCAGCTGCCTGACCACTCCGGACGGCGTCGCGGCGACCACCGACAACGTCCCGACCGGCCTCTTCGACGTCACACCGACGGGCGACGGCGAGCTCGACACCTCCGTCGCGCTTCCTTCGCCGTGCTTCGCACCGATCGTGTTCGTGACCGCGCCCACCGGCGCGTGGTTCGCGATCACGGGCCGCTGATCCACGGCACCGGCTCGCGGCAGCCGCCGCGCCGTGAGGCGACGGCGGCTGCCAAGTGCCGCTCTCAGCCGGTGGCGAGGCCGGCCTCGCTCGCGGGCAGGCCCGTGACCGTGCCGGCGGGAGTGAGCGTCCCGTCGGAGCCGAGCCTGAACGCGGCGAGCTCGTTGCTGCCGGAGGCGAGGTTGTAGAGGAAGTGCCCGTCCCGGCTGACGGCGAGATCGAACGGGCTGGAGCCGCTCGTGGCGCTGACGCCGCTCGGGTCGAGCAGCGCGAGGCTCCCGCCGTGGACGCTGAAGCCGCTGATGGTGCCGGAGCCGGTGTTCGCCGCATAGGCGAAGCGGCCGCCGCCGGCGGTGACGAGCCAGCACGGAGCGGCCTGGCCGTTCGTGGATACCGGGCCGTCGAGCACGCTCAAACTCGCGTCGTTGTTCAGCGTGTAGGAGGTGACGGCATTGGTCACGGCGTCGGTGACGAGCAGGTCGCCCTGGTTGTCGAAGCTGAACCCGTACGGACCGTCGCCGGTGGACGGATTGCTCTGCGCCGGGCCGGCGACGCCGCCGGAGCCGACCGGGAAGGTGTCGATCGTGTTCGAGACCTTCTCCGTGACCACGAGCGCCCGGCCGTCCGGGCTGAAGCCGATCTGCTCCGGGCTCGCCGCGCCGCCGCTCAGCGACTGGGTAGAGCCGGCCAGCGGCGAGAGGCCGCCGCCGGTGCTGAAGCCCGAGATCGTGAGCGACCCTGCGTTGAGCACGTACAGGAGATTGCCGTGAGCGGTCAGGCTGATCGGGTCCGTGCCGCCCGAAGAGACCGGCGCTCCCTCGAGCGTGAGGCTCCCCCCGGGCCCGAGCTTGAAGGCCGAGACGGTGTCGTCGCCGGCGTTCACCGCGTAGAGCTGCGAGCCGCTGACGAGCACCGATCCCTGGGACGCGAGGGCGGTGCCCGTGCCGAGCCCGCCGGTCGAGACGCTGCCCTGCGGGACGAGGCTGCCGTCCGGCGCGGTGGCGTAGATCGCGACCGCATTGCCGGCGGCGGAGTTCGTCTCCGTGTAGACGAAGTCGTGTAACGACGTTCCTGCGGCCGCGCTGCGGCCCGCGACGACCGCCGCCACGACCGCGACCACGGCAACGAGCACTAGGCGAAATCTGTTCACGATGGTCCCCCCATTCGTTGACCCCGGCGACGCTAGTGGCCGAATCTCACGGTGCTCTTGCGAGATCCTTACGAGCGGATGAACACGTTCCGCGAGGGGCGTATGGTGGCTCCTCGTGAAGCACGTCCTGATCCTGGGAGCCGGTTTCGGCGGCCTGGAGCTCGCCGGCCGCCTCTCCGACTCGCTCGCCGGCGAGGTTCGCGTCACCTTGATCGACCGGAACGACGCATTCATGTTCGGCTTCTCGAAGCTCGACGTCCTGTTCCGGGGAGTCGACCCCGCGGCGCTCCGCATCCCCTACCGCGAGCTCGCGAAGCCCGGCGTGGAGTTCCGCCAGGAGCGCATCACCGCGATCGACCCCGGCACGCGGCGGGTCACGACCGACCACGGCTCGTACGACGCCGACATCCTCGTCGTCGCACTCGGGGCCGAGTACGACATTGCAGCGACGCCCGGGTTCGCCGAAGGCGGGCTCGAGTACTACTCGGTCCCGGGCGCCGAGCGGATGCGCGACGCCCTGTCGGCGTTCACCGGCGGGAAGATCCTGATCGGCATCCTCGGTCAGCCGTTCAAGTGCCCTCCCGCGCCGTTCGAGGGCGCGTTCCTGCTGCACGACCAGCTCGTCGAGCGCGGAATCCGGGAGGACACCGAGATCCGGATCGTCGCGCCGATGGGCGCCCCCGTTCCCGTCACGCCCGAGGTGTCACAGCGCTTCCTCGACGAGCTCGCGGCTCGCGGCATCGAGTACACGGGTAGGACCCGCGTGGTGGAGCTCGACCCGGCAGGCAAGGAAGCGGTGCTCGAGAGCGGCGAGCGCCTCCCCTACGACCTCTTCGTCGGCGTGCCGATCCACCGCGTGCCGGCCGTGGTCGCGGAGTCCGGACTGACCGAGAACGGCTGGGTGAAGGTCGACCACGGCACCCTCGAGACGCCGTTCCCGGAGGTGTACGCGGTCGGCGACGTCGTCGCCCTGCCGATGGCGAAGGCAGGCGTGTTCGCGGAGAACGCCGCGGGCGTCGTGGCCGACGGCATCGTCGCGCGCCTGCGCGGCGAGACGCTCGAGCGCCGCTACGAGGGCGAGGGCAACTGCTACATCGAGTTCGGCGGCGGGCGTGTCGCGAAGGTGGTGGCGAACTTCCTCGGCGGCCCGTTCCCCACGGCCACGGTCGACGGCCCGTCCGAGGCTCTAGCAGCGGACAAGGAGGCGTTCGCCCCGACGCGGCGGGCGCGCTGGTTCGGCGACGCGGGTTAGAGGTCTGCGGGCCCGGGTAACCCCGCGGTCATGCTCCTTCTTCTCCTTCTGCTGGCGGCGCTCGTCGTCCTGGGGATCGTCCTGGCGGTCGTGGTGATCAAGTGGCTGTTCATCCTGGCCGTCGTGGCCGCGCTGATCTGGGTCATCGCCTTCTTCACGCGCGGCATCTCGCGCCGCGCCTAGCCGCCGCTGCTCAGCCGGCTCCCGCCGCCTCGAAGCTGCGCAGGCAGTGGTCCGAGCAGAAGTAGACGACCTCCCCGTCGCGTTCCGACCGCGCGCCCGCGTTCGCCATCTCGACCTGCATCCCGCAGATGGGATCGATCGCGTAGCCGGCGCCGCCGCCGAGGCGGTGCTGGTTCCGCGCCAGCCACCATAGGCCGGCGAGGACGACCAGGAAGACGATGTTGAGGAAGGTGGTGTAGTTCCAGCGGAACTCCGTCGGCGCGACGGTGGCCGGCCGCTTCGTCGGCTCGATCGAGGCGGCGCGGAAGAGGTACTCGACCGCGAGCCCGGCCGCGCTCATCACCGTCCAGAAGATCGCGAGCAGCTTCAGCGTCAGCCGGCCGCCGTAGTAGCGGCGGTAGATGAGGAGCAGCGGCAGCGTGATCAGGTCGGCGAAGACGAAGCTGACGACCCCGCCGAAGCTGATCCCGCCGTGCCAGAGCGCCGCGGCGAGCGGCACGTTCCCGACCGAGCAGACGAAGCTGATGATCGCGATGAACGGGCCGACGACGACGTTCTGGAGCGACGTCCAGAAGCCGTGCCCGCTCACGAAGATGTCGCGCCAGGCGCTCGTGGGGACGAGGACGGCGAGGAAGCCCGCGACGAGGTAGCCGGCGACCATCTCCTTCCGCAGCATCTTCGCGTCGGCGAGCGTGTAGCCCGCCGCGTCCGCCCAGCCGGCGAGCGAGGTCGGCCCGACGCGCTCGCCCTCGACGACGTGCCGCGCGTCGGCCTCG
>DATFCX010000054.1:0-5569 GCA_035252585.1 Gaiellaceae bacterium
GTCCTCGCGGCGCTGGTCGCGGTCACGGCCACGTGCGGCTTCGTCGCGCCGTGGGCCGCCGTCGTGATCGGCTTCGTCGCGGCGGCGGTCGCGGTCGTGGCCGTTCCGCTCGTCGAGCGGCTCGGGATCGACGACCCGATCGGCGCCGTCGCGGTGCACGGCCTCGCGGGTGTCTGGGGGACGCTCTCCACCGGCCTCCTCGCCGCTCCCGCGCTCGCCGCGACCGCCGGCGTCGGCCACGGCGGGCTGCTCTACACCGGCTCCCCGTACCAGCTCGGCGTCCAGGCGCTCGGTCTCGCCGCCGTCGGGGCGTTCACCTTCTCCGCCTCCTACGGCTCGCTCTGGACGCTGAACCGGCTCTGGGGAATCCGCGTCGAGGAACACGTCGAGACGGCGGGGCTCGACGTCGCCGAGCACGGCATGTGGGGCTATCCCGAGTTCTACATCCCGGTTCCCGGCGGCTACGGGACGGAGTCGCACGGCCACCTCGGCCTCGCGCATGCCCATGCTCGCGCGCCGGTACCTCTGCCGGAGCCGCGCCTGGCACCTGCCGCCGACGCCGCGGGATAGGGTCGGCTGCATGCCGTCGCTCTCGACGTACGCGGTCTTCCTCGCGACGGGGATGGCCCTCCTGCTCGTCCCGGGACCGGCCGTGCTGTACGTCGTCACGCGCAGCATCGAGATGGGACGCGGCGGCGGGCTCGCGTCCGTGGCCGGGATCACGACCGCGACCGTCGCGCACGTGACGCTCGCGACGGTGGGCCTCTCGTCCCTCCTCCTCGCCTCGCGACCGGCCTTCGACGCCGTGCGGTACGTCGGGGCGGCGTATCTCCTGCTGCTCGGCGTGCGCAGGCTGCTCGGGTTCGGTCTCGACGAGGCCGAGGAGGAGCAGGCGCCGAGAACCCGGCGCCGCGCGTACGCACAGGGTGTGGTCGTCAACCTCACGAACCCGAAGACGATCGTCTTCGTCTTCGCCTTCCTGCCGCAGTTCGTCGACCCGCACGCGCACCACGCGTGGACGCAGGTGCTCGTCCTCGGGCTCAGCTTCGCCTGCCTCGGCTGCCTGAGCGACAGCGCCTACGCTCTTGCCGCCGGGACGGTCGCCGACCGGCTGCGCGGCTCGCAACGGCTCGTGCGCGTCCAGCGCTGGTGCGGCGGCAGCGTCCTCGTCGGCCTCGGGATCCTGGCTGCGGTCTGGACGCCGAGCCGCGCGCGGTGAACACTTCGCTTCCGAGGGCGGTATGGCTCGCGGGGGACGAGCCGGCAGATCAGGAGTCTTGGCAAGCGATCCACGAATCGCTCTAGGCGTGCTGATGGTGCGCTACCGGTTCGTCGACTGCCGCTGGGAGCTCGGTGATCCCGCGCGCGGGCGCGAGCTCTATCTGGCCGGCCACATCCCGGGCGCGTCCTTCCTCGACGTCGACGACGACCTCTCGGATCTCTCCGTTCCCGATGCGGGACGCCATCCGCTGCCCTCTGCGGAGCGGTTCGCCACTGCGGCCTCAGGCGCGGGGATCGGTGCCGGCGTCTTCGCCGTCGCCTACGGGAACGGCGGCGGCCCCGAGCGGCTCTGGTGGCTGCTCCGCCACTTCGGCCACGACGACTGCGCCGTCCTGCTCGGCGGAATCGCGGCCTGGGGCGGCGAGCTCCGCGCGGGAGAGGAGGAGATCGAGCCGGCCGACTTCGTTCCGCGTGAGCGGGACGGCGACACGATCGCGGCGGAGGAGATCGTCCGCCGGCTCGCCGACCCGTCGCTCGCCCTCGTCGACGCGCGCACGGCCGACCGCTGGCGCGGCGAGCCGAACGAGATCGACGACCCGCCCGGCCGGATCCCCGGCGCCGCGAACGCTCCCTGGAACGAGCCGCTGCCAGACCTTCCCGCCGGCGAGCTCGTCGCCTACTGCGGCTCGGGCGTCACGTCGTGCGTCACGCTCCACCGCGCCTGGCTCGCGGGCCGCGAGGGACGCCTCTACCCCGGATCGTGGAGCGAGTGGTCGCAGCGCGGCCTGCCGCTCGAGCGTGGCTGAGCCGTGAGCCGGCGGCCGAGGTTGATCGCCGAGGGGCGGGCGTCGGAGGTCTTCGACCTCGGCGACGGCCGCGTGCTGCGGCGCTTCAAGCACGGCGGGCGTCCCGAGCGCGAGGCGCTCGTGATGCGCCACGCCCACCTGAACGGTTATCCCGTGCCCGAGGTACTCGAGGCCACCGCCGATGCGCTCGTCCTCGCGAAGGTCGAAGGCCCGACCATGTGGCAGGCGGCGTCCGAGGATCCCTCGACGGTGCCGGCGCACGCAGCCTCGCTCGCGCGGCTGCACGGACAACTCCACGGGATCGGCGCACCGGACGGCCTTCAGCCCGTCGGAGACGGAGACCGTCTGATCCATCTCGACCTGCATCCGGCGAACGTGATCCTCTCGCCCGACGGTCCGGTCGTGGTCGACTGGACGAACGCGCGCCGCGGAGCGCCGGCGCTCGACGTCGCGGTGACGTGGGTCATCGGCGCGACGAGCACGGGCCTCGGGACGCTCGGCGGCGCGTTCGTCGACCACTTCCTCTCTCGTTTCGACCGCGCCGAGCTCCGCCGTGTCCTGCCCGCAGCCGCCGAGTACCGTCTCGCGGACGCGAACGTCACGGACGAGGAGCGGCAGAGGATCCGGGAGCTGATGGCCCGGGAGGTCGTCGAGCTAGCGCCGTGAGACGGCGGCGCTCGCGGCGGTGAACGCGAGCTTCGTGAGCGCCTTCGGCCGCTGCGCGTCCTTGATCGTGGCGCGCAGCGCGTCGGCGAACTCCACGACGTCCTCCTCGCTCAGGACGAGCGGCGGCAGGATGCGGATCACGGCCATGTCGTGTCCGGCGACCTGGCTGAGGATGCGGTGCTTCGTGAACAGCGGCACGACGACGAGCTGGGCGAAGAGGCCGCGCTGGGCGCGCTCGATCATCCGGTACGTCCTGCGACCGCCGTTCTGCGGCTCGCCGAACTCGATCGCCCACGCGAGCCCGAGCCCGCGGACGTCCCGCACGACCTCGAACTCCTCCACGAGCGGCCGCGTCAGCTCGAGCAGCCGCTCACCGAGCCGCGCGCTCTGGTCCACGAGGCGCTGGGCCCGGAACTCGTGCAGCGTCGCCAGCCCGGCCGCCATCGCGAGCTCGTTCGGGGCGAACGTCGAGCCGTGCGACATCGCGTGCGGCATCGAGTCGAAGACCGCCTCGTGCACCGAGCGTGTCATGAGGAGCGCGCCGACCGGGACGTAGCCACCCGACAGCGACTTGGCCACCGTCACGAGATCCGGCTCGAGGCCCCAGTGCTGGAAGGCGAACATCCGGCCGGTCCGCCCGAAGCCGGTCAGCACCTCGTCCACGCAGAACAGCGTCCCGTAGCGGCGGCACAGCTCCTGTGCGCCCGCGAGGTAGCCGGGCGGAGGGAGGTTGATCCCCTTCCCCTGCACCGGCTCGACGAGGAAGAGCGCGACGTCCTCGCGCCGCAACTGCTCTTCGAGCGCCTCGAGGTCGCCGAACGGCACCTCGTCGAACCCCGGCAGGAGGGGCTGGAAGCGTGCGGTGAACTCGGCGTTCCCGTTCGCCGAGAGCGAGCCGAGCGTGAGACCGTGGAAGCCGTGCTCGGCAGAGAGGACGCGCGTCCGCTTCGTCGCCGCCCGCCCTAGCTTGATCGCGGCCTCGATCGACTCGGTGCCGGAGTTGGTGAACAGGCAGCGTCCGATCCGGCCGCCGGCGAGCTCGACGAGGGCCTCCGCGAGCAAGCCGGGAAGGAGCGTGGTGCCGAGGGCGAGCATGCCCGGCGTCTCGAGCTCGAGCGCCTCTACGAGGGCCGCCCGGATCCGCGGGTTGTTGCGGCCGACGCCGTACATCCCGAAGCCGCCGAGCAGGTCGAGGTAGCGCTCTCCGCCGCCGTCGTAGAGATAGGCGCCCTTCGCCCCCGACCAGGTGCGGTCGAACCCGATCGTCCGCAGCACCCGCACGAACTGCGGGTTGATCGTGCGCGCCCAGAGGTCGAGATCCTCGCCGCGCCGCGAGCCGAGCAGCGCCTCGAGGCTGAACCCGCTCATCGTGGCGGACTCTAGCTCCGCGGGTTTCCCTTCCCGGTTGTCGGGTAGCCGGAACCCGTCATGGGTCTGGGCAAGCTGACGCTGCGGGCGACGATCGGCGGCTACTTCTTCGGCCACGGGATGCAGAAGCTCACCGGCTGGTTCGGCGGCCACGGCCCCGAGGGAACCGGCGAATTCTTCGAGCAGGTCGGTCTCCGCCCCGGGCGCGAGAGCGCACTGATCGCCGGCGCCGCGGAGGCGGCAGGCGGGTCGCTCCTCGTGCTCGGCCTCTTCACGCCTGCGGCCGTGAGCATGCTCACCGGCGTGATGACGAACGCGATCCGGCACGTCCACTGGAAGAACGGCCTCTGGAACTCGGACGGCGGGATCGAGCTTCCGGCGCTCGTCCTGGGCGGCCTCGCAGCGCTCGCCGACAGCGGGCCCGGCCGTTTCTCGCTCGACGAGGTTCTGGGCATCCGACTCCGCGGCCAGGCGGTGATGCTGGTCGCGATGGGAGCCGGCGCGGCGGGCGCCGTCTACCTGGCCGAACGCGGCCCGGAGCTGTTCGCGGCTCGGGATGCCGACGAGGCGCTGAGCCGCTCGGCCGAGCGCTCCGGCGCTTCGACGTAGAGAACGGCAGCGCCCGCTCGCGCAGGCCCTTCGCATTGCGGCCTCTTCCCGCGCGGCGATCGCCAAGACCGTTTGCAGTGATCGAGAGGCTCTCGGCACCTTGGTCCTACGACTGGGCCTCAGCCCGATCGCCTTCCAACGCAATCGCCCATCGACAAAAACGCTTCCGTACCGATGTTCGAGCTGCGATGGCTTGATCAGAGGTAATGCGGCCTCTTGACTTCGTTGAGCGGCTGCGTTAGCGTCGCATCTACTAAAACGTTTCCGGAGGTCGAGACGAGCACCATCCGTGAAGTAGCCGAGCTCAGCGGCGTATCCGTATCCACCGTCTCCCGGGTCTTCAACGGCTACGGCGACGTGAGCGCCGCGACGCGCGACCGGGTTCGCGCCGCCGCCCGCTCGCTCGACTATGCGCCGAGCGCAGCTGCCCGCACGCTCGTCAGGCGGCGCTCGCAGCTGATCGGCGTCGTCCTCTTCACGGGACGCGAGCACCCCGACATCGGCCACCCGTTCTTCCAGGACGTCCTCGTGGGTCTCAAGCACGGGATCGGCTCGCGCGGGTACGACGTCCTCCTGTTCGCGACCGAGCAGCCCGACTCGAGTCGCGACGGCGCCCACTCCTATCTCCGTCGCGCGCGCCACCACCACGTCGACGGCATCGTGCTCATGGGCGTCGATCGCGCTGACCCCGAGGTCGCAAGGTTGCTCGAGGCGGACATTCCGCTCGTCGGCGTCGACCTCGACGTCTCAGGGCCGAAAGCCACCCACGTCGCTTCCGACAACGTCGGCGGCGCCCGGCTCGCCGTGCGCCACCTGCGCGGGCTCGGCCACCGCCGGATCGCGACCATCGCCGGCCCGCAGGACACCAAGGCGGGCGCGGACCGGCTCGTCGGCTTCCG
>DATFCX010000055.1:0-12308 GCA_035252585.1 Gaiellaceae bacterium
CGACTACGGCGCTCTGCTGCAGCGCGCCTTCGCCGCCCGGGTGCCGCTCGACCGGATCCTCCCGCGCGGCGTCGTCCACCGGGCCGCCCACGAGCTCGGCTTCGATCCGCACGCCGCCGCCCGCGACCTCGACGCGCGGCAGTGGGCGCGGCTCTTCGCGGCGGTCAGATCTGCCAGGCCCCGCCCACGAGCAGCGGTACCTCGTCGCCGCCGCGGGTCACGCCGCTCACCGTGACCTCGTCCGATCCGATCATGAAGTCGACGTGGATCTCGCTCTCGTTGATCCGCGGCAGGTCCGCTGGGTCCGAGATCGGATGCGCGTACGCATCGCCGAGGGCGACGTGGCTCGCCGCGTTCTCGTCGAGCAGCGTGTTGAAGAACGTCCGCCCGAGCCGGCCGATGCGGCTCTCGCCGTCGACGAGCGCCACCTCGCCGAGCCGTGCCGCGCCCTCGTCGGTGGCGCAGCGCTGCCTGAGCGCGTCGGCGTTCGCGTCGGCGTCGATCTCGACGGCACGCCCCTGCTCGAACCGGATCCGCAGGCCGCTCACGACGGAGCCGCTCACGTCCAGCGGCTTCGTCGACGTGACGACACCCTCCGTCCGCTCGGGGTCGGGAGTCGTGAAGACCTCCTCGGTCGGGAGGTTCGGGACGTGCTGGATCCCCGTGCGTGTCGTCGCGCCACCGCCCTCCTTCGCGAAGCGGGAGCTGGGGAGGAGACCGACCGTGAGGTCGGTGCCCGGCCCCGCGAAGTGCACGGCGTCGAGCTCGAGCTCATCGAGGCGAGACGCGACGTGCCAGATCTCGTCGATCCGGCGTCGCCAGGCAGCGGCCGGATCCGGTTCGTCGAGACGGCAGACGTGCTCGAGGTCCCGCCAGAGCGCGTCGACGGCAGCCGCAGGCTCGAGCTCCGGGAAGACGACCTGCGCCCACGCCTCTGTCGGGAAGGGCGAGACGGTCCACGCAACCGAGCGGTCGTCCACGACCTTGAAGACCTCCGGCACGCTGGGGAGCCGGTCGCGGCCCGCGCGCGCGGGATCGACGCCGTTCAGGAGCCCGGGCGGGACGAGCGGCGTGAGGACGATACGGGCGGCGTCGAGCTCGCCGAGGTCGAGCATCCGCCGGCCCAGCCACGGCGGGATCCAGCCGAGCGAGTCGTCGGCGGCCGCCTCGATCCGGATCCGCTTCACGACGGGGTCGAAGTAGACGACGTCGACGTAGCGTGCCCCGCGTTCGTAGGCGCCGCGGGCGATCCGGCGGATGAGAGGCGCGGCCTCGAGCGGCCCTTCGACCGCCACGACCTGGTCCGGCTGGACGTTGGCTCCGTAGCCGACGATCAGGTTCGCGTAGCGGTCGAGCAGATCCTCGTCCACGGGGAGACGCTATCGCCTCGGCCGCACAGCGCACCGGGCGCATCTTTCGTATTGTCCGGTCAGCTCGTATCCGTCCCGCCTGCTCAGGGGAGGAACGCGATGTATACGGTCATCCGCAGGTACCAGGGCGTCGTGGACACCGCCGAGGTGACGCGGCGTGCCATCGACGAGTTCGCGCCCCAGCTCCGCCACCTGCCCGGCTTCCAGGGGTACTGGGTCGTCGATGCCGGCGACGGCGTCGTGGCGACGATCACAGCCTTCGACTCGGAGGACGCCGCCGACGAGGCGAACGCGGCCTCCGCGACGTGGGTGCAGGAAAACGTGCCCACCCTCGTCCCGAACCCGCCGCGGGTGACCGCGGGGGAGACGACCGGGGTGACGGCGGAGGTGCCCGCCTAGGAGCTTCCTGTAGCTGCCCCGTCGGGCATCCGGCGGGGCAGCTACAGTCGCACCTGCACGTACCCCTTTAACCCGGTCCAGCGAGGCCGGAAAGGAGTCGGATGAGCACGCACGCCCCCGTACAGGGGAAATCTCTCCTCGACGCCGACGGGCTGGGGCGGACGCTCTCCCGCATCGCGCATGAGATCATCGAGGGCAACCCAGAGCTCGAAGACCTCGCGCTCGTCGGGATCCAGACCCGGGGCGTCCCGCTCGCGCGGCGGCTCGCGCGTCTGATCGAGGAACGCGCCGGAGTCGAGCCCGCGCTCGGCGCTGTCGACATCACCTTCTACCGCGACGACGTCACGGTGCGCGGCGGCGAGGCACCGCTCGCGGCGCAGCCACTCGTCCGCGCCACGCAGCTCGACTTCCCGCTCGACGGACGCACGGTCGTCCTCGTCGACGACGTCCTCTACACCGGCCGCACGATCCGCGCGGCGATCGAGGCGCTCTTCGACTACGGCCGGCCCGCCCGCGTCCAGCTCGCGGTGCTCGTCGACCGCGGACACCGCGAGCTTCCGATCCGGCCGGACTACGTCGGCAAGAACCTGCCGACCGCGCGGGGCGAGCGGATCCAGGTGCAGCTCGTCGAGGTGGACGAGATCGACGCCGTCCTGCTCGTCGCGAACCCGGAGGAGGAGAGCGGATGATCCGTCTCGTGAAGGACGACCTCAGACCGCCCGGCGATCCGCCGAAACGGCACCTCCTCTCCGTCGGCGACCTGACGCGGGACGACGTGGCGCGCCTGCTCGGCACGGCGCGCACCTTCGAGAGCTCGCTCGAGCGTCACGTGAAGAAGCTGCCGACGCTCAAGGGCCACCTCGTCGTCAACCTCTTCTACGAGTCCTCGACGCGCACGTCGTCCTCCTTCGAGCTCGCGGCGAAGCGGCTCTCGGCGGACACGCTGACCGTCAAGTCGACGGGCTCCTCGGTGGACAAGGGCGAGTCCCTCAAGGACACGGCTCTCACCCTGGGGGCGTACGACCCCGACGTGATCGTGATCCGGCATCCGCAGATCGGTGCGCCGCAGCTCGTCGCGCGGGTCACCGACGCGCACGTCGTCAACGCGGGGGACGGCAAGCACCAGCATCCGACGCAGGCGCTGCTCGACCTCTACACGCTGCGGGAGGAGCTCGGACGCCTCGACGGCCTCCACGTCGCGATCGTCGGCGACGTCCTCCACTCGCGCGTGGCCCGCTCGCTGCTGCAGGCGTTCGCGCTCGTGGGGATCCGGGCGACTCTCGTCGGGCCGCCGGCGCTGCTGCCGCGCGAGCTGCCCGCGGAGACGTCGACCGACATCGAGGCGGTCCGCGACGCGGACGTCGTCTACGTCCTCCGGATGCAGAACGAGCGGATGGAGGCCGGCGCGAACTTCGTTCCGAGCCTGCGCGAGTACACGGCGCGCTGGGGGATCACTCCGGAGCGGCTACGGCCGGGGCAGAAGGTGATGCACCCCGGGCCGATGAACCGCGGCGTCGAGATCGACCCGCGCGTCGCCGACTCTCCCGACTCGCTGATCGCCAGGCAGGTCCGCTCGGGCCTCGTCGTGCGGATGGCCGTCCTCTACGACGTCCTCACGGGCGGCCCGGTCGGGGTGCAGGCGCTCGCAGCGGCGGAGGTGGCGTGATGGAGATGCTCTGGCAGCGCGCGCTTCCGTCCGCCGACCTCGTGGTCCGCGGCGCGCGGGTCCTCGATCCCGTCGAGGGGATCGACGCCCGGCTCGAGGTGCGGATCGACGGCGGGACGATCGCCGAGGTCGGGGAGACGGTGGACGCGAACGAGCACCGCGTCGTCGAGGCGGACGGCCTCGTCCTCGCGCCGGCGTTCGTGGATCCGCACGTCCACCTGCGCACACCCGGCCGCGAGGACGAGGAGACCGTCGCCAGCGGCACCGCCGCCGCGGCGGCGGGCGGGTACTGCGCGATCCTCGCCATGCCGAACACCGATCCCGTCGTCGACTCCGCGGCCACGTTCGGCGCTCTCGTCGAGGCCGCCCGTCACGAGGCCGGGGTACCGGTCGGCTTCCTCGCCGCCATCACGCGCGGGCAGCGCGGGGAGGA
Organism: Gaiellaceae bacterium; assembly: GCA_035252585.1. Lineage (GTDB taxonomy): Bacteria > Actinomycetota > Thermoleophilia > Gaiellales > Gaiellaceae > Palsa-739. The sequence continues at coordinate 3,869 of DATFCX010000055.1, forward strand.
GCTGACCGAGATGGGCGAGCTCGCCGAGACGGGCGCCGTCGCCTTCTCGGACGACGGCGTACCGGTCGCCTCCGCAGGGCTGATGCGGCGCGCGCTGCAGTACGCGTCGGTCACCGACCGGCCGCTCGCGCTCCACTGCGAGGAGCCGACGCTCTCGCACGGCGGACACGTCCACGAGGGACGGGTCGCGGCCGAGCTGGGCTTCGCGGGGTATCCGTCTGTGGCCGAGTCCGTCGCGGTCGAGCGCGACCTCGCGCTCACCGGCTACGAGGGCGGCCGCATCCACGTCCTCCATCTCTCGGCAGCCGAGTCGGTCGAGGCGCTCCGCCGGGCGCGGGAGGCGGGCGTCGCGGCGAGCGGCGAGGCCACGCCGCACCATCTCGTCCTCACCGACGACGCGGTCCGCTCGCTCGACCCGAACGTGAAGATGAACCCGCCGCTGCGCGCCGAGCCGGACCGGCTCGCGCTGCTGGAGGCGGTTCGGGACGGAACGATCGAGGCGATCGCCACCGACCACGCGCCGCACGCCGCGCACGAGAAGGAGGTGCCGTTCGAGGCGGCCCCGTTCGGCGTCACGGGCCTCGAGACCGCGTTCGCCTCGCTCTACACGCACCTGGTCAAGCCGGGGCTGCTGCCGCTCGAGACGCTGCTCGAGCGGATGTCGGCCGGCCCCGCGCGGATTTTCGGGCTCGACCGGCCGCGCGTCGCGGCCGGTGCCCCCGCGAACCTCGTCCTCCTCGACCTCGACCGCGAGTGGACGGTCGGCGAGCACCCGTTCCGCTCGCGGTCGGGCAACTCCTGGCTTCTTGGCTCGCGGCTGACGGGCTCGGTGCGGCTTACGCTCGCAGGCGGGGCGGTGGTTCACGGGTGAGCTACCTCGCGCTCGCAGACGGGACGGTCTGGCACGGCGAGTCGGTCGGCGCCGAGGGCCACGCGCTCGGGGAGGCCGTGTTCACGACCGGCATGTCCGGCTACCAGGAGGCGGTCACCGACCCGAGCTTCGAGGACCAGCTCATCTGCTTCACCGCGCCGATGGTCGGCAACTACGGCGTGGACGAGGAGCGGAACGAGTCCGCCCGCACACACGCGCGCGCCGTGCTCATGCGCGAGGCGCGCGGGCCGGAATGGACGGACTGGCTGCGTGAGCGGGGCATCGTCGCGCTCACGGGAATCGACACGCGCAGCCTCGTCCTCCACCTCCGCGACGAGGGCGCGGCACCGGGCATCGCCGTCGCCTCGGAGCTTGCGGTCGAGGACGCGGTCGAGCTCGCCGCCGGCCAGCCGTCCATGCTCGGCCGCGCGCTCGTCGAGGACGTCTCGACCGCCGAGCCGTACGTCTTCGCGGAGGAGGGCCGCGTCCGCATCGGCGTCGTCGACTACGGCGTGAAGAACTCGGTCCTGCGCCGCCTCGCGAAGGCCGGTGCAACCGTGACGGTCCACCCGCACGACACCGACGCGGACGAGCTGGCGGGGTACGACGGCGTCCTCCTCTCGCCGGGCCCCGGCGATCCCGAGCCGCTCGAGGCGCAGGCGGACACGGTGCGGGACCTGCTCGGCCGCACGCACGTGCTCGGCATCTGCCTCGGCCACCAGCTGATCGCGCGCGCCACCGGCCACGAGACGTACAAGCTCCCGTTCGGCCACCGAGGCGCGAACCACCCCGTGCACGAGCGCCTGACGGGCCGGGTGCTCGTCACGAGCCAGAACCACGGCTTCGCGGTGCGGCCCAAGAGTGGAGCCGGAGAGGCGGCCGAGGTGTCGCACGTCTCGCTCTACGACGGGACGGTCGAGGGGCTCGACCTGCCGGAGCTGCGGGCGCGCTCGCTCCAGTTCCATCCCGAGGCCGGGCCGGGACCGCACGACGCGTGGCCGCTGCTCGAGGCGTGGGTGAACGAGGTCGCGGAGGCGGTCGGTGCCTAGGCGCAGCGACATCGAGTCGATCTGCATCGTCGGCTCGGGGCCGATCGTGATCGGCCAGGCCGCGGAGTTCGACTACGCGGGCTGCCAGGCGCTCAAGGTGCTGCGCGAGGACGGCTTCCGCACGATCGTCGTCAACTCGAACCCCGCCACGATCATGACCGACCCGGGCTTCGCGGACAGGACGTACCTCGAGCCGCTCGACGCCGAGTCGGTGGCGGACGTGCTGCGGATCGAGCGGCCCGACGCACTGTTGCCCACTATGGGCGGCCAGACTGCGCTCAACCTCGCGCGAGAGCTCGCCACGGCGGGCGTCCTCGACGAGCTCGGAATCGAGCTGATCGGCGCCCGGCTCGAGGCGATCGAGCGCGCCGAGGACAGGCTCAAGTTCAAGGAGGCGGTCGAGACGTGCGGCCTCAAGGTGCCCGAGTCGGCGATCGTCACCTCGCTCGACCAGCTCGCCGGGCTGACGGTGCCGGCGGTCGTCCGGCCCGCCTTCACGCTCGGCGGCCACGGGGGCGGCTTCGCCATGACGGAGGAGGAGCTGTACCGGCAGGTCGAGCGCGGCATCTCCGAGTCCCCGATCGGCCAGGTGCTGGTCGAGGAGTCGGTGCGTGGCTGGGACGAGTTCGAGCTCGAGGTGGTGCGTGACCGGATCGACAACGTCGTGATCGTCTGTTCCATCGAGAACCTCGATCCGATGGGCGTCCACACGGGCGACTCGGTCACGGTCGCTCCGCAGATGACCCTGCCGGACGAGGCGTACCAGGAGCTTCGCGACGCGGCGGCCGCCGTCATCCGCGCGGTCGGCGTCGACACCGGCGGCTCGAACATCCAGTTCGCGCGCAGCCGCGAGACCGGCGAGGTGCGCGTGATCGAGATGAACCCGCGCGTCTCGCGCTCCTCGGCACTCGCGTCGAAGGCGACGGGCTATCCGATCGCGAAGGTCGCAGCGCGGCTCGCCGTCGGCTACACGCTCGACGAGATCCCGAACGACCTGACCGGGACGACGCCCGCGAGCTTCGAGCCGACGCTGGACTACGTCGTCGTCAAGTTCCCCCGCTTCGCGTTCGAGAAGTTCCCCGGCGCCGACCGGACGCTCGGCACCCAGATGAAGTCGGTGGGCGAGACGATGGGCATCGGCCGCACGTTCGCCGAGGCTTTCCTCAAGGCGTACCGCTCGCGCGAGCTCGACGCCGGCGCCGCGACCCCGTGGCAGCTGCTCGCCGACGTCCCGGAGGACGTCCACCCGTTCTTCCGGCGCGAGGTCGAAGGGATCCGCGAGGCGCTCGGCGGCGTCGGCGACGTCGAGTCGCTCGCCGCCGGCGACTGGCTGCGCCTGAAGCGCGCGGGCCTGTCCGACGCGGACATCGCGGCCGCCGCGGGCACGACGGAGACGACGGTGCGCAGGCGGCGGCGCGAGTGCGGCGTCCGGCCCGCGTACCGGCGAGTCGACTCCTGCGCGGGCGAGGTCGAGGCGGCGTCGAACTACTACTACTCGACCTGGGGCGAGGTGGACGAGGCCGCGCCGACCGGCGACCGCCCCCGCGTCGTCATCCTCGGCTCCGGCCCGAACCGGATCGGCCAGGGGATCGAGTTCGACTACTGCTGCGTCCACGCCGTCACGACCTACCGCGAGCTCGGCTACGAGGCGGTGATGGTCAACTGCAACCCCGAGACGGTCTCGACCGACTACGACACGTCCGACCGGCTCTACTTCGAGCCCCTCGACGCCGAGTCGGTGCTTGCGATCTGCGAGCGGGAGAGGCCCGACGGCGTCGTGATCCAGTTCGGCGGCCAGACTCCGCTCAAGCTCGCGCGCGCGATCGAGGACGCCGGCTACCGCATCCTCGGCACGCCGTTCGACGCCGTCGACCTCGCCGAGGACCGCGAGCGGTTCGCCGGCCTCCTGCGGGCGCACGGGCTCCGCTCGCCGGAATGGGGGATCGCGGCCTCGCCCGACGAGGCGGTCGAGATCGCCGAGCGGATCGGCTATCCGGTGCTCGTCCGGCCCTCGTACGTCCTCGGCGGCCGCGCGATGCGCGTCTGCTACACGCCCGACGAGGTGCGCGAGATGCCGCCGTTCGAGCGAATCCTGGTGGACCGCTTCGTCGAGCACGCCGTGGAGGTGGACGTCGACGCGCTCTGCGACGGGGTCGACACGTACGTCGCCGCCGTGATGCAGCACGTCGAAGAGGCAGGCGTGCACTCGGGAGACTCGGCGTGCGTCCTGCCCGCGCCGAGCCTCTCGTTCGCGCAGACGCAGGAGATCGCGCGCGTCGTCCGGATCCTCGGGCGGGCGCTCGGCGCGGTCGGCCTCCTCAACGTCCAGCTCGCCGTGACCGGCGACGGCGAGGTCTACGTGATCGAGGCGAACCCCCGCGCGTCGCGCACCGTCCCGTTCGTGAGCAAGGCGACCGGCGTCGAGCTCGTCAAGGCGGCGTGCCGGTTGGCCCTCGGGGCGAAGGTCCCGGAGCTCGGGCTCCCCCCGGAGCGTCCGCCGCGGCAATGGAGCGTCAAGGCCGCGGTGCTCCCCTTCGCACGCTTCCCCGGCAGCGATCCGGTCCTCGGTCCGGAGATGCGCTCCACCGGCGAGGTGATGGCGAGCGCCGCCGACCTCTCGACCGCGCTGGACAAGGCCGAGCGTGCCGCGGGACGGCGCCTACCGCGTTCCGGCTCTGTCTTCATCTCCATCCGCGAGCCCGACCACCAGCAGGCGGTGCCGATCGCCGCCACGCTCGTCGGCCTCGGCTTCGAGCTGTACGCGACCGAGGGGACCGCCGCGACGCTCGCCGCCGCCGGGATCGAGGTCGAGCCGGTGCGGAAGCTGAGCGAGGCGACGGACGGCGAGCCGACGGTCGTCGACCTGATCCGGCGCGGGCGCTGCGACCTCGTGATCAACACGCCGGAGGGCCGCAACGCCCGTTCCGACGGCTACGCGATCCGCGAGGCGGCGCTGGCGCGGCGCGTACCCTGCATCACGACGCTCTCGGGCGCGGCGGCGGCCGTGCACGCGATCGCCACCGCGCGGGCCGAGCAGGCCATGTCTCTCCAGGAGCGGATCGATGCCGAGCTCGGCGTCACCCAGTCGGCATAGGGTCACCGGCTCCGAGCGGGTCGGGCCGTACACGCTGCTGCGGCTCGAGCGCGGCGACCTCGATCCCGGCGTGCCCGGTCAGTTCTTCATGCTGGAGGCCCCGGGACGGCTGCTGCCGAGGCCGTTCTCGCTCTGTCTCGCGCCGCCCGGCGAGCTCGCCTTCCTCGTCGATCCGATCGGACCCGGGACGGAAGCCCTCTGCGCGCTGCGGCCCGGCGACGAGATCGCCATGCTCGGCCCGCTCGGGTGCGGGTACCGGCTCGACGTCGAGCGACCGCTCCTTGTCGGCGGCGGGATCGGCATCGCGCCGTTGCCGTACCTCGCCGAGCAGCTCGGAGGTGCGCCGCCGGCGCTCCTCGGCTTCCGCAGCGCGGAGCACGCCGAGGCGGCCGCGCTGCTGCCCGGCGCCGAGGTCGTCGTCGAGCCGGTCCTCGTCACCGAGCTGATCGAGCCGGGCTTCGACGTCCTCGCGTGCGGGCCGGAGCCGATGCTCCAGGCCGTCGCCGCCTTGTGTCCGGACGCCCAGCTCGCGTGGGAGGCGCCGATGGCGTGCGGCTACGGCGCCTGCTACGGCTGCGTGGTCGAGATCGACGGCGCGCTCCAGCGGCTCTGCCTCGAAGGCCCCGTGCTCGACGCCGCGCGTGTCCGGTCGCGGTTGGAGGCCGTCGCGTGAGGATCCTCAATGCGAGCGGCTGCCTCGACGCACTCGCCGCGCCGGAGGTCGCACGGCAACTCGACGCCTTCGTCACGAAGACCGTCACGCCGCTCCCGCGCGAGGGAAGCGCGCCGCCGCGGATCGCCGAGACCGCGCACGGAATGCTGAACGCGATCGGCCTCGCGAACCCGGGTCGCGAGCGCTTCCTCGCCGATCACCTGTCACGCCTCCGCGAGCTCGGCGTCCCCCTCTGGGTCAGCGTCGGCGGCTTTTGCGCCGACGACTACGCCGAGACGTGCTCGCGGCTCGCGGACATCGGAGCGATCGAGCTCAACCTCTCGTGCCCGAACGTCGACGAGGCCGCCGACTCGGCCGCGGAGATCGTCGCCGCCTGCCGCCGGGCGACGGAGCTGCCGCTGTACGCGAAGCTCTCCGCGGCACATCCCGACGTCGCGGAGGTCGCACGGGCCGTCGCCGCCTCCGGCGCGGACGGCCTGTCGCTCATCAACACGCTGCGCGGCGTTGCCCTCGACGCCCGGCTCCGGCCGGTGCTCGCCCGCGGCAGCGGCGGCCTCTCGGGCCCGTCGCTGAAGCCGATCGCTCTCCACGCGGTGAGCGTCTGCCACGAGGCGACCGGCCAGCCGATCGTCGGCATGGGCGGAATCGAGACCGGCCGCGACGCCGTCGAGTTCGCCGCCTGCGGCGCCTGCGACATCGCTCTGGGCACGGTGCTCTTCGCCGATCCAGGCGCTCCGGCACGCGTTCGCGACGAGCTGGCCGCCGCCTGCGCGGCCGCCGGCGTTGTCAGTCCGGAAGACGCGCAAGGTCTGGCAAAAAGCCCGGAAACCGAGCGAAAAGTCCCAGCTTGAAGCTCGCGGGCGCATTGGTAAGATCGGCCGGCCGTGAGTCCGACCAAGACGCAGGCGCACGCTCCGCTCCGTTCCCTCGACCAGCGGATGGACGCCCTCAAGCGAGCGAACGACGTCCGCGTCAGGCGCGCCAAGCTCAAGAAGGACCTCAAGGAGGGGAAGGTCCGGATCGAGCAGATCCTCGGTAACCCGCCCGAGTATGTCTCGACGGCGAAGGTGATCGACATCCTGATGGCGGTGCCCAAGTTCGGGCGCGTGAAGGCCGCGCGATTCCTCAACACGTGCCGGATCAGCCAGTCGAAGACCGTCGGCGGGCTGTCCGACCGGCAGCGCGCGGAGCTGATCGGCCTCTTCAACAGCAGGTAGTGGAGGAGGGGCGGATGCCGGCGGTGCTCGTGGTGACGGGCCCGTCGGGCGCCGGCAAGGGGACGCTGATCCGGGAGCTCATCGAGCGCGTGCCCGGGATCGAGGCGACCGTCTCGGCCACGACGCGCGAGCGGCGACGTGCAGAGGTGGACGGCCGCGAGTACTGGTTCCTCACGGACGCCGGCTTCCTCGAGCGGGTCGCGCGCGGCGAGTTCCTGGAGCACGTCGAGTACGTCTCCGGCCACCGTTACGGGACGCTGCGCTCGGAGCTCGATCGGATCGCGGCGAACGGCCACGTGCCGCTGCTGGAGCTCGAGACCGAAGGTGCCCTGCGCGTCAAGCACGAGGTGCCCGGAGCGGTGACCATCTTCATCTCAGCCCGCGTGGACGAGCTCGAGCGGCGCCTGCGCGAAAGGGCCACCGAGAGCGCGGGGGAGATCGGGGAGCGGATCGAGCTCGCGCGGAAGCAGCTCGAGCAGGCCGGCGAGTTCGACCACGTGATCGAGAACGACGACCTCGAGCGGGCCGTCACGGAGCTGACCGACCTCGTCCGCGGTCTCGTGGGCGCGGCGGCTACCATGCCGCGGCGATGATCGAACCTCGTGTCGACGACCTGCTGGAGAACGTGGACTCTCGCTACGCGCTCGTGATCGTGGCCGCGAAGCGGGCCCGGCAGATCAACAACTACCACCACCAGCTCGGCGAGGGCACCTTCGGCGACAACCTGCCGCCGCTCGTCGAGAGCCGGTCGAAGAACTACCTGACCATGGCCCTGGAGGAAGTCTCCGAGGGCATGCTCAAGTACGACTACTCCGCGTAGCGCCCTCGCTCGGGGCCCGCGTCAGCCGCGGCTGCGGCGGGTAGGCATCATTTCGGCATGTCTCGCGTCCTCCTCGGCGTGACGGGTGGCATCGCGGCCTACAAGGCGTGCGAGCTCTGCCGCTTGCTGGTGAAGGAGGACTACGACGTCGTCCCCCTCGTCACGCCCGGCGCCGAGCGGTTCGTCACCGCCGAGACGTTTCGCGCGCTCGCGCGACGCCCTCCCGGCGACGACGTCTATCTCCATCTCACGCGGGCCGACCTGCTGCTCGTCGCGCCGTGCACGGCGAACACGCTGGCCAAGCTCGCGCACGGGATCGCCGACAACGTCCTCACCGAGGCCGCCCTCGCGCACCGCGGACCGACGCTCGTCGCGCCGGCGATGAACCCGCGGATGTGGTCGCATCCCGCGACGCGCGCGAATGCCGAGGCATTGAGCGCGCGGGGGGTCGTCCTCGTCGGGCCGGACGAGGGCGAGACGGCCGAGGGAGAGCTCGGAGTGGGGCGAATGGCCGAGCCGGACGAGATCCTGCGCGCCGCTCGTAACCTCCTCATGGGGACGGGTCCGCTGCGCGGGAAGCGGGTGCTGGTCTCGGCCGGCGGCACGCGCGAGCCGCTCGACGCGGTCCGCTTCGTCGGCAACCGCTCGTCGGGGCGGATGGGAGTCGCGCTCGCAGCCGAGGCGCGCCGGCGCGGCGCCGAGGTGACGCTGCTCGC